>CAYLZO010000063.1:0-22199 GCA_964387775.1 uncultured Anaerolineaceae bacterium
GATCGTTCTCCAAGGAGGAGGAGTATGACCGAACCCTACCGTGATCCGGTCACGCGCGTAATCTCTGTTGACGGTGGTCTGTGACCCAGAACTGCCCTCTGGAGGAGCGATATGGCCAATGCAATCCCCGATATCTTGCTGTCCTACCAAACGGATGTACTGTTTCTCCTGGTCGGCGCCAACCCGTTGCCGAACTATGTGGCGGCCTGCCTGCTGACCAGGCCCAACGCCACTCTCTACCTGCTCCATTCACAAGAAGAAGGGCAGAACACCTACGACGTCGCCGAGCGGCTGGCGACTGCGCTGAAGGAATCGCACTATCAGCCCAATCTGACCACCCACCTGCGTGGCATTCCCCGCTCTGATCCTGACGCTATCGAAAAGCAGATGGAAGCGATGCTCAAAGAGATTCCCCCTGCCGCCGAAGTGGGCCTCAACTACACCGGCGGCACCAAGCCCATGTCCGTCCACGTTTACCACGCCCTGCGCCGGGCCTATCCCCGGGGCTGCTTCACCTACCTGGACGCTACCTCGCTGACGATGGTCATCAACCGTGAGGGAATCCCCACCCAGCGGGTGCCGGTTGGTCGGGCGGTGGAGCTGGATTTTGAGACGCTGTTCGGTCTGCACGGCTATGAATTGCAGTCCCTACGCCGGGAGGCTAAGAAACCCCAATTCTGCAGGACGCTAGCGCAGGTCCATGCCACCTCCCAGGGGTGTAAGCAGTGGCGCAAATGGCTCTGGACTTTTAGGGAGCCAGATCTTCAACTGCCGACGGCCGCAGACTATCCGGCCTTGGAGCCGGCCATCCGTGGCTTTGGCGATCTCTGTAGCGGGACGCCCTCGGAAACAGGCGTGGCTTGGGCGCTTGGGTTCGAAACGTTGGTCAGTTGCTCCAAGTTTTTTAATGGTGGCTGGCTGGAGGAATATACGTTCGATGCACTCGCCCCACTGGCCGCTCCCCTTGGCTTTTGTGACTACGGTATCGCCCTCAAACCTCAAAAACCTGGCCAGGCCGATTTCGACATAGATGTGGCCGCCATGTGGGGCTATCAGTTGTTCGCTATTTCGTGCATGATGACCGAAAAGCCAAAATTCGCCAAAGAGCATCTATTCGAAGTCTTTGTCCGAGCCCGTCAGTTAGGCGGCGACGAGGCCCGCATTGGGCTGGTCTGCTGCGTGCCCAAGCCTGCCACCCTCCAGGCGGAGGTGGAAGAGACGTGGGATGCCGAGGGTAAGATCAAAGTATTCGGCCAGGAACACCTTGTGGACCTGGCCGCCTGGCTGGAGAATTGGTTTCAAACTGCGAATAGGGAGGTGTGATGAGCCAACAATGGTTGATGTTAGTCGAGGCGACAGGCATCCAGCCTTACCTCTTTGGGAGCAACCAGCTTGCCCAGAACATCGGAGCCTCGGAATTGGTGCGCCAGGCGACCGAGGACGAGGACTGGGTGCGTGAATTCGCTGTCCAGGAGTCCGAGATCGTCTATGCCAGAGGCGGCAACGCTATGCTCATCTTTGAAAGCGAGGGCGCTGCCGACGCCTTTGCCCGCAAGTTCACCCGGCGGGCATTGGAACGGGCGCGGGGGCTGAACCTGGTGGTCAAGCGTAAGCCCTTCGACCCCGGCGGGGATTCGCTGGCCCAGGTGCACCAGAAACTCCGCGAGGAACTGGCACAACGCAAACGCGACCGCCGATGGTCCACCCCTTTGGCCGGACTGGGTGTGACGGCGGCCTGCGTCTATACCGGCGCGCCGGCGGTGGAGGTGCGCGACGAGCAGTTGGTCTCGGTGGAGGTGCAACACAAGCTGGCTGCCGAAAAAGCAGGCAAAAAGCGCTTGGAAGATCAGATTCCCCGCGTGATTAAAGAGGGCTACGATTTCGTCTACAACTTTGACCAGTTCGGCACCCCCGGCGAATCCAGCTACCTGGCCGTCATCCACACCGACGGCAACCGCATGGGCGAGCGCATCAAAAAGCTCGGCGAACAGTACGCCCGGCCCGACCAGAACGAGCAGTACCGGCGGGCTTTGGCCGATTTCTCCAAATCGGTGCAGGACTTTGCCGACCTGGCCCTCCGGGCTACGGTGGACGCTTTGCTGGACGCGGTGGTGGTCGAAAAGAAGCCCCGGGGAGAACGGCGGTCCATCGGCAAAGTTCCCCTCCGGCGGCGCGACGGCAACGGCCCGTGGCTATTGCCCTTCCGGCCCATCGTCTTTGGCGGTGATGACGTGACCTTTGTCTGCGATGGCCGCCTGGGGCTGGCCGTGGCCGCCCACTATCTGCGGCTCTTTTCCCGGCAGATCCTCTCCGATGGGGAGCCGGCCTACTGCCGGGCCGGCGTGGCCGTGGTCAAGTCCCACTATCCCTTCTCTCGCGCCTACGACCTGGCCGAAGCGTTGTGCGCCTCGGCCAAGGGCCATATCACGGACGCAGCGCCCGATCGACGCCTGACCGCGCTGGACTGGCACTTTGCCGTGAGCGGCCTGGTGCTGCCCCTCAAGGAGCTGCGCCAGCGAGAGTACACCGTGCCGGCGGGCGACCTGCTGATGCGCCCCCTGCGCCTCGACCCGCCCGACGGCGACTGGCGTTCCTGGGAGACCTTCACTGCGATGCTGGCCGGCTTTGACCGAGATCCCTGGGCCGGGAGACGCAGTAAGATCAAGGCCCTGCGCGACGCCCTACGCGAGGGACGGAAAGCCACCCAGCACTTCCTGGCTCTGCACGACCTCAACCTGCCCGAGATTACTGGCCAACCGGACACGGTCGCCAGTGGCTGGCATGGCAGTGGGCGCTGCGGCTACTGGGACGCCGTCGAAGCGTTGGATTTCTACGTTCCTCTGGAAGGAGGGCCGACGCGATGAAAGAATACTATCTGGAGCTGGACCTGCTCAGCGACGCTGTCTTTGGCCGTGGCGACGGCGTGGCCGGGCTGGTGGATGTCGAAGTGCAGCACGACCGCTACGGCCTGCCCTACCTGGGTGGACGGGCGCTCAAGGGGCTCCTGGGCGCAGAGTGCGATGACCTGGTCTTTGCCTTGGACAAGGCAGGGAAGAAGGATTGGCAGGCAGTCGCTGACCGGCTTTTTGGCCAGAGCGGAGCTACAATGCAGGGCCAGGCCATCCTGCGTATCGGTCCGGCGCGATTGCCTGACGATTTGCGGAAGGCCATCGCCTGGGACGTCGACAACGAGCGACTGACGCGAGCCGATGTGTTAGAAACCCTGACCACCCTACGCCGCCAGACGGCCATGGATCCTGAGACCGGCGCTCCGCGCAAAGAGACGCTGCGCAGCCTGCGCCTCATCCTGCGGGGCATGACCTTTGTCGCACGGCTTACCTTCCTCCAGAAGCCGGAGGACGACGACCTGGCCCTGCTAGCAGCCACGGTGAAAGCCTTGCGGCGGGTGGGCACGGGGCGCAATCGTGGTCACGGCCGGCTGCGGGCCGAGTTGTTGGACGGCACAGGCCAACCGGTCACCGACACGCACTTTGAGACTTTTCGAAAGGTGGTGGGCGTATGAAAGCCATTCCGTATTGCTTAGAGTTGTTGGAGCCGGTGCTGGTCTCCCAGGCGGAAAGCGGTGAAGAAAACAGCGCCGTCGGCCTGCCCTTCATTCCGGGTAGTGCTCTGAGGGGCGCCGTTATCGCCCGCTACCTGGTACAACATTCCACCGACGACCTGGCTGCCGACCCTCGGGCCAGGCAGTGGTTCCTGGACGGCACAGTCTGCTACTTGAACGCCTATCCCTGGTATGGGGCCGAAAAGGCGCGGATGCTGCCCACCCCCCGGTCGTGGTTCACCGACAAGGACCGGGCCGGTGACGAGCATAGCAGCCTTTATGACCTGGCCGTAAAGCCAGATCTGCCAAAGCAGATCGACCAGCCCAAGCCACCCAGGGATGCCGAATTCTGTTCCCTGACTTTTCCTGAGCCAGAGTATGACGAGGACGATGAAGAGATTTCCTTTGCCCTGCCTCCCCCGCCGCGGGCAGTTTGCTATTCGCCGCCGCGCCAGGTCAACGTCCATATCGCCTTGTTGGAAACCAATCGGCGCGACGAGAGCAACAAAGTGTTTCGCTACGACGCCCTGGCCGCAGGCGAGGTCCTGGCTGGGGCCATCGTCGCCCCTGATGATGTGGATCTGAGCGGCCTGTACGACCTGTTGTGCGATCAGTCTGAACTGCTCATTGGTGGGGGGCGCACAGCTGGATACGGGCGCGTGTGGTTGGAGGTAAAACCCATCGTCACCGGCTGGCAAGAGTACCCATCGGCTCCTCCCCCCGCCAGTGGGCAGATCGTCGTCACCCTGCTGAGCGACACGTTAGTGCGTGGCTGCGACGGCCAGATCAACGGCGACCTGGACGGCGCGCTGGCCGACTTGCTGGGGATGGAGGGGCTCGAAGCCAAACGCCGCTACCAGAGCCTGAACCTGGTCGGCGGCTTCAACCGCAAGTGGGGGCTGCCGCTGCCACAGTCCTGGGCTTTGCAGGCCGGCAGCGTGTATGTCTACTCGACAGGCGCCTTTAGCCCGGATACGCTGCGTCGTAGGGTGTCCCTGGGCCTAGGCGAGCGACGCGCCGAGGGCTTTGGACGCCTCGCCGTCAACTGGCAAACGGCGCCTACCGTGCAGCGGCAACCGTCGGTTTCTGTGTCACGTCTGCGTCCCAAGGTCTCCGTGGACAGCCAGGCCCTCGCCCAGGAGATGGCCCAACACCGGCTGCGGCTGCTGCTCAATCGCGGCCTGACTGATTACCTGAGCGGGGTTACGTTTAAGCGCCTGCCGCCTAACACCCAACTTTCGCGGGTGCGCAATGCCGTACAGCGGGCGCTGAACGAGGAAACAGTGACGCCCGTAAAAGAACACATGGAGAACCTGAAGGGGGCGAAAGACCGGTTAAGGCGGGCGCGGGTGAACAGCGTCTCCCTGCTAGATTGGATCAATACTCGGATAGAAAGCCGCGACGTAGAGCAGCAGCTATTGGGCAGCGGACGTCTGCCCCAGGTCGCCGGACAGGACGCGACCCTGGACGATGACCTCAAGCGCATCTACACCCTACGGCTGATTGACGGCGTGATGCAAAAGGCAACCAAGAGCCAGGAGGGACAGAAATGAACGAAAGGAAACCCAATCCCGGCGGACGGCGAGGACGCGGCATCGTGGAGCGGGTGGAGATCGGGGGCACGTTGGTGCTAGAGACCCCGACCCACCTAGGCGGCGAGGCCGAGGGCCTGACCGACATGCCTCTGCTGCGCGACGCTCGCGACGGGCGGACTCCCTTACTCACTGGCACCTCCATCGCCGGGGCACTGCGCAACTACCTGCACGAGTACCTGGAGGGCTATCGCCAACGCATCACGGCACGGGAGCGGGCCTCCCAACTTTTCGGCGAGGTGACGGGCAAAGCCAGTGTGCAAAGCTGGCTGCTGGTGGACGACGCTCTGGGCCGCGAGGTCGGCGTCGAGCTGCGCGACGGCGTGGCTCTAGAACCCAAAACCCGCACCGCCAAGGAGGGAGGAAAGTTCGACATCGAGCTATTGCAAGCAGGGACAACCTTTCCCCTATCCTTCGAGTTGCTGCTCACTGCCGACAACCAGCATTTGTTGCCCCTCTTGGCCTTGGCCCTGCGTGGGCTGGAACGGGGCGAAATCGGCCTGGGCTCGCGCAAGCGGCGCGGTCTGGGTCAGTGCCGGGTGACGGAATGGCGCGTGCGGTGCTACGATCTGACCATGCCGCGCGGACTGGTCGCCTGGCTGGCGGGCGATGCCGCCGGAGAAGAGATCGGTAAGCACATTGCAGCGCTTTTGGACGGGGATCTGACCAATTTCGAGGACCGGCGGGAGGCGTTCACCCTGGAAGGCGACTTTCAATTGAGGAACTCACTGCTCATCCGCTCTGGCTCTGGCGCGGCCGACGACCCGGACATGATCCATCTCCGCTCGAAGCGTGAGGAGGGCGAGGTTCCCATTCTGTCGGGCACCAGCCTGGCCGGCGTGGTGCGGGCGCGGGCGCTGCGCATCGCCAACACCATCCACAGCCGGGAAAAAGGCCAGACGTTGATAAACGAGATGTTCGGCC
Organism: uncultured Anaerolineaceae bacterium; assembly: GCA_964387775.1. Lineage (GTDB taxonomy): Bacteria > Chloroflexota > Anaerolineae > JAAYZQ01 > JAAYZQ01 > CAYLZO01. Next base: position 6,079 of record CAYLZO010000063.1, read on the forward strand.
GGCGCAATGGGGACAGTGAGAAGCCACCCACCGGCAGCCGGGTGGTGACCCACGAGACGGAGGTCAAAGGCGCGAGCGACCTGGTTCACGGCCGGGTCAAGATCGACCGTTTTACCGGTGGGGCCTATCCCCAGGCATTGTTCTTCCAGCAGCCGGTCTTTGGCGGTGACGGCTCGCAGGTGCGCCTCCAACTGGAGTTGCGCCAGCCGCGGACGTACGAGATCGGCCTGTTGCTGCTGGTGCTCAAAGATCTGTGGACCGGCGACCTGCCCCTGGGCGGCGAGAGCAGCGTGGGCCGGGGCAGATTGCAGGGGAAGCGGGCCACACTGACGCTCAAGGGCAGAGAAAAAATAACCTGGGAATTGGTCCAACGCGACGACGGCGGCCTGGCGTTTGGTGGTGACGGCCAGCCGAAAGAACTGGAAGCCTACGTGGCGGCCTTCCACGAGTACAAAGGGGGCAAGGGCGCATGAGCAAGCAGTATGGAACAACCATTCCCATAGAGATTGATCAACAGTCAAGCAAAGAGGCGCTCCGCGCCTGGCTGAACGGGCAGATGAACGCCCAGATGCCCTGGCTGCTGGCCCACGCCGACGACGGCGTCATCTGGGGCAAGTGGGGGGCGAACGGCAAGCTGACGCTTTCGAGCGACGTCTTTGACGATCCGAAAAAGTACCCCTCGGTAGCGGTCGAACTGCGGGCTGAGACGCTACAGGATGCCCGGATCTTTGGTCCGGGCGGCGAAGTGCAGCTCTGGCGCACGGCGAAAGGGTTTGAAGCGCGGCTGCTGACCGACACCGGTGTAGGATTGACAGAGCCACTTGAGGAAAAGCACCTGCTGTGGCATCAGGGCAGTCCCGTCAAAGTGCGTCAGGAGGAGGGCTTTGCCCTGCTGCAGGAAGGGGCGCAGGGGCAGCGCCACGCGCCGCCGGCGATTCCCCAGGGCAAACAACGGCCCAAACTGGTGGTGAAGCACTATGTGGACTTTGATGCCGAAGGCCAGGCGTACATCGCCCTGAGCCGGTTGGTGGGGTTGGAAGGATAGGCAGGAGGAAGACAATGAGTCCCAAGCACAGCAATCCGACACGTCCGCGTCGTGACAAGGGCCGCTCCGTGTGCGCACGCGCGCCATATAACTTTGTGCCTCTGCCTGGAAAGGTCGTAGAGGCCCAACAGCCCCTCGACCACGACGTATATGACACTGATGCACTCAGCGGCTGGATCGAATGTGAACTGGAAACCTGCTCGCCGACCTATGTGCGCGGCCTGATGACCGAGGTGCAGTTCAGAACCACCGGCCAGAAAAAGCCGGACGATCTGACAGAAGAAGAAAAGATCGCGCGTGCGCCTTTCTACGGCTCCTCCGCTGAAAAGGTGGAGGGGTATCCCGTGCCGGTCATTCCGGCCAGCAGCCTGAGGGGCATGGTTCGCACGCTGGTCGAGATCGCCGGCTTTGGCCGAATGCGCTGGGTGGCCGACGAGCCAACGTTCACCTTTCGCGCCGTGGCCGCGGCGCGTGACGATCCCCTGCGTGTGCCCTACGAGGACATGTTGGGACGGTACGGGGCCGACGTGAAGGCTGGATTCTTGGTCCACCGGGGAGACGATTGGTACATCGCACCGGCGGGCACGCCGGCCAGTGTGGGCCTGGGTGCCGAGAGGGGCAACTATTTCAAGGTCAAAGAGCGGATCATCCCTCCTGATGCCATTCCGGGCTTTGTGCGGCTCAACAGTCCCCGCTATCGTCCCGGCTTTTTCCCCGTCACCTTTGAGGCCCAGGAGCGACGGGGTAAGCGCGGCAAGTACGTGGCTATCACCCGCATCGGCTCGCCCCAGGCGGGCCACAATTACGAGTACGAGGGTATGCTGGTCTGCTCCGGCAACATGTTGGAGACAAGTTCAGCAGGCCCCTCGCCCCGCAAGAACCACGCGCTCATTTTACTTCCAGATCCCCGCGCTCGCTCCCTCAAGATTCGGGAACAAACAGTCCGAGACTACTTGGCCGGCCTGACACCTTTCCAGAAACAAGAATTGTGGGGAGACGACAATAAGGGCTGTCTAAAGGACGGTGGACCGGTTTTTTACGTCGAGCAGGATGGCGAAGTGATCGCTTTCGGTCACAGTCCCCACTTTCGCGTCCCGGCCCGGCTGCCGGGCAGCAAGCGGGCTGCCAACCCGCGTGACTTTGTTCCCCCGGAACTGAAGGATACCTCCTTCCCCGACCTGGCCGATGCCATCTTTGGCTGGGTGGAAGACGAGAGCAGCCCTGAGGATCAGAGAGCGGGCCGTGTCTCTTTTGGCGATGCACATTTCGTCGGTGCCAAAGGCTCTGTCTGGCTCAAGCCTGAGCCGATTACGCCTCACGTTCTGTCCGGCCCCAAGCCGACCACGTTTCAGCACTACCTGGCCCAAGATCGGGAAGCCGGCCACGACCCAGACGATAAGGCCAGCTTGGCCCACTATGGCACGTCGCCGCTGGAGACCCAGCTTCGAGGTCACAAGCTCTATTGGCACAAAGGCGCGACGCCCGACATCGAGGCCAGCCCCAGCGAACTCAAACACGAGAGCCAGCTCACGCGGATGGTGCCGTTGGCCTCCGGCGTTCGCTTTCGGTTCACTCTCCGCTTCGAAAACCTACATCCGGAGGAGCTTGGTGCGTTGCTTTGGGTGTTGTCCCTCCCCGGCGACGAGGGAAAGGTGTATCGCCACAAGTTGGGCATGGGCAAACCGCTGGGGATGGGGGCCGTAGCCGTTCGAGCCAATTTACGGCTGACGGATCGCCGGGCGCGCTACGCCCAACTCTTCCACGGCGACGAGTGGGCCGTCGCGGCTTCAGAAGCAGACGGAACTCCCTACGTGCGGCAATTCGAGCAATACGTCCTGCGAGGATTGGAAAGCCGCGCTCGATATTTGCACGAGATAGAACGCATCCAGATGCTACTGGCCATGTTGGAGTGGCATGAAAGCGATGAAGCCTGGCTGGACGCGACCCGCTACATGGAGATCGAGCATGGCCTGGACAAGGTCAACGAGTACAAAGAGCGGCCCGTGCTGCCCGATCCGTTGGCCGTCCTCGCTGGCTGGACTGTGCGCGACACGGCGCCCCGGCTACGCCCTAGAGCAGAGGCCAGGCCGGCCAAGGGCATCGAAACGGGCACCGTCAAGTGGTTCAACGACCAAAAAGGCTATGGCTTTATCGCCCGAAAAGGAAAATCTGATCTGTTTGTTCACAAGACGGCCATCCGGGGTGGACGCACGCTGCGGGAGGGCCAGCGGGTACGGTTTGTGGAAGGGAAGGGTTTGAAGGGGCGGCCTGCGGCTCAGGACGTTGAGCCGATTTAGTGCATCGTGGCGCAAATCTTGACCCATGTGCATCAGTTGAACCTCAATACGGTCCCAAGCCAGTTGCCCAGGTAGAGGAGTTGGTGCATGAGCGTAGAAGCCATCCGGCTCAAAAACCTTATGGCGTTCCAGGATACCGACTGGATCGAACTTCGGCCCATCACCCTGCTGTTCGGAAAAAACTCTAGCGGCAAGAGCGTAATCGGTCGCGCCCTGCGGTTGCTGAAGCAAAGCTTGAAGGCAGAGGCAGGCGCCGAGCCATTTATCTATGCTGCTCGCCAAGGCGTTGACGTTGGAGATTTCAGAACCATGATTCATGTCAGTCCTGGCAGCCCTGATTTGCCCAAGCCCGCTGTCTTTGCTTTTCGTTGCAGTTTGGTAGATACGCTAGACCCCCTCGTTCGCTTGGTGAACCAACATCGGCGGCGCGAGGGGGTGCCAGAAATTCCCGCTCGCCAGGCCCAAGATCAAGTGGAGCTATGGCTGCAATACGAGTGGAACGACGAACTCGAACAGGCGTGGCTGACCGAACTGGAAATCACTTATCCGCTGTCCCACACAGAACATCTGATCGTCTTTGCGGCCTACCGTCTCGATTACCCTGCTGCCATGGAAGGAGAAGGCGAATGGGGCTTTCACAACGACATCTGGTGGCCTCATAGCGACATTCTGCACGGTCACGAGGTGGATAGGGATTCGGCCTGGGCCGGTATGCGTATTGACCTTGCATCGGGATTCCTCCCGACTCTAGAAACGCCGGCAGCTACCTCGGGAAGCAGTACTGCCTCAAGCGATGACTTGCGGTTTGCAGTGGCCTTGCTGCATGAGTTGCAACAAACGGTCGAGCAGTTCTTGCAGCAGACCGATTATCTGGGGCCCCTGCGTCCAGGGCCGGAGCGAGAGTTTGTATTCGATGGGCAGAGAATCCGGGACTGGCAGGGCAGTGGCCTGCGGGGGTACTTGAGGTATCTAGGTGGGGAGGTGGATCAGTCGGTAATGGGCGAGAGTGACCGCTGGTTGCAAGATGTTGGTCTGTGCCATAGTGCTTATCCGACCACCCTTTACAGTTTTCTTGAGCGAGCCCTGGTTGCCAGTGTGAACATTCATGAAGAAGAGAAGGAAAAATCCAGGAACCTGGTAGATGTTGGCTTTGGACTCTCACAAGTCTTGCCCGTGATCATCCAGTGCCTGTTAGCCGATAGCAATAGCACTCTCTTGATCGAACAGCCGGAACTGCACCTGCACCCTGAAGCGCAAGCAGCATTGGCGGATCTTTTCGTAGACTGTGTGAATCAGAGAAGCACCCGACTTATTGCTGAGACTCATAGTGAGCATCTACTGCTGAGGCTACAACGTCGTATTGCAGAGACAACCTACGACAATATGGTTGAATCTAATTCACCTACAAGTCGGGGACATGAGCTACAGCCAAGTGACCTGGGACTGGTTCTTATCAACCGGACAGAAGGTAAGAGCCAAACGGAAAACATTCAAACTGATCATTGCGGCCAGCTTGTGAATCCTTCTATAGAGTTTCAGGATTTCTTCAAATACGATTACGAGGATGTGGCAAGCCTCACTCGCACAACATCTGACATTATGGCTCTGGAGTCGGAAAATGATCGTAGCCATTGACACCAACATACTCGTACGGGCGTTCAATGAATGGGAGCCAGATCATATACGAGTTGTATATTCCGTAGACAGGGGAAAAAAGGTGTGCCATGATCATGGAAAAGTGATCAAACAAGAGTACGAAAACAATGTAGGTAGACTCCAGAGTTATAGAAAATGGTATCGACGATTGCAACAGGTCCAGGCAATCCATTACTGCTGCGGAAAGTTGCCTGCTCGGCATCAGACCGAACTCGCCAAGTTGGAATGTCACGAGGCCTCAGATCATGTCTTCATCGCAGTTGCCTACCGTTCCGGAAAGGTTTTGTTCACAGAGGATAGTGATATGGGCAAGGGACCAAAAGGGAAAGTCCCGCCCCACGATCAAGCTCTTGCCTATCTTGAGGGTAGGTTGGGGCTGACTGTTTGTGATGTACAGGAGGCATTGCAGTTGTTGAGCAGGTAGGCGCGGTGACCCATGCCCCGCCGTCGTAGACGCCCGCGCATCCCTGTGACCCTCATCCTGCCGGCCAAGGGGCCGGCAGCGAGCACCCCGGAGCCTGATTGACATCGGGGCACAAGTGGGGTATACTGAGCGCAAATAGGGCCTAACCCACGAAATCCTGGCACATTGAGGAAGGATTTTGGGGCAACATTGGCCCTCTTGGTTCCGGTTCTATCCGGGTTAGGATTTGCGAAAACCGAGAACGCCGGAGATGCTTTCACCACCTGTCATTGCGAGGAGCGCCAGCGACGCGCCGTCCCCCGCTTCGCCAGTCCCCTTTGGGGATGTGCCTGGCCGCACACGCCTCCGGCGAAGCGTAGCAGGACACACGTCGTAAGCGCCTTCGGCAGGCCGGCATCGGGGAAGCAATCTCCTTTTTCGCCAAACAATCGGTTTCTCTGTCGTAAGCGGGGATTGCTTCGCTTCGCTCGCAATGACAAGTGCCAAGTGCATTTTCACAAAACCAAAATGCGCTCAGTATACAAGGAGATGTAAATGCGGCGTCATGCGGATTGGTTCCGGCAGGCAGAGCGCAAACTGAAATCCGCCCGCTGGGACATTCAGGGGGGATTCCACGAGGACGCCTGTTTCTCGGCTCAGCAGGCCGCTGAACTCGCGGCCAAGGCATTACTGGAAAGCCAGGGGCGCATCGAGTTGGGTCACTCGGTTTTCCAGTTGTTGCAAGTGGCCGGTGGCGTGCCGCCGGATGTTCTGAACGCGGCGCGGGTGCTGGACCGCTACTACATCCCCACCCGCTATCCCAACGGATTTCCGGCTGGCGCGCCGATGGACTTTACGACCAACCCACTGCCGAGGAGGCTGTGCAACTTGCAGAAAGAATCCTGGGCTTCGTTGGCTCCCAGCTTTGAGCACTATGCCCACACGGAGGCCGTGGGGCAATTCGTCAAACAGGCCAGGCGCAACCTGCGCCTCCTGGCCCTCATCCTCTTTGGCTCCCTGGCCAAGGGCAACTACCACCAGCGTAGTGACGCCGACTTTTGCGTCGTGCTGGCAGAACCCCCGCGCACACCCTTTGGGGGATACGATCTTGTCGCCGCTTGCGACCCCTCCGGCGTAGTGCAGCCGGTGGTCTATGGACCGGACCAGTTCCGGCAAATGATACGAGAGGCCAACGGCTTGGCCCTGGAAGTGATGGCCGATGGCCTGTTCCTGGCCGGCGACGAGACTTTTTGGCACGAGATCGAAGAATTGGCCACTCGCATACAGCAGCAGTTGGGCATTGAACGCACACCTACCGGCTGGCGCATCATGCATCCTGAGAAAATCCGTTCATCCCCCGTATCCGTTGTTCAGGGGTAGTCCATGCCCCGCCGCCATAGACACCCGCCCATCCCCGTCACCCTCGTCCTGCCGGCCGAGCCGCCGACCCAGGATGGGGTCTGTATGCTACGCGAAAGGTAAAACCATGCCCCGACGAACAAAAAAACGCCGCCGGCCTCCAGGCCGGTACCGTCCGGCGCCGATCTCCGGCCTGCTGATCTACCCCACCGCCCTGCTGCTCAACGTCGTCGTGACCAGGCCAGAGGACGACGCCAAGACGGATGGCCTGATCCCCCTCGACACAGTGAACAAGGCCACGGCCTTGATGCGCCACGCCTACGATTTTGCCGACCTGGACCGTGAGCAGGGCGAGGGCGTGGTCATCAGTCTCCTCAACCAGTTTTTTCAGCCCGACGACTATTTTGAACAACGCATCGCCCAGGTCCACGTCAAGGGATTGATGGATGCCCTTCGGGGCGACCTGCAGCCGCGAGGGATCGAATCCTTCGAGGCCCGTCCCAGCCAGATGTCCGGCGTGCTGGGCCGGACAGCGGCGGACGAAACGACCTTGCCCCTGTACTACAAGCAGCGCTATCTCTCCGTTTGCTTCGCCGGCCCGAAAACGGAACTGGACAAGCTGCAGGACGATGTCCCGGACGATCTCCTGAGTCACATCCTGGGCGTTTTGGGGCAGGATCTGGGCTTCAGTGACCGGTTGTTCATCCTCTATCATCCTGCTTTTGTGCCGGTGGCCCGCTTGCGACAGGTTTCGCAAGAGAATGCGACCCGCTGGGCCAGGGAGATGGCCGACTGGGTGAAGGAAGGGGTCGCCGACCGGTTCGTCGTAAAAGGCCCACCGGGACCCTCGTTCACGATACAGCGCCGTAATCCGCCGTCTGCTGGGAAGGAGCCATGATCCTCCTCCTCAACTTTTCCCATCCCCTGACCGACGAGCACCTGGACCGTATCGCCGAGCTGGCGGGCGAAAGGCCCGAGGTGGTGGTCGCGCCTACCCACTTTGACCCTGAGCATCCCTTCGCCGACCAGGTGCGCGTCCTGGTCGACGGCCTGGGCCTCAAGTCGGAGCAATGGCAGACGACGCCGATACTGATCAATCCCCCGGCGCTCAACGTCATCGCCGTGACGCTGCTGGCCGAGTTGCACGGGCGGATGGGCTATTTTCCGGCCGTCCTCCGCCTGCGGCAGGTAGCCGGCAGCACACCAGCTCGCTTTGAGGTGGCCGAGGTCCTCAACTTGCAGGCCGTGCGGGATGAGGCTCGACGGCGAAGGCAGGAGGTTGGCTCGTGCGAAGCATAAACAAATGGATACGCTTGTTGCTGGAGCCGGGACCTGCTCCTCTTCTATTCGTGCTGGGCACGACGCTACTCGCTCTGTTGGGAGACGCCGTCTACGATCTGGTCAAGACGGTCACGGGGTCAGCCTGGGGCGTGTTGGTTTTCGCCTTTGTGATCCTCGGACTGCTTTTTGCGATTCTGGCCGTCATCCGTCGTGTGCTAAAGCCTGGATTGGCCATTCGTGAAGTAGGGCGTCGCCCTGGCCTAGTCGTGCTGGTCAGCATGGGCAAACTGAGCATGATACCGGCCTTGCAAGCGATCAAACACCATTATCGAGGGGCGGAGGATGAGCACGCCAAGCCTGTATTGCGCTACTGCTGGCTCATCGCCAGTCCCCAACCGGACAAGGAGCCAGAGCAGCGCGCACCGGGTGAGCCTTTTCAGTCATCCTGGAAAAATGCCCAAGACTTGAGAGCAATGTACGAGCCGTTGGGCATCGACGTTCGAATACGGACCGTCGATCCTGAAGATCCGCAATCCGTGTTTCAAAAAGTAGAAGAAATCTATCAGGAGGTCAAGGCTGTGCACCTCAAACCCTCGGAAGTGATCGCTGATTTTACCGGCGGCACCAAGATCATGACGGCAGGGATGGTATTGGCCTGCACACCAGCGGATCGTGATGTGGAGTATATGCGACCACGCCAGCACTTGGCCGACGGGCGAGCCGACGTCGCAGCCGGGGCCGATCCATTGTGGGTTGATCTGAGCATCGATGTGCAGGGCGAGACTGCGCTATAAAGACACACTGCAGGGGAAAGGGCGGATGGGCACATGGCTATGAACAGCACCGAACGCGTCATCGCCAGCTTTGTCGTGGACCTGCAGCCTCTAGAGCGGCGGCAGTTGGGGCGCTCATGAAACCCATCGTCGAGGATAACCGATCTCTGTCCAACACGGAACTGGCCCGCAAGCTGTCGCTGAGTTCCGGCATGGTGCGCAATCGCCTCAGCGACATCTATGACAAACTCCGCCAACACCTGGGCCTGCCCGAGGGCGAGCAAGTGGATCGCAACATCTTGATTTCCTTTCTGACCCCTTACTATTTCGAGCGGAGCTGACGCCCGGTGGTCTCCCTGTTCGGTGTTGTTACTCTGTCAGCGACCGCCCGAGGCTAAAGCCAGCGGGCTCAAAGGGCAAAGCGCCCTACGGGCGCTGGCTTTCACATCCATTCAGGGCGCTTTAGCGCCCTTTGCTCTCTCAGCCGGGGGCTTTAGCCCCAGGCAATCCGGCAGCAAGTCAGCAACACTCAAGAAGGGGATTGACTGACTCCCAAAGGGCGAAAATCTATCCCTGTTTGCGCTGGACCGTAGTCCAGCGCCGGGGAGGCAAGACCTCCAAAGCTCATCCAGAGATGGATGAGCTTCTTTCATTCCCCGGCAACCAAACATTTCCGGCCAAACGGTAGGCGCACCCTACACCGCCCTGCAAGCCTGGCCCGAGTATCTGGCCGAGTACGAGCGGGTGCGGCCCCTGCGGCCCCTGCACACGCTGCCCGCGTTCCAGGTTGAGGAGGACGAAGGGGGCCTGGCCCTAGCGCTGGGTCTCATCTTTGGCTACATCTATGCGCGGGGCGTGCACTTTTACTACCAGCCGGCCGACGAGCTGGCGCCCGAGATCCGTTTAGCCCAGGGGGCAGCCAACGCCATCCAGGCCCTGGCCGCCCGGGAGGGCTTGATCCGCCGCCTGATGGGGCGCGTCGAAGCGCACATCGAGCACATTGGCGTGGGGCAGGCGCTGAAGGAACTGGGCGCGTACTGCGAGCCCGACACGGGCGACGATGACCCTTCGAGGGCCTCAGGGCAGGGCCTGGCGCGGGAGCTGAAGCGGCTGGTGCGTGACTATGCCGAGACGATGCGGGCCAACGCTCGCGTGGTCGGTGCTCAACTCGCCTGACCGGCAACCTAAGGGCGAACGACGAGGGATGTCTCGCGTTCGTCGTTCGCCCGCTAGCCAAGAGTGAGGGAGTGAACCATGATAGACATAGCAGCCCAGGATCGGAATCGGCGTCTCGTGATCATCGGCGCCGGCAGGATGGGCAAAGCCGTAGTGCAAGCTTTCCGCCACCGAGTCCGAGACCGATACGGGCCGATGGCGGGGATCGCCTGCCTGACCATCGTCGGTGCGGGCAGCGACACTCCAGGGGATGGGGTGTGGGGTGTGGAGGGTGAGGCGACGCAGGTAGTCTTGCCCCTGGATCATCCAGCGCCGGCGGCTAGGCCCGAGGCCAAGCAGGCCCTGACTGCCGCCAAGCCGGCCATTATCGCGGCTCTGGTGGATGCCCTGGCCCGGATCTCACAGATCCATCCGTCCTTTCCCTCGCCTACTCGGTCGTCCCTTCCCCGTTCCTCTGAGGTGGCCGTCTTTGTCGTCGCCGCGCTCGACGAGCCAGTGGGCGGCGCAGTTCCGGCCGATCTGGCGCTGTGGGCACGAGACACTGTGGAACAGCGGCTCAGCGTTGCAGCCCAGGTGACCGGACTGCTTTTCCTGCCCGACCTGCTGGGGCTGGACGATCCGGCGCCGGCCATGGCCCGGACCTATGAGTCCCTGCGTGATCTGGATGGGCGGATGGGGGGGAAGCACTCGGCAGGCCGCAGGCGACCGCCGTCGAGCAACAAGATGAGCACAGAGCCGATCTTTGATGCGGGCTGCTTTCTGCTGGGGGCGCTGAACGGCCAGGGATTGGCTCTGGAAGAACCTGCCGAGCGGATCGAGTTGGCGGCCGAGGTTTTGGTTCAGTTGACGACGAGTCCCTTGCGCGAGGCGCCCGAATCTGTCACAGCGCTGTTGCAGGGGGCCGGAGAGCGCCCCCAGGGCTATGGCGGCGTCGGGCTGGCCGCCTGGGTCTATCCGGGGCGCGCGCTGGCACAAGGGCTCTCCCGCCGGCTGGCGGATGAGCTGCTCTCGGCTTGTCTGGACGAGCCAGCTTGCTTGGACGCCGATGCAACCGAGATGACCCGCGAGGCCAAGTCCCTGCTGGTCGAGGGGCTCGCGGGGCTGGCTGGTGAACTCTTGCCCCCGGAGTTGTTGGAAGAGGCCGGGGTGTGGCAGCCATTGACCGGCCGGCTCTCGCCCAGGGGTATTCACCGGTTCCGCAAGCGCCTTGAGGACGAGGCAGCCGGGCGGTTGGAACCCCTGGCCGCCCAGCGCCCGGCCCTGGACCACAAGGCACAGGCCCTGGGCAACGCGCTGGCCGAGCAACTGGCCGAGGTGCTGGCCCGCCGCCTGGATCGGGCGGAGCCTGGGCGACTGGCCGAGGCCACGTCCTGGCTTGGCGAGATCTTGGACCACCTGGACTTGAGACGACAGGAGGCAGAGGAGACTGCGGATGCGCACTGGAGGGACCTGGAGGCGGTGGACGAGAGCCTGGAACAGATCAGCGCCGAGATGGACGCCCTGGCGGCGCGCTTTCCCATCCTGCGCGCGGAGGAAGGGGGCGGCTTGGACTGGCGGGGTGCCTTGAAGCTCATCCGGTCGCCGCGACGCCTGGCGCGCCTGTGCCTGGCCTATCGAGACCTGGACCAGCGTGGCGCCACCTACCGCGCCCTGCTGGCGCGGCAGATGGACCTGGCCCTCGACGTGCTGGAACACGACCTGCTCGTCGAGGTCTACCAAAAAGCCCGGCGAAAGGTAGCCGAGCAACAGGCACAGGTGGTCAAATTGGCAGAGACGTGCGGGGCTGCGCAGCGTTCGCTGCATCCGGATGGGAAGGGTAAGGAGTCCACGCATTGGCTCCAGATAGGGAGCGCGTCTTTTGGGCTGGAGCACTCGGTCCTGACGGCCGAGCTGGTCGAAGACCTTTACGAGCCGGCGCGGGGCGCGCTGGCCGACCGGCTGGCGGAGTTCCAGGCCCAGTCTCCCCTGTCCGCTTGGCTGCGCGAGAAACCCGACGCCGAGACGATCACGACCGCCTATCTGGCCTATGCCTGCGACCGGTGCCAGGGGTTGGAGGGGATCAGCGTGGACAAGTTGGTGTTCGACTCCCTGCCGGACCCTCGGCAACGAGCCGAGGCGCTGCGCGTCCTGGTCTCGCTGTCCAGCCCGTTTCTCGGATGGGACGAGACGCGTCTGCGGGACGAGGAACAGCAGCTTCTGTGCGTCCACACGGCGCTGGGCACCGGAGAAGGGGCCAATTCCCCCCTGTTGGAAGGATTGGATGACAGGCTGTTGCCCGGCGCGCTGCGCGGGGGATCGAGTGCGGTGCGGGTGGTGGCCACGGACGACGTTCAGCGGGTGACGGCCCTGACCCTGGTGCGGGGCTTGCCCCTCGTCAGCTTGGCCGGGTGGGAGGAATACGCCGCAGCTTACCATGATGTCGAACAAGACGCAAAGGAGGACGACGATGAGGGATGAATTCGACTGGCAAGCGACGCCCGAGCCGCTGACGGGGCTCGGCTCGCTCCTGGATATGTTCAATTGGGAGCAGGTGCGGACTGACGTGGAGGAGGAATGCCAGGCCCGCATCGTCCTCACGGGATTGCCAGGGGTGGGCAAATCCTCGTTGCTGAATGCCCTTCGGGGCTGGGAGGTCTCGCCGGTTGGCGACGATAGAGACCCGGGCCTGATGACCTGGGAGGACCTGGGCCTCTTTGCCCTGGTGGACCTGGCCGGCGAGGCGCCGGCCGTCGAGGGGCCGCTTCTGGACGGCATCCTGGGCGGCTACGACGACGGGGCCTGGCTGGCGCTGGAAGGGGCGGACCTCGTTCTGTTCCTGCTCGATGGAGATACGCTGGCCTCTGCCGAGGCGGCCGAGATCCATCTCCATCCGGCCGAGTATCCGTGGTTCTGCCGTTTGCGCGCCCTGGGACATCCGCTACTGGTGGTGCTGAACAAGGCGGATCGGCTGGCCGGCCGGCTGGAGGCGGCGCAAGAGGAGGTGGAACGTCGATTGGCCGCCCCGGTATTGCCCCTCTCGGCCCACGACGAACTGGACATCGAGGAGCGCCTGCTGCCCCGGATTCTGGATGCCTGTCCCAGGCTGGCCGTGCCCCTGGGCCGCGAGTTGCCGGTAGTACGTCGCCCGGCTGCCCAACGCCTCATCCGCCAGACGGCCTGTCTGTCGGCGCTGACGGGCCTGGAGCCGGTGCCCCTGCTGGACATTCCGATTCAACTGGCGGCCCAGATGCGGATGTTGTTCAAGGTGGCTGCCCTACACGGACGACTGGACGCGGGGGACGGCAGTCGCGAGTTTCTGGCCGCTGTGGCCGGCGGGCTGGGGGTCCGGCTGGCGGCCCAGCAGGCCGCCAAGTTGGTGCCGGTCTTGGGTTGGGTCGTCAGTGGGGTGCTCAGTGGGTTGACGACCTGGATGCTGGGCCAGACGGCGCTGGCCTACCTGGACGGCAGCCTGGAGGCGCAGGCGCAGCGATTGAGAACAACGGGCTGGCGCGCGAAGCGTCGGCGGATTGGGCATAGGCTGCAGGCCAAGATGCCCTTCGCCCGATGGAGGCGGGAACCGGCAACCTGTTCTGAAGAAGCGACGGCTGATGGCCGCAAAGAGATGGCGTTTGGGAGAGAGGCACGGCGGAGGCGGTGGCCGGGTTGGTTTCCCCGGCTGAGGATGCCTTTTGGCCGGAATGGACGCCAAGTTCTCGAGGAGGAGGAAGAACCATGTTCCTACGACGCTGGCTAGCACGCGAAGAATCTGTGTCCTCTGACAGCCCACCGGAACTGAACCCCATCCGGGCCTGGCGCTGGCGGGGCCGGCGGACGCATCCGGCTTTCAGCGCCGATGCTCTCCATCGGGCCTGGCGACAGGTGCGGGCCAGCGGGGGCGGCGCCGGGGTGGATGGCGAGAGCATCCGCGCCTTTGAGGCGGAGCTAGACGTCAAGTTGGCCGAGCTGGCCCAAGAGCTGGAGACAGGGGCCTACCGGCCGCGAGGCGTGCGACGGGTCTTTGTCCCCAAGCCCAAGGCCGGGCTGCGGCCGCTGGCCATCTGGACTTTGCGCGACCGGGTGGCCCAGCGGGCGGTCCACAACTACCTGGACCCGGTCTTTGAGGCGCGGTTCCTCGATTGCAGCCACGGCTTTCGGCCGGGCCGGTCGGTGCAGACGGCGGTGCGCGACGTGCTGGCCGCCCGGGACGCGGAGCTGCGCTGGGTGCTGGATGCCGACGTTAGGGACTGTTTCGACGAGATCCGCCCCGACCTGCTCATGCGCCTGGTGCGAGACGTGGTCAAGGACAAGGTGATCTTGCGTTTGTTGGAGGCCTGGCTCCAGGCGCGGATCCTGGACGCGCGCGGGCGGTCCCGAACGGCCGGCACGGCCCAGGGTGGGGTGCTTTCGCCGCTGCTGTGCAACGTGTACTTGCACGTCTTTGACGAGGCCGTGACCGGGCAGGGGCTGCGCCTGGTGCGCTACGCCGACGATCTAGTCGTGCTCTGCCGCCGCCGGCGCGAGGCCCAGGCGGCCGGGCGGGTCGTCCAGCGCGAACTGGGCAAGCTGCATCTGAAGTTGAATCCGCACAAGACGCAGGTGGTGCATTTTGACGAAGGATTCAAGTTTCTGGGGGTGTTTTTCCTGCGGAACGAGCACTTTTGGTTGTAAGGTTGGTAGATTGGTACCTTGGTAAATTGGGGGAGGTGAAGGATGGCAGAGACGACGACGGTGTACGTGAAGGATCAGGGGGCGGTGGTGCGCAAGCGGGGGCAGCGGCTGGTCGTCACCAAGGACGGTGACGAGCTGATGGATCTGCCGCTGATGCACGTACGGCAGTTGGCCGTGGTGGGCAACGTGCAATTGACGACTCAGGCCATCGCGGCCCTGCTCCACCACGACGTGGACGTGGTCTTTTATTCGCAGCGCTTCAAGTACCGGGGGCGCCTGATGACGGGCGGCTCCAAGTTTGCCCGGTTGCGCCACGCACAACTGCGGGTGATGAGCGACGAGGCCCAGACGCTGGCCATCGCCCGGCAGGTGGTGGCGGGCAAGCTGGCCAACCAACGCGTCATCCTGCAACGGCGGCTGGCGAGCAATGGATCGGGACCCGCCGGAAGGGCTCTGCGGCGCGGCGTGCAGGGCATCGGCGCCATGCGCCGGGCCTGTACGCGGGCCCGGTCGCTGGACAGCCTGCGAGGCTACGAGGGCAAGGCCGGGGCCTACTACTTTGCCAGTTTTAAGGTGATGCTGGACGACGGTTGGGAGTTCAAAGGACGGGCCTACTATCCGCCGCCGGACCCGATCAACTCGGCGCTGAGCCTGGGCTACTCGCTGTTGCTGAAGGACACCATCGCCGCCGTGCAGCTCGTGGGCTTGGACCCGTATCTGGGCTTTTTCCACGCCATCGAGTACGGCCGGCCGTCGCTGGCCCTGGACGTGATGGAAGAGTTCCGGCCCATCCTGGTCGATACGCTGGTGTTGGAGCTGGTGGGGCGGAACAGCCTGACGCCGAAGCATTTCGTGCGGACGGGCCGGTCCGAGCGCCCGGTAGAGATGTCGGACAGCGGGGTGCAGATGCTGCTCCGGGGCTACGAGGCGCGTCTGGCCACCGAGGTGCGCCACCCGGTGAGCAAGGAGCGGACGACCTATCGTCGCTGCCTCGAGTTGCAGGTGCGCCAGGTGGCGGGGATCGTGTTGGGCAAGTCGAAAGAGTATGTGCCGGTGACGATCAAGTAGGGCGTTGGTAAATTGGTAGACTAGTAGATTGGTAGACTGGTAGATTGGGAGGTTGGTAGCTTGGGAAACTGGGGGCCGGTGGAGGTGGGGTTTGGGGGCGCCGTGGCCGCGGACCGGATCGTGGCAGTGGGGAACCCCGAATCGGCGCCGATTCGGCGGGCGGTGCGGCGAGCGCGGGAGGCCGGCCGGCTGCTCGACCTGACCTGCGGGCGGCGGGTGCGGGCGGTGCTCTTTATGGACAGCGGTCACGTGGTGCGCGTCGCCGTCCAGTCCAAGACGCTGCTGGCGCGCTGGCGTGAGGGTGTGGGGCTGGAGAGGTAGGCTAGGTGTGGGGCAAGTTTGGAGCTTGCCCTACGAGGAAGCAAGTTTCAAACTTGCCCTACGAGGGAGGAGTTGGCGCTGGCATAGTTGGGCAA
>CAYLZO010000064.1:0-22185 GCA_964387775.1 uncultured Anaerolineaceae bacterium
TTATGTCTATGTCAACGATCCAGGCCTCTATCCAGAAGATCTGGTGTGGAAGTATAGGCACGTGGATTTCCGCAAGGCATTCGAGGTCCTGTCCAGGGCCGTGGCGATTGGCCAGCCGCGCTGGGTGATGCCGGCCAACGCGCTGTAGTTTTGTTACCGACGAGTTCCGCGATTTCACAGGGAGGGGAGATGGTCCCGGCTTCCTACTATTTGATTCTCAGCGCAATTCTATTTACCATCGGCGCCGTCGGCGTGTTGATCCGGCGCAACGCGCTGGTCATGTTCATGTCGGTGGAGATGATGCTCAATGCCGTCAACCTGACGCTCATCACCTACTCGCGCCTGTGGGAGCACGTGGACGGTCAGGTGTTCGTGCTGCTGGTCATGGCCGTCGCCGCCGCCGAGGTGGCCGTGGGGCTGGCCATCGTCGTCGCCCTCTTTCGCCACGAGGAGACGGCTGACGTGGATGAGCAGAGTTTGTTGAAGGGGTAAAGGAAAAGCACCGGTCCAAGACCGGTGCCTTACGGGCGGTTCGCGCCCCCTTGCCTCAGAAGCATCTCTAGTATAGCATGAAAAGTGTGTGCTGTCAAGGACCAAAACAGAAAACGGGGCGGGGAGGACTCGAACCCCATGCCCGGAGGCACCCTTTGCTTCTGAGGCAAGGCCCTACACCTGTAGAGTTCCCGCTCCTGCGGCCATTCTACCACGATTGAGGTAAACGTGCAACTTTTGGGAGAAAACCCTTGAGATGCTGAACTACGTGTGGCTCATCCCGCTGTTCCCGCTGCTCGGCGTGCTGGTCAACGCCACGGTGGGCCGCCGGCTGCCCCGGCGCATCGTGGCCATCGTCGCCAGCCTGGCCGTCGGCGCTTCGTTCGTCGCGGCGGCGCTGGTCTGCTTCGAGATGCTGGGCCTGCCACTGGAAAGCGCGGCAGGCGGCCCTGGCCTGAGCGGCGTCGAAGGCCCTGGGCAGGAACGCATCATCCCCATTTTCTCCTGGATCGTGGCCGGCGACTTTGCCGTCGAGGCCCGCATCCTGCTGGACCCACTCTCCATCGTCATGACCCTGGTCGTCACCGGCGTGAGCACCCTGATCCACGTCTACTCGGCGGGCTACATGCACGGCGAGGCGTACCACAACCGCTACTTCACCTGGCTCAACCTCTTTGTGTTTATGATGCTGATCCTCGTCCTGGGCGACAGCTTTTTGACCCTGTACGTCGGCTGGGAGGGCGTCGGCCTGTGCTCCTACCTGCTCATCGGCTACTGGTTCGAGCGTGAATCGGCCGCCGATGCGGGCAAAAAAGCCTTCATCGTCAACCGCGTGGGCGATTTCGGCTTTGCCCTGGGCATCCTGCTCATTTTCGCTAACCTCGGCAGCCTGGCCTTCGCCGACGTGTTCCCGGCGGCAGCGACGCTGCTGCCCGGCACGGCGACGGCCATCGCCTTGCTGCTCTTCCTGGGGGCCATCGGCAAGTCGGCCCAGATCCCGCTCTACGTCTGGCTGCCCGACGCCATGGAAGGCCCGACGCCCGTCAGCGCCCTGATCCACGCCGCGACGATGGTCACCGCCGGCGTCTACATGGTCGCCCGCTGCCACGCGATTTTCGAGGCGTCGCCTGCGGCGCTGAGCTGGGTGGCCTGGATCGGCGGGCTGACCGCCTTCTTCGCGGCGACGATGGCCCTGGTGCAGCGCGATTTTAAGCGCATCCTGGCCTACTCGACCATCAGCCAGCTCGGCTACATGTTCCTGGGCGTGGGCGTGGGCGCCTACGCCGCCGGCATCTTTCACCTGACGACCCACGCCTTTTTCAAGGCCCTGCTCTTTCTCTGCGCCGGCAGCGTAATGCACGCCCTGGGCGGCGAGCTCGACATTTTCAAGATGGGCGGCCTCCGCCGCAAGCTGCCCTGGACCTTTGGGGCATTCCTGGTCGGCGCGCTGGCGCTGTCGGGCCTGCCGCCGCTGGCCGGCTTTTTCAGCAAGGACGAGATTTTGTACAACGCCCTGGCCGGCGGCCACACCGCCCTGTGGCTGGTGGGCCTCGTCACCGCCGGGCTGACGGCGTTCTACACCTTCCGCTTGCTCTTTGTCGCCTTCTACGGCCAGTCGCGTCTGGACAAAAAGACGGCGCGGCGCGCCCACGAGTCGCCGCCGGTGATGGTCGTTCCGCTGGTGGTCCTGGCCGTGCTGGCGGCGGGGGCCGGGTTCCTGGGCCTGCCCGCGTCGTGGGGCCTCGGCAACGCCATAGACGGTTTCCTGCACCCGGTCTTTGCCGACGGGCCGGCGCTGCCCCACCTGAGCGATAGCTTATTTGTGGAGTTGGGCTTGATGGCCTGCTCGGTGCTGGCCGCGGCGGTGGGCATTTTTGTGGCCTATTGGCTCTACGTCCGCAGGTGGGGGGCGGCCGAGCGCTGGTCCAAGAGCGCCGGCTGGCTCTATGACCTCGTTTGGCACAAGTACTACGTGGACGAGGCCTACACTGAGGTCATTGTCAAGCCACTGCGCGCCCTGGGCAGCGCCCTGGAGCGGGACGTGGAGCTGCGCGGTATCGACGGCGCGGTCAACAGCCTGGCCTGGCTCGTCGGCCGGGCGGGCCAGGGGCTGCGGCGCTTGCAGACCGGGCTGGTGCGCAACTATGCGCTGGCGATGCTGGTCGGGGTGGTAGCTATTTTGATTTACTTTGTCGTCAAGAGTATGGTGGGGTTGTAGCACGGAACGAGAGGAGGAGCCTAATGGATGGTTGGTCCGATACCTACTTCTTATACCTCGATGAATCCGGCAATCCCGGCTCCGACCCGGTACAGAGGTTCTTTGTTTTGACAGCCCTCACCACACGGGTCGAGCATTGTATGGCCGTACAAGAATTGCTGACAGACCTGAAACTCAAGTTCTTTCCTGCCATCCAACCTGACGAGATCGAAATCAAAGGACGCAACCTGATCCATAGCAAGGGTTTTTTCGAAAATGTCCGCCTGGAAACGCGCCAGGCCATACTTCACGAGATCTTTGACCTCTTGGGAAAGCAGCCACTATGGTTGTTTGCAACCATCATAGATAAGGAGGACCCGGCCATACGACGGCTAGGGCTTCTACCCGATGACGTCTATCGGTATGCATACAAGAACTTGCTCCGACCTATAGAGCATTTTCTCGTGGAGGTGGCGGGTTCCGGCCTGATCTTTGTAGATAGCCTTGCTTCTTCGATTCGTAGCCACCTTCGAGACATCCGCCTGATTGGTATCCATCGCGAGTATCTGGGCGAAGTCAAGAGAATGGGACAGACCTCACGTCTGTTAGAGTTCCCCGTCTTTGTACAAGGGCAGTTCTTTTCAGCGATCCAGCTTGCGGACGTATGCGCCTACGAGATATTCCATGCCTTTCAGATTGAACCTGAGGCTGTCACGTTGGAGGAGTTGAATCCTCATCGAAAAGAGGGTCTTGAGGTTGTCTTGAAACTGCTCAAACGATCCGATGGTTTGGAGCGATTGCCCTGAAAAGCAATGCGCCTCCGGTGCTAGCCCCAGAGGCGCTTGTGCTGAACCTGGCAGGCGAACGCATTTCAGTGTTCTATGCGCTCCATCAAGTTGCGGAGCACCTTGCTACCATATTATAAGGGAATCTTGCTCACATGTCA
Organism: uncultured Anaerolineaceae bacterium; assembly: GCA_964387775.1. Taxonomy (GTDB): domain Bacteria; phylum Chloroflexota; class Anaerolineae; order JAAYZQ01; family JAAYZQ01; genus CAYLZO01. The sequence continues at coordinate 3,636 of CAYLZO010000064.1, forward strand.
AGTAAATTCTGGACGGAGGATCTGACGGGATGAACCAACTCGGCTTCCCGCTGTTGTCCATCGTGATATTTTTGCCGCTGGCCGGCGCGCTGGCGACGCTGCTCCTGGGCCGCAGCCGGGCGGCGGTCAAGGCCTGGGCGCTGGCCGTCACCCTGGCCGACCTGGCCCTGGCCGGCGCCCTGTGGGCCTTTTTCGACTATGGCCGGGCCGGGATGCAGTTCGTCGACAAGTTCGCCTGGATCGAGCCCCTGGGCATCCAGTACCACGTCGGCCTGGACGGCATCAGCCTCTGGATGGTGCTGCTGGCGGCTTTCCTCAGCCCCGTGGCCGTGCTCGCCTCGTGGAAGCTCCTCGACGAGCGGCCCGAGGCCGACGCCCGGCTCTACGCTGCGTTCCTGCTGGCCCTGGAGACGGGCGCGCTGGGCGTCTTTGCCGCCGTGGACCTGGTGCTCTTTTTCGTCTTTTGGGAGGCGATGCTGGTGCCGATGTACTTTCTCATCGGCAAATGGGGCGGCGAGCGGCGGCTCTATGCCACCCTCAAATTCTTCCTCTACACCCTGGCCGGCAGCGCCCTGATGCTGGTCGCCATCCTGGCCCTGGCCACCCTCCACTACCAGGACACCGGCACCCTGACCTTTGACCTGGTGCGCCTCTACGACCTGCCGCTCCCCTGGCTGGCCCAGATGTGGCTCTTCCTCGCCTTTGTGCTGGCCTTTGCCGTCAAGGCGCCCATCTGGCCGCTGCACACCTGGCTGCCCGACGCCTACGTCCAGGCGCCGGCGCCGGTGACGATCCTGCTGGCCGGCGTGCTGTCCAAGATGGGCATCTATGGCCTGCTCCGCTTCTGCCTGCCCCTCTTTCCCGACGCCGTGGCTGCCGCCCGGCCCTGGATCTGGGGGCTGGCCATCGCCGGCATCGTCTACGGCTCGCTGCTGGCCCTGGTGCAGAAGGACCTGAAGCGGCTGGTGGCCTACTCCAGCCTGGCCCACGTCGGGACGATCTTTGCCGGGGCGCTGGCCGGCAATACCCAGGGCGTGCAGGGCGCGCTGCTCTACTCGGTGTCTCACGGGCTGACCGTGACGGCCCTGTTCGTGTTTGTCGCCCTGCTCGAGTCCCGGCGGGGCACGCGCCAGATCGACGACTTTGGCGGACTGTGGAAGAGTTTGCCGCTGCTCGGCTCGCTGCTGCTCACGGTGATTTTCGCCGCCATCGGCCTGCCGGGTCTGAGCGGCTTCCCCGGCGAGTTTCTGGCCCTGCTGGGCATCTTTCGCCAGAGTATGGCGGCGGCGGCCTTTGCCGCGCTGGGCATCGTGCTGGGGGCCTGGTACATGCTCAACTTCTTCCGCCGAACCTTTGCCGGGCCACTGGATCGCGCCGAGAACCGCACCTTGCCCGACCTGCGCCGCCGCGAGGCCCTGATCCTGCTGCCGCTCGTGGCCCTGATGTTCGTCGTCGGCATCCTGCCCAACCTGATCCTGCGGCCCACCGATACCACCGTGGACGACCTGCTCACCCGCGCCGAGGCGCGCCGCGTCGTGTTGATGGAGACTGGCGAGTGAGCCCTGGTACCCGATACCCGGTACCGGGTACCAGGTATCGGGAACTCGCTGCTGACAAGGAGCCTGCATGGAAATCGTGATTCCCGCGTTCGACTGGCTGGTCATCGCCCCGGAGCTGGTGGTGCTCGTCACCGCTCTGCTGGTGATGGTGCTCGACCTGTTTTTGCCTCGAACGCAAAGGCACCGGCTGGCGTGGCCGAGCCTCGTCGGCGTGTTGGCGACGGCGGCAGTGTCCTACTATGTCTGGGACGGCTCGGACCCGGTGCTGCACCAGATGCTGGCCGCCGACGGCTACGCCCTCTTTCTCAACCTCGTCATCCTGGTCGCGGCGGCGCTGGCCATCCTCTTTTCAGTCGAGTACGTGGCGCGGGCGGGCCTGGCCCACCGCCGAGGAAGCGGTACTCCGCAGGGCGAATACTACACCCTGCTGCTCCTCTCGACGGCGGGCATGATGCTCATGACCGGGGCGGTCAACCTGATGACGATGTTCCTGGCGCTGGAGATCCTGTCCCTCGCCCTCTACGTGCTGGTGGGCCTCAACCGCGCCGAACGGCGCTCGGGCGAGGCGGCATTGAAATACTTCCTGCTGGGCGCCTTTGCCAGCGGGTTTTTGCTCTACGGCATGGCCCTCGTCTACGGCCAGGCCGGAACCACCGCGCTGAGCGGCATCCGCGAGCACGTGCTGGGGCTCGAAGAGTTCCCTTCCCTCCTGACCGTGGGCCTGGGCTTGATGATCGTCGGTTTTGGCTTCAAGGTGGCCCTCGTCCCCTTTCACATGTGGGCGCCCGACGCCTACGAGGGAGCGCCGACCTCGGTGACGGCCTTTATGAGCGTCGGCGCCAAGGCTGCGGGGTTCGCGGCGCTGGGCCGGGTGGCGCTCTACGCCTTTGAGTCGTCCCGGGCCGATTGGGCCTGGCCCCTGGCCGCTTGGGCCGCCTTGACCATGACCGTCGGGAACTTGGCCGCCCTGCGCCAGACCAACCTCAAGCGGCTGCTGGCCTATTCGAGCATCGCCCACGCCGGCTACATCCTGGTCGGCGTGGCGGCGGGCAACGAGATGGGTGCCAGTGGCCTGCTCTTTTACCTCTTTGCCTATGCCTTTATGAACGTGGCGGCCTTTGGCGTTCTCATCGCCACGGGCGAGACGCTGGAGGATTTGGCCGGGCTGGCAAGCCGCAAGCCGGGGCTGGCGGCGGCGATGACGGTGTTCATGCTCTCACTGGCCGGGGTGCCGCCCCTGGCCGGTTTTCTGGGCAAACTCTACGTTTTCAGCGCCGCCGTCCAGGCCGAGATGGCCTGGCTGGCCGCCTTCGGCGTGGCCAACAGCGTGATCTCGGCCTACTACTACCTGCGCGTGGTGCGGGCCATGTGGCTGAGCGAGGAGCAACCTGCCGAAGCAATGCCACCCCCCCGAGACACGCCGCTACAGGTCGGCCTGGGGCTGGCGTCCGTGGCGACGGTGTTGCTGGGCCTCTGGCCCGGCCCCGTCCTCGACCTGGTCCGCGTCGCGGTGGGTGCGTTGTTGGGCGGATGACCGCCCGCCCCTTGCTTTGTCCAGAGCCTTCAAAATGAACCTTTGGGCCGCGTTTTGCGTTATATAATGTGAGAAGTCGGGCCCTGGTGCGGGTAGGCCCCAGCCGGCTTCTCATCGCCCGTCCAGGTTTTTGAACGAAGCGCTGGGCGGGCGACTCTTTTGCGAGCGGTCAGCGATCAGCCGTCAGCTTTCAGCAAACAGCCTTCAGCGATCAGTCTTGCTCTCCGGTTAGGCTCTCTCCAAGGTGCACGTCGCGCAAGATGACAAAGGTGCCGGTGGCGTGGGCGATCAGCCGGCCCTCGCCGTCGTAGAGGCGCATCTCGGCCACGTCCTGGCGCTTGCCGGTCTTGATGAGGCGCCCCACGGCCCGCAGCGCGGTGCCCGCGGCCGGTAGCAGCAGGTGCATCGACATCTCGGACGTGGCGATCCAGCAGTCCACGTCGTGGGCGGCGGCGCTGGTGAACCAGCCGGCCGAGTCGAGCAGGGTGGCATAGACGCCGCCGTGTATGCCGCCCAGGGCGTGGTCCAGGCCGGGATTGTAGGGCAGGTCCACGATGGCCTGCCCCTCGTCGTCGAAGGACAGCCTCATGCCAAAGGTGCAGGCGATGGGCGCCACCTCGTTAAACATGCGAAGCAGTTCGTCGATACGCTCGGGGTTCATTGTCTCCCACCCTCACGGGGTGTCGTCGGCGGTGCGTCAGCAGCCGGGCTCGCCATAGTTGCCGCAGCAGTCGGAGCGGGTGCGGACCTTGATCCAGTTGTTGCGCAGGAAGAGCTTGAGCTTGCGGCCCAGGGGCATCGGCTGGCGCAGGTTCTCCATCGTTTCGGAAATCGTCCCGTGGCGTTTTTCGCTGCACATCTCTTTTCTCCTCTCAAATTTGTACGCTTAATTCCGTCCAGGTTCCAACTGCCAGTCGAGTTGTCCTCGTCTCGGCATCGAAGCTGGCTTCAGCCGGCGTGTCATCTACCCGCACCTGGCCGGGAGCCCCGTCCAGCCCGTGGAAGTGTATCTCAAAGCGCTCGTAGCCGGGGTCGAAGGGACCCTCGACCTCGCGGCGTAGGGTCAAGCTCTCGCTGCTTGTTTCGCACACAAAGCGCGTCTGCCGGAACGCGTCCTCTCGATAGGCCAGGCTGCGGCCGTCGTCCTCGTAGAGCCAGCTTTCGCCGTCGCCGGGGTAGACGTGCAGGTGCAGGGCCTCCGGCGGCCAGTCGTCGGTGCTCTGGAGGATCGGCCCCCGGGGCAGCACGGCCCCGGCCCGCACGTAGAGCGGCATCCGGGCCAAGGGCGCCTCGGCCTCGACCTCGCCGCTGAGCCGCTCGCCGGTCCAGAAATCGTACCAGGGGCCGCCGGGCAGGTAGACGCGCCGCCTGCGCTGCCCCGGACGGCCTACCGGCGCGGCCAGCAGCGCGTCGCCCAAGAGGAACTGGTCGTCCAGGCTGTAGGTGCGCACGTCGCCGGGGAAGGCCAGGGCCAGGGGCCGCATCATCGGCAGGCCGGTCTGGGCCGCCTGCCAGGCGGCGGTGTAGACGTAGGGCAGCAGCTCGTAGCGCAGCTCGATCCAGCGGCGGCAGATGTCCTCGTAGGGCTGGCCAAAGGCCCACGGCTCCTGCCGGGCCGAGCCCATGGCGCTGTGGTTGCGAAAGAAGGGCGTTAGCGCGCCGACCTGGATCCAGCGGACCAGCAGCTCGCCGTCGCAGTCGCCCGAAAAGCCCCCCACGTCCGGCCCGCAAAAGGCCAGGCCGCTCAGGCCCAGGTTGAGGCACATGCTCACCCCCAGTCGCAGGTGGGCCCAGGTGGAGTGATTGTCGCCGGTCCACACCAGGGCGTAGCGCTGCAGGCCGGCGTAACCCGAGCGGCTGATGACGGGCACCCGCGCTTCGGGGCACAGGCGGCCCAGGCCCTCGGCGGTGGCGCGGGCCATTTGCAGGCCGTAGACGTTGTGGGCCTCGCCGTGGCTGGCGCCCCGGCCCTCGTAGGCGTGGCGCACCTCGGCCGGCATCTCGCCGCCAAAGACGGCAGGCTCGTTCATGTCGTTCCAAAAGCCGGCCATGCCGGCCTCTAGCAGGGGTTGGTAGAGCTCGCCCCACCAGGCCCGGGTCTCGGGGTCGGTGAAATCGGGAAAGTAGCAGTCTCCGGGCCAGACCGGGCCTACGAAAGGGCGGCCGTCGGGCCGTTTGCAAAAGGCGTCGCGGGCCAGCCCCTCGTCGTGGACGGCGTAGCCGGGGTCCACCTTGACGCCGGGGTCGAGGATGCTGATGGCCCGGAAGCCCTGTCCCCGCAGATCCGAGAGCAGGGCGGGCAGGTCGGGGAAGCGCGCCCGGTCCCAGGTAAAGATGCGATAGCCGTCCAGGTAGTCGATGTCCAGGTGGATGGCGTCGGCCGGGATGCGGCGGCGACGAAACTCGGCGGCCAGTTCGCGGACCTCCGACGCGGGCGAGTAGCTCCAGCGGCTCTGGTGGTAGCCCAGCATCCAGCGCGGCGGCAGGGGCATCCGCCCGGTGAGACGCGTGTAGCGGGCCAGCACGTCGGCGAGGCCCGGCCCGGCGACAAAGTAGGCGCACAGCTCGCCGCCGTCGGCCTCGTACCGGAGTTGATCGGGCCGGGCCGGGCCCAGGTCCAGGCGGGCGCGGCCCGGATTGTCGAAAAAGTAGCCGTAGGCCCGCCCGCCGCGCAGGGCAAGCAGCGTGGGAATGCAGAGGTGGATGGGGTCGTCGCCGGGGGCGTAGGTGTGGGGATCGGTGTTCCACATTTCCAGCCGCCGGCCGCGCAGGTTCAGGGCGAAGGCTTTTTCGCCCAGGCCATAGAGGGCCTCGGCCTCGGCCAGGCTGCTGGTGTAGAAACTCCCCGCACTCCGAAAGCCGAGCCCTTCGCTGGCCTCGCTCAGGGGCCGGCCCTGGGCGTCGTAGAAGGAGAGACGGCAGGGCGATTTCGCCACTCGGCAGGTGAGGTGCTCGGTGCGAAGCGTGAGCGCCTGGCCATCTGCCTCCACCTCGAAGGGGACCGGCGGCCAGGCGGCGTCGGGGTCGAGGGCGTAGGAGAAGAGGGGTGGGAAGCCGGTCGATTCGGCGCGGCGCAGGCGCAGGCGGACGATGCCCCCGGCCAACACCTCCAGGCGGAGGACGCCGTTGTCGCAGACGAGGTCCACGGCCTGGCCGTCCACCTCGTGCGACAGGACGTCGCCCAGGGCCTTATCGACGACTGGCTCGGCCGGTTCGCGCCGGAGGGCGCCCTGCAAGCTTTGCCAAAGCTGGTAGGAGAACTGGGCCAGGAGCGTCCGGGCACCTAGCGCCCGGACGATGTGCAAGAACTCTTTGGGTGAAAAGGACGTCATTGTCACTCCTGATAGCCCTTACCCAGGGCCTCGACGATGTTCTGGATCTGCCCGACGTGCTCGCGGACGTGATCGGGTCCAAAGAGCTCAAACTCGGCGATGCGGCGGAAGCGGGCCTTGTGGGCCACCGTCTCTTTGGGCAGGCGGCGCAGCATCTCCATCGTCTCGGCGTGGGCCGTGAGATAGCGGTCCAACAGGCCCCGGACCGTGGGCGTCACGGCCAGCAGCGCCTCGACGCGGCCGGGGTATTGCCGGTAGCTGACGTTGCCGCCGTCCAGCCAGCCGTTGGCGGCGATGTTGAACAAAAAGACGTGGCCGGCCTCCTCATTCTCGACCAGGTGAGCCAGCACCTGCTTGACCGACCACTCGCCCTCGTCGGGACAGACTTTGGCTTCTTTTTCCGCCAGCCCGGCGACGGCGGCCTGCAATTCCTCGTTCACCTCCCGGTGTCGCTCGGTCAGCCGCTCGGCCAGGGCTTTGGCGCTGTCGGGCACGTCGGGCTGGGGGCGCTGGCCCAGCGTGACCTCGACGGTCTCTTGCTCCTGGCCGCGCACCAACTCGACGCTCACCGCGTCGCCGGCCTGGTGGGCGCGCAGGGCCTGGCCCAGTTCCTCAAAGTCGGGGGTCTCCTGCCCGCCGAGGGCCACGATCACGTCGTTCTGACATTTTGCTCCCCCCTGATTCTTGATGATGCCTGTGGTGCGTCTTTTGTCAGGTCCTCCCACACCCGGCGCAGCGCAGACGGGCTGTCGAAGGACAGGAGAATCGTCTCTTTAGCCTTCTCGTCGGGGGCATAGACCACGCGGATTGCCGGGCGCTGCTCCCGGCCGATGGTCAGTTGTCCCACCTCCAGTCCCTGGATCGTGGCCGGTTGGAAAAAGGCGTACCACCAGCCCAGTTCGTGCCGGGGCCAGGTTCCGACCAGCAGAAAGCGCGAGGGATGGACCCGGGCCAACACGATGTGCTCCCGGGTCGCCACCGTCTCAAAGTCGGCTTCCAGGTCGATGTAGTATTGCCTTTTGCCTTCGACCGTGAGCCAGCCACTGGCCTGGGTCGGCACCCACTCCTCGGGGCGCAGCGGGGTGCCGGGGGCGGCGTCGCCCAGGAGGAGCTTTGAATCGTGGTCCGGCTCAAAGTGGATGTATCGTCGCCGGCCGGCCCAGGCCAGGAGTACGACGTAAAGCAACAGCACCAGGCCGATCAGGAGCGCGTACCAGGGCGTCCGCCAGATTACCAACGTCAAGAGGGCGAGGACAAAGAGTGCCCCGCCGATCCAGCGGGCCAGGGACCAGCCCAGCCAGAAATGGCGGCGTAGGCGATAGCTTGCCTGCAGGATCGTGCCGATTACGCGCAAGAGTCTGGTGTCCCCTTGGAAAAATGGGTAGTAGCAAGATGTTGAGTGATGGGGAGGGGTTATTCCCCTCCCCATCACTCAACGTGTAACCACTCCCGAAAAATGATGCGCGTGAAGTATATCATAGCCCGGCGAGGGTGTCAAAGGGTTCCCCGGCTCCATTTACAAGACCACCGTTTCGTCAATTGCCAGTTTGCCCTCTCGCGAGTTTTCGGGTATAATCGGTGGGCAAAAGAGGTGTGTAGCGACTAGCGAGTGAGGAAGTTTCGGTGAAGACGCAACAATGGCAAGAAAAGAGGGCCAGGCAAGGTGTCTGGACGTCGCCGTCGGCCATGCCCAGCCACCCCGGATCACCGCCAGGCCCCTGGTCTGGATAGCTTGCTTGCGTCTCTCACGTCTTGTTCCACAGGCCAGCTCTCCAGATCGCGAGAGGGTTGGCCTTTTCTTGTGTTTGACGACAAAGTCACCCCTGAGATTCGATGAAGATTCTGACGGTCAGTGACAAAGTAGAAGAGATCGTCTACAGCCCGGCCATCAAGCGGCTGTTCGGCGACGTGGACCTGGTGCTCGGTTGTGGCGATCTACCGTTTTACTACCTGGAGTTTATCGTGACCATGTTGGGCGGGCCGCTCTTTTACGTCATCGGCAACCACGCCAACGCCGTGAGAGAGCGCTTCCGGCCCAAGGAGGAATGGAAGTATCCGGGCGGATGCGAGAATATTGATGGGCGGGTGGTTGAGTACCGGAATTTGCTCATCGCCGGGCTGGAGGGCTCGATGCGTTACAACGACAGGCCCTCCTTCCAGTACACCGAGCGGCAGATGGCCTGGAAGGCGTGGAAGCTGGCGCCGTCGCTGATGCTGAACAAGCTCTTCCACGGGCGCTACCTGGACATCCTCATCACCCACGCGCCGCCGCAGGGCATTCACGACATGCCGGACCCCTGCCACCAGGGCTTCCGGGCCTTTTTGGCCTTCATGGATCGCTTCCGGCCGCGATACCTGATCCACGGACACGTGCACGTCTACCATCCCGACGAAACGGTGGAGACGGTTTATGAGGACACGACCGTGATCAACACCTACGGCTACCAGACGTTGGAGATTGACGAGGATACGCTACGACCATGATATCGAGTTCGGTCCGCCAGCAGGCGGACACCGCGTTCAGCCAGGCTCGACGGCGAGTCTTTTTCCAAAAGATCCTGGGTTTTATCACCGGGCACCAGCCCGACACGCTCCTCTCCTTCGACCAGGTCCGCAACAAGCTCAAAATCCGGGGCCAGCACTACGTCGGCACGCAGACGGTGCCCATCGACAAGATCGTGGGCACGACGGGGCGCTACCAGGAGTTCAACCGGGCCTTTCTGCCCACTCAGGAGCACATCCGCGAGCGGTGGAAGCGGATCTACGAGGCGGCCCACGGCGCGACCGGCTTCCCGGCCATCGACGTTTACAAGATCGGCGACGCCTACTTTGTGCGCGACGGCCACCACCGGGTGTCGGTGCTGAAAGAACTGGGGGCGACCAGCGTTGAGGCGACGGTCACCGAGCTCGACACGGCGGTGCCCATCTCGCCCGACCTCGCCGAGGCCGACCTGGACCTGAAGGAAGAGTATGCCATCTTTCTCCAGGAGAGCGGCCTGGAGGACCAGCGGCCCGAGATCGCCATCGAGTTCACCCTGCCGGGGCAGTACCGCAAATTGCACGAGCACATCGCCGTGCACCGCCACTTTCTGGGACTCTGTGAGCAGCGCGAGATCCCCTACGCGGAGGCGGCGGCCCGCTGGTACGACGAGGTCTACCGGCCCATGGTGCGCGTCATCCGCGAGGCCGGGGTCCTCGACGAGTTCCCGGAACGGACCGAGGCCGACCTCTACCTCTGGATCATCGAGCACCGGCACTATCTGAGCCAGCGCTATGGGCAGGACGTGTCGCTGGCCCAGGCCGCGGCCGAGTTCACCCAGGAGTTCAGCCGGGGGACCGGGCGCAAACAGCTAGAGGCCCGGGTGCAAAGGACAAAGGAGACGGACAGAAAAGCCCGAGCGAGGGACTTGACCATCGCCGTCTTTGGCAGTGGCAGTGCCCGGCCTGACCACCCCGTGCTGGCCGAGGCCGAGCGGCTGGGGCAGCTCCTGGCCGAGGAGGGGTTCAGGCTCATCTGTGGCGGCTACGGCGGGACCATGGAGGCGGCCTGCCGGGGTGCCAGTCAGGCCGGCGGCCAGGCCATCGGCGTGACCATGGAGCTCTTTTCGCCGCGCCTGGCACCCAACACCTTTTTGACCAGGGAGCAGCGGGTGTCCAATTTCTTCCCGCGCCTGGAGCACCTGACCGGCGCCGATGGCTTTGTCCTCCTGCGGGGCGGCATCGGCACCCTGACCGAGGCAACGCTGACCTGGTCGCTGCTCCAGACGGGGCAGATAACACCGAACCCCTTCATCTTTGTCGGGGCAGGCTGGCGGCGGTTGTTCGACTGCTTCCGCGCCGAGACCTTTATGACAGAGCGTGATTTTGCCCTGGCGACCGTGGTCGATACCGTGGACGAGGCCCTAGCGGTGCTGAAGGACGCGCTGCTGCCCACCCCTTGAAGCCCCTCTTCGCCGGGGCCGAAGAGGGGTGTGATCCAAGACAACCGGCAGGCCGGCCCAACCTGCCCAAACTACCAAACTACCAATCTGGAGGAGAATCGTGGCAGACGAAAAGAAATTGACATCCCCGAAAAAAGATTTTTCGGCCTGGTACAACGAGGTCGTCGTCCGGGCCGAGTTGGCCGATTATGCGCCGGTGCGCGGCTGCATGGTCGTCCGGCCCTACGGCACGGCCCTGTGGGAGAACGTGAAGGGCGGGCTCGACCGGCGCTTCAAGGAAACCGGGCACGAGAACGCCCTCTTCCCGCTGCTGATCCCCATGTCCTTCCTGCAAAAGGAGGCCGACCACGTCGAGGGCTTTTCGCCCGAGCTGGCCGTCGTCACCCACGGCGGTGGCAAGGAGCTGGAGGAGCCGCTGGTCGTCCGGCCCACGTCAGAGACCGTCATCGGCTACATGTACAGCAAGTGGATCCGCTCCTACCGCGACCTGCCGGTCTTGATCAACCAGTGGGGCAACGTCGTGCGCTGGGAGATGCGCACCCGGCTGTTCCTGCGGACGGCCGAGTTCTACTGGCAGGAGGGCCACACGGCCCACGCCACCTACGATGAGGCCCAGGAAGAGACGATCCGCATGTTGAACGTCTACGCCGACTTTGCCATCGCCGACGCGGCCATCCCCGTCGTCACCGGGCGCAAGAGCGAGGCGGAAAAGTTCGCCGGCGCCGACGCCAGCTACAGCATCGAGGCGATGATGGGCAACAAATGGGCGCTCCAGGCGGGCACCAGCCACAACCTGGGCCAGAACTTTGCCAAAGCCTTCGACATCCAATACCTGGACCGGGACAACGAACTGCAATATTGCTGGACGACGAGCTGGGGCGTGAGCACGCGCATGGTAGGTGCCATCATCATGGCCCACGGCGACGACCAGGGGCTCAAGCTGCCGCCGGTGCTGGCGCCGATCCAGGTCATCATCGTGCCCATCTGGCGCAAGGAGGCGCAAAAGACGGCCGTGATGGGCGCCACCGAGCGCATCCGCGCCGCCCTGGCCGGGCGCTTCCGGGTCAAGGTGGACGACCGCGAGGAGCACACGCCCGGCTGGAAGTTCAACGAGTGGGAGCTGCGGGGCGTGCCGCTGCGTATCGAGATCGGCCCCCGCGACGTGGCCAACGAGAGCGTGGTCCTGGCCCGCCGTGACGTCTTTGGCCGGGCGGGCAAGACGTTCGTGCCGATGGCCGGCCTGACCGAGGCCGTGGGCGACATGCTGGACACCATCCAGGCCGACATGCTGGCCGCCGCCACGGCCTTCCGCGACGAGAACATCCACTGGGCCCGGGACTATGAGACGTTAAAAGAGATCGTAGCCGATGCCTGGGCGCAAGCCTACTGGTGCGGCGATCCGGCCTGCGAGACCAAGATCAAAGAGGATACCAAGGCCACCAGCCGCAACATCCCCCTGGACCAGGGGGACGCGGGAGCGGGCGCCTGCGTCGTCTGCGGCGAGCCGGCCGAGGAGTGGGCCTACTGGGCGCGAGCCTACTAGCGCCGGAAATCGGGGGGTCGGGTATCAGGTACCCGGTACCCGATACCCGGTTTCCTGATTGAACGAGAGGAGAAACCCATGATCCAATGTCCGAATTGTGGCGCACAGAACGCCGAGTTCGCGCGCGCCTGCGAGTTCTGCGGCACCGACCTGGATCGCCCCGAGCTGTCGGGGGCTGCGGCCGAGCTGCGGGACCAGTTGCTGGGGATGGGCCTCGGCGTGGAGGATTTTAACACGATGTGCTTTGCCCTGGGCGTCGATTGGCACCTCTTTGCCCAGATGGGCGACGAGGCGGGCAAAGTCGAGATGCTGGTTCGTAAGCTGGAGGACGAGGGCCGGCTGGACGAGGTGTCAAACTTCCTGCGCGACTTCCGGTTCCCCCAGAGCTGTCCGCCCCTGCCCCAGCCGCCGGCCGACAACCTCTACCTGACCTACGTCTATGCGGTGCAGAACGTCGAGAGCCTGGAGCAGTTGCAGGGTCTGGCCGATCGGATCGGCATCAGTGACGCGACCCAGTTGCCGGGTGCCTCGGTGCCGCACAAGATCCGCGAGGCCCTCTGGGCGGCCAAGCGGGGCAACTACATGGTCCAGGTCCACGACTGGCTGCGGACCCTCAAGCCCGAGGAGCAGCTGAAGCGACCGCGCATCCGCGAGCGGCGCTCGCGCGTGCGCCGGCCGCCGGGTTCAAGCCGGCGGAGTGACCGTGACAGGAGACGAAGGGGATGAAGACCGGACGTAGACGGAAAAAGGAAGAGCAACCGGCAAAAGAGACCCAGACCCAGGCCCCGGCTCCCACGCCAAAAAAAGCGTCGCGCCGGTCTTCACCGCCCAGGCCCACCCGGGACAAAAAGAGCCAGATCCCCAAGGGGGTCTGGATCGTGGGCGGCCTCTTTTTGGTCCTCGTCTGCTTTGTCATGTTCATGACGGTCTTTGGCGGCAGAAAGGCCGACGAATGGATCGAGGTCACGCGGGCCAGTGGCGAGTGGACGACGACGGTGACGGTCATGGGCCCCCAGGTGACGACCGAAGAGCGCTGGCGGGCCGATTGTGCCGACGATCCCCAGGCCACGGTCCAGGCCACGACCTGCGTCATGCGCCAGACCGACGAGTACGACGACGTCGTGGTGGACGAGTACGAGGAATACGCCTACAACATCTACTACGAAGAGACCCAGGCCCAGGTCTACGAAGCCCGCGAGACCGAGTTCGTAGTGACCGAGCTGGGCGAGGACGATTGGTGGGAGGACGACCTGCACTACGTCCTGGAGGAAGAACTGGACCGGCAGAGCTGCCAGCTCACCGACTTTACGACGTGGGTCGACGATCCCGACAACCCGGCGCAAGAGATCGAGGTCTTTTTGTCGGATTGCGAGGTGTGGGACCACGTGACCATCTACGAGCGGGTCTACGAGGAGAAGCCCTGGTGCGAGTGCGACGTGGCGACCCTGGTCGAGATGGGCGTGGAATCGCGGCAGGGGAGCGAGCTCAACGTCCGGTGGCCCAATCCGCGGGTGCCGGCCGGGGGCAGCGCCGAGCGCGCCTTTGAGGGCACCGTCACCTTCCTGGGCGGGGATTACACGTACACCCTGACCACCGACAAACTGGACAGCTACCAGAGCTACCTGACCGACCAGTACTACATCGGCCTCCAAGAGGGCAATCCGATCATGGTCCGAAGGAATCCGGAAAACTGAACCAGACTACTACGAAAACGCCTCCCACGGAGTTCTGTGGGAGGCGTTTTGCGTCAGGAAACTATGCAGCCAACAGTTTGTCAAAGTCGTAGCGTTTCGCCACGTCCTGAAGTTCCGGGGCGAGTTGGCGAAGCGTCCGCTCGAAGGACTGGCGGGCGTTTTCCCGGCCAAAGCGCTGGCTGACCACGTCCAGTTGGGTCGCCAGGAACTTGCGATACATCTCGACCAACGCCTCGGTCTTGAGCTGGGGGTCTGCCTGATCCTCAATGCGCCCCTGGTTGATGCAGAGCGGCAGATGTTGGGTGCGCTGGTTGACTTCCTCCTCACAGGTGCGGTCATCGGGTGAGGTGCGCCAGGCGACGGTGCTGCTGCACATCAGTTCGGCGATCTCGCGAAAGACGCGGCGCAGGCGGATCTTGTCCCGGTCGGCAGCGCGCACGACGCCCACCGCCGTCAGGCAGTAAAACGCCCGGCTGGCCTCAAAGAGGGTCACGCCCCGCTCGCGAGCGAGGGTCGCCACGTCCTTGATGCCATCCACGGCGTCTACGAGTTGCCGCTCAGGCTCTGTGAGCGGCAGGCGGTCGAGGCCTTTCGAGGCCATTCCGCGCTCAAAAATGGTGTCGGCCGAGGGGACGAGGCGCTGAATGATGGCCCAGTTGTCCACCCAACGACAGCCACAGAGGATCAACTCCTCGGCGCTGAGCTCCAAGGGCACACACCAATCCTCTTTTTCCCGTTTCTGGTCGAAGGTGAATTTGCCCTCCTGCCAGCGAAAAAGATCGCAGAGGCCCTCCAGCACCTCCTCCCGGTTGAGCGGCGGCGCGGGGGGCTCGTCGGTGCGTCGCGCCGTGGCGCAGACCGGCCGCCCCTCCTCAAAGCTGAGGGTCCGGACCTCGACGCCGTCGGTGACCGTCAGGGTCCCACTATGTTTTCCCGAGACGATGAGGCGCAGCAGGTCGGGCAGGTGATAGTTGTGCAGGTCGCCGCTGAGGACCATCAATCCGCGTTGCCCGCCCCCCAGATCGTAGCTCGCGCCGTCCTCCCCCTGGATGCCGCGAATGACGTCGGCCAACCAGACCTGTTCCATCTCCAGGTAGCGGCGCTTGTGGTCCAGCACGGCGAGCTGAAGGGGCGAATCTCCCCTTTGCGCTTCGGCGGCCAGGGCCGCCTCGACGTCCTCAGCTTGGGCGGCGAGAAAAGCCTGGTGCTGCTCCAGGAGGGAGGTGGCCTGTCTCAGGGGAAGTTTGTTGAGAAGGTAGATGATGATGTCGTAATCGAGATAGACTTTTTCGCGGCTGGCAGCCTGGGCCTCCATCGCCTCGAAAAAAGCGGCGCGCCCCTCTTCCGCCAGCCGGTAGATGGACTTGCGGGCGCTGCGCCCGCCCCGATGGCGGGATTCGGCCACCAGCCCCTGGTCGCGGAGCTTGCCCAGCGAATAATAGACGCCGGCCATGCTGACGTTGAACCAGGCGTCAATGCCCTCGGCCTGGATCTGCTGATAGAGCTCGTAGCCGTGCATGGGCCGGTCCAGCAGCAGGCCCAGCAGCAATAGATCGACCTTGGTGGTAGATGGTGTGCTCACGGAATTGCCCCCCCTCGACGGAACCAGTATACCAGACAATCGACCGAAAATCAAAGCCTGTTTTGTTTTTGACAAGAGGTTTGGGGCATGTTATAATCGGCTTCGCTTTCTGTATGTCTAAAATACTCAGGGCTGAGCATTGGGATCGGCAACATCGATGATCCACAGAGCGGAACGCCGGCAGGAAGGGGGTGATCTGGAGCTTTGATACGACGTATCGTCCTCGTGACATATTAGACATTTCGATTTGAACCAATAACCGCACTAAAGGAAGGAGAATTTCCCCGATGAAAAAGCTTTGGATTCTGAACCTCGTTTTGGTGCTCAGCCTGCTGTTGGGCACTGCCGCATTGGCCCAGGAAGGCGATTTCGGCGTCGTCCAGCGGGCCGCCGACGCGGCCCTCGACGGCTGGACGCCCGTCATGTCGGCCGATGCTCTGTACGAAAACCTGAACGACGGCGACACCACCAACGACCCCTTTATCGTCAGCGTCCGCAGCGCCGAGCACTATGCCCTGGGTCACATTCCAGGCGCCATCAACATCCCCTGGAAGCAGATCGCCAAGTCCGAGAGCCTGGCCCAGTTGCCCACGGACCGCCAGATCGTCGTCTACTGCTACACCGGCCACACCGGCCAGGTGGCGGCTACCGTACTGGCCACCCTGGGCTATGACGTCGTGAATCTCAAGTTCGGCATGATGGGCTGGACCCTGAACGACGAGGTCCTGGCTACGACCCGCTTTGGGCCGGACACCGACCAGCGCGACTATCCGCTCGAGACCGAGGCTAACGAGGCTACCGAGACCTACGACTATCCGGCGTTGGACACCGGCGCTGAGGCCGCCCAGGAGATCATTCGCGTCGCGGCCGACACCGCCCTGGCCGACTGGTCGCCCGTCATGCCCGCCGACGCGCTGTTCGACAACTTGAACGACGGCGACACCAGCAACGATCCCGTGGTCGTCAGCGTCCGGGGCGCCGACCACTATGCCCTGGGCCACGTCGCCGGTGCCATCAACATCCCCTGGAACCAGATCGCCAGGCCCGAGAACCTGGCCAAGCTGCCGCCCGACCAGCCCATCGTCGTCTATTGCTACACCGGCCACACGGGCCAGGTGGCGGCCACGGTGCTCAAGATGCTGGGCTACGACGTGACCAACCTCAAGTGGGGCATGATGGCCTGGACCGAGGACGACGACGTGCTGGCCACCGCCCGCTACGATCCGGCCACTGCGGCCGACTATGCCTTTGAGGGCACGGCTGCTGAAGCACAACCCACCGAAGAGGCCACGCCGGAAGCGACCGAGGAAGCCACTCCGGAAGCGACCGCCGAGCCGGAGACCATCCCTGAGACCGGCGGCGTGCCCTTCCCGGTGGAGGGTGTGTTGATCGGCTTTGGCGCGCTGACCGCTGCAGCAGGCGCTTACCTGCGGCGGCGTAAGGCAGCGTAGCGTTTAGAACTTTTATTGGAGATGGGTGGATGCCACCTCTGGCTGGCGCCCACCCACCCGTCTAGGGAGAAACGCTTATGAACGAGACAAAGAGGTCTTGGGCCACGGCCAGGGGGACGCTGCTGGTCGCGGCGCTGCTGCTGCTGGCCTGGATGCTGGCCGGCTGTGGTCCGGAGCCCACCGAGATCGTCAGCCAACCGACGGCGGCGCCCACCGAGGCCCCAACCGAGACGCCGACCGATGTCCCCACCGAGCCCCCGACGGTGGCGCCCACCGATACGCCCACCGAAGCTCCCCCGACCGATACGCCGGCGCCGACCGCGTCGCCCACGCCCGAAGCGGTGGACGACTCGGCCTGCATCACCTGCCACACCGACGAGGCCACCCTCCAGGCCCTGGCCGAGGAAGAGGAAGAGCCCGAAGTCGAGTCGGAAGGGGAGGGCTGAGGCGGATCTGTGCCTCCGGTGGAGGCATGGGAGAAGGTCTTTGTCAGCAACGAGGAGTTTTTTGATTCGATCCACGGCAAGCTGGGCTGCATCACCTGCCACGGCGGCGTCAGTGGCGCTGGGGGCATGGAAGCCCACGAAGGCGTGGTCCGCGATCCCGACTCGGAGGAGGCGTGCGGCCCCTGCCACACCGAGACGGTCCTGGCCGACCAGAATAGCCTGCACTCCAACCTGACCGGTTACTGGACGGTGCTCGCCGCCCGCTCGGCGCCGGACAAGATGTCCCAGATCGAAGAGATGATGGACAACCACTGCGTCCGTTGCCACACGAGCTGCGGCCAGTGCCACGTGAGCCGGCCTACCAACCTGGGCGGCGGTTTCTCGGGAGGACACGAGTTCAAAGAGGTCCCGCCCATGAACCTGACCTGCACCGGCTGTCACGGCAGCCGCATCGAGAACGAGTACAAGGGCAAGAACCGGCCCGTACCGGCCGACACCCACTGGATCAAGAACGGTATGCCCTGCTTCGACTGCCACACGGCCGACGAGATGCATGGCAAGATAGGCGAGACCGAACATCGTTACGACGGCCCACCGACGCCCGGCTGCCAGGACGAGGGCTGTCACGACACCGTCGCCGCCGGCGACGGCGTCACCCACCACACCGAGCTCCACTTTGAGGCCATGAGCTGCCAGGTCTGCCACTCGACCACCTACAAGAACTGCTATAGTTGTCACGTGAGCCAGGAGCAGGGTGTCGCCATCTTCAAGATCGAGCCGTCGGTGATGGACTTCAAGATCGGGCGCAATCCGCTGCAAAGTGAGGATCGGCCCTGGACCTACGTCCCTGTGCGCCACGTGCCCATCGACCCGCAATCCTTCGCCTTCTACGGCGAGAACTTGTTGCCCAATTTCGACGCGCTACCGACCTGGAAGTACGCCACGCCCCACAACATCCAACGCAACACGCCCCAGACCGAGACCTGCGACGCCTGCCACGGCAATCCGGACGTATTCCTAACCGCCGCCGACGTGCTGCCGGAGGAGCTGGAAGCCAACCAGGACGTCATTGTCGAGGAGATTCCGGCGGCGGTAGGCGGGGGCAACTAGCAGCTTGTCGCAGAGCCCCGTTTGTAGTGCGCGCTTTGCCAACGGCGCGCCGTTGGCAAAGCGTCTACTACGAACTCAAGAGACCCCCCCGACAGCCTGCTGGCGGAAGTTTGTCGCCTGGGAATTAACGGGGCTACCTTCGGTGGGAAGAACTCACCGAGGGTGGCCCTTCACTTCTGGGGTGATGATTCTGGGGATTGATCTGTTCCCTATTTGTCGCCAGGGATTCACTACCGGACACTTTTATGGTCGCCGGGCGGAAGAGCCGCGGATCAACAGAAACTCGCGGATTTTTCCGAAGCAGGAGAGTTCTGCATAAAAACCGCGACCGAGTGCCCGGAGAGCATTTCTGGGTACA
>CAYLZO010000065.1:0-6616 GCA_964387775.1 uncultured Anaerolineaceae bacterium
CTGGCTCGCCGGTGGTCGCGTACACCACGTCGCGCTCGATGCCCGATTCTTCGGCCGGGACGGTGACCGTCTCCCACGAGCCGCTGTAGCTCAGGGCCGGATCGTCGGCCGGGTAGACGCCCTCGCCGACGCCGGCCGGGCTGTCGAGGTAAGCGGGCAGGGGCGCGCCGCTGACCTCGCCGGGCAGCAGCCGGACGCCCACGACGCCCACCAGGGGCAGGGCCACCAGGTTAAAGACGATAAAGGCCAAAAAGAGGGGACGGCGGCTCTCGGCCGGGCTCGGCAGACGGCCAAAGATGAGGCTGAAGGGGATGCCCACGAATTGGACCAGGAGCAGGGCCAGGATCAGCTCGATGCTGCCAAAGCCCAGCTCGGCGCCATAGATGGCCGCCACGCCGATGATGGTGCCGATGCCGTCGTTGTAGATGAAAAAGGCGACCAGGTACTTGAACAATTCGCGATAGCGCTGGATGTCTTCCAGGGTAGCCCACAGCCGCCGGAAGCTGACGCCGACGACGTTTTCGCCGGGGCCGAGCGTGGCCGTCGCCGCGGGGGGCTCGGGCACCCGGGTCAGCACGGGGATGGAAAAGACCGCCCACCAGACGGCGACGCTCAGGAAGGAGAGGCGCGGCCCCCAGGTGCCGGGCAGAAGCTGGATCATGGCCACGTTGACCGCCAGCAGCAGCCCGCCGCCCAGGTAGCCCATGGCGTAGCCCCGGGTCGAAACCCGGTCCTGGTCGTCCTCAGTGGCGACGTGGGGCAGCAGGGCGTCGTAAAAGACGTTGGCCCCGGTAAAGCCGATGCGGGCCAGGACGAACAGAATGGAGGCCAGCAGCCAGTCGCCGGTATCGACCAGCACCAACAGCGCGGTGGCGACGATGCCGGCGCAGGCAAAGGAGGTCAAGAAGCGTTTTTTGCCGCGCATCACGTCCGAGATGGTGCCCAGGACGGGCGAGATGAGGGCGACGAGGAGCAGGCTGAGGCTCAGGCCGACGCTCCAGTAGGCCGTGGCCTGGGCCTCGCTGGGCAGGGTGGCGCCGGCGACCTGGCTGTAGTAGATGGGCAGCACGGCGGCCAGAATGGTGGTGGCAAAAGCCGAGTTGGCCCAATCGTACATGCACCAGGCGTTGACCCGGCGGCGATA
The DNA here is from genome assembly GCA_964387775.1 of uncultured Anaerolineaceae bacterium. Lineage (GTDB taxonomy): Bacteria > Chloroflexota > Anaerolineae > JAAYZQ01 > JAAYZQ01 > CAYLZO01. The sequence continues at coordinate 1,145 of CAYLZO010000065.1, forward strand.
CTCGCGGCTGTCTACGGTGGCTGCGGTCATGGCAAGCCCTCCTTTTTCCCCCTAGATGCAGGTTCGATTGTACTCGATCTTGGGCAAAAGGGCAAGCGGGGTGCGTGAGGCGTGAGGCGTGAGCACGCATCACGTTTCACGTTTTACGTTTCAGTTTGTCCAGTTCGGCGGCGAGGCCCTCGTCGTCGAGTTTGAGGCGCTCGCGGCTGTCGCGCCACTTGGCCTCGATGAGGCCCTCTTTGGCCGAGCGTTTGCTGACCGTCAGCCGCAGGGGCAGGCCGATGAGGTCGGCGTCGTTGAACTTGACGCCGGCGCTGGCATCTTGGTCGTCGTAGAGCACAGAAAACCCCTCGGCCTGGAGCCGCCCGTAAAGCGCGTCGGCCTGGGCGGTGACGGCCTTGCGACGCACGTCGAGGGCCGTCAGGTGCACGTCCAGCGGCGCGCAGGCGGCGGGCCAGAGGATGCCATAGTCGTCGTGGTGGCCCTCGACGACGGCGGCCAGCAGGCGGCCCAGGTCGAGCTGCCAGCCCGCCAGCCAGAGGGGTTGGCCCCGGCCCTCGGCGTCCAGGTACTCGGCCTCGATTCCAGAGGAATGCCTACGGCTCGGGGCCGCCGGGACGGCCCGGGCCAACTCAAAACCGGCCTCGATCTCCAGACCCGCGCCGCACTTGGGGCAGGGATCGCCGGCGTCGATGCGGGCCAGGTCGGCCCACTCGCCCGGCGAGAAATCGCGGGGCACGTTGACGTTCTGGATGTGATAGTCGGGCCGGTTGGCGCCGCTGACGAAATTCCTGCCCGAACGCACCGACGGATCGGCCACGACGCGGACCTTGCTCTGGTCCAGGCCGATGGGCGAGGCGTAGCCGCCCACGGCGCCGATGGCCTCCAGCTCGTGCTCCATGCTGACGTAATACCAGTCGGTGCCCAGGACGCGGGCCAGCTTGGCCTCGTCCACCTGGCGGTCGCCGCGGATGACGACGCAGGTGACGTCGCCGTCCACCGAGTAAAAGACCATCTTGAGGGTCCTGGATTCGGGCACGTCGAGGAACTCGGCCAGGGCGGCGATGGTGTTGCAGTCGGGTGTCTCGATCTCTTTGGGGGGCAGCTCGGGCTCGTCGGGCGGCTCGGGCCAGGCGGTAGTGGCCCAGGAACGCTGGGCGGCGTAGCCGCAGCCGGGGCAGCGGGCCAGCTCGTCGTCGCCGGCCTCGTGGCGAAAGTAGGCCTTGCGGCCCTCGTCGCCGGCCTCGGCCCAGGTGACGGGCACGTCGCAGGCCGCAAGTACCCGCTCCAGGGCGGCCAGCACCCGATCGGCGACGGCGAAATCGGCGTCGTCAAAGGCGTGGATCTCGACGGCGGGCCGCCGGGCGGCGCCAAAGAGCCCGGCGCGGGTGCTGGCCTCGGGGATCAGGAGGTCCGTGGCCTGAAAGGCGACGGCCGGGAGCTGGCGGTAGGAGTCGATCTCGCGGCGCACGAGGCGGATCAGGGCGTCGCGGCGGTCGGCGTCTTCCATCTCTGGCACGTCGAGCTCCTGGCCGTGGAAGGGTGTTAGCTCTTGCCCGACCAACTCGACCAGGCGGCGCAGGGCCAGGCGGCCCAGGGGCAGGTAGGCAAAGAGGCCGCCCTCCAACCCGCGGACGTAGGCGGCGCGGGCCAGGAGCCGGTGGCTGGTGAGATGGGCCTCGGATGGCGGGTGGCGCAGGGTCTTGCCGAGCAGTTTTGATAGGCGCATGGATTTTCCTCCCTGAAAGCGAGCCTTCCGAAAGTGAGGGGCGGCCTCACCTTCGGAAGGCTTTTTGAAATCACGTCATCTTGACCACGATGTCGTGGATCACGTTGGCCGCCTCGTCGCCCCGGTCGGCGCAGTTGCTCAGGTGGCGGTAGAGTTCGCGCAGCTTGAGCATCTCCATCACGTGGTGGATGTCCTCCGGCCCGCTAAAGAGGTCGGCCACGGCCTCGCGGTAGACGCGCTCGACGCGGTTCTCCAGGGCTTTGGCCCGGGTGGCGTGCTCTGTGGCCACGCCCGGATTCTCCTCCAGGCGCAGCATGGCCAGGTGGATCTCTTCGGCCGCGTCCTGGAGCAGCGAGACGAGCCGCCGCAGGTAGTCGTTGGGCTCCACGTCCAGGATCTGCATCTCTTCCACGGTGGCGTAGGCGTAATCCATCACGTCGTCGATGGCCCGCGACAGGGCAAAGATGTCCTCGCGGTCGATGGGCGTCACAAAGGTGCGGTTCAGGTCGTCGATGAGGATGCGGCGCACCTCGTCGGCGTCCTTTTCCGCCTGGATCACCTTTTCGGCGTGCTTGTCGGACCGCTTTTTCATGTACGATTCGAGGGCGTTCATGCCGTCGAGCGTGATCTCGGCTTGTTGGATCAGCAGTTCGACAAAGCTGTCCTGTTTCGGCTTAAAAAACTCTTTCAGTCCCACGATTTCCTACCTCACAAAAGTGCGTAAAGCGGTCATTAAAGGTGCCAGGCACTTGCCCTCGTAACAAAGTCGCACGAGCGTTTGCAAAATTCTTGCTTCCCGGCACCTGTTTCTAGGACGCAAGTGCCTGGCACCTGGTGTCACAGCACCAGGTCCACGAGTAGGTACAGGGCGACGGCCAGCAGGGCCGCCACGGGGATGGTCAGGAGCCAGGCGATGGCAATGTCGCGGGCCACGTTCCAGCGGACCTTGGATACCCGGTCGGCCGAGCCGGCGCCGATGATGGACGAGCTGACCACCTGGGTTGTGCTCACCGGACCGCCCAACAGCGCCGCCCCGAGGATGATGCTGGCCGAGGTGAGTTGCGAGCCAAAGGCGTGGACCGGCCGGATCTTGTAGAACTTGGCGCCCAGCGTCTCGATGAGGCGCCAGCCGCCCAGCGCCGTCCCCAGGGCGATGGCCCCCGCGCTGAGGGCGACGACCCACCAGAGGACCTGAAATTGGGGCAGGTAGCCGGTGGTCACCATGGCCATGGCGATGATGCCCATCGTCTTTTGGGCGTCGTTGGTGCCGTGGCTCAGGGCCAGGCCCAGGGACGTGACCAGTTGCAGGCGTCGAAAAAGGGTGTTGATGCGCGGCGACGCGCCCCGGGCCAGGAAATAGATGAGTCTCAGCACGAGAAAGCCCAGGATCAGACCCAGGATCGGCGAGATGAACAGGGCGAGGAGCACCTTCTCCAGGCCGGCCAGGCGGATGGTGCCCAGGCCCCGGGCCACCCCCACCGCGCCGATCAGGCCGCCGATGAGGGCGTGGGAGGTGCTGGACGGCCAGCCAAAGTACCACGTGATCAGGTTCCAGATGATGGCCCCGCCCAGCGCAGCGATAATTACGGGGATGGTGATGGCCGTGGGGTCCACGACCTCGCTGCCGATGGTCCGCGCCACGGCCACGCCGAACAGGAAAGGGCCGGCGAATTCGGCCACGGCGGTCATGAGCAGGGCGTTGCGGGGCGACATGGCCCGCGACGAGATCATGGTTGCCACGATGTTGCTCGAATCGTGGAAGCCGTTGAGAAAGTCGAATATGAGCGCGATGACAATGGTGATAATTAGTATAAAAGACATTGAATTCAATGGTTTCCTGTAAGGCTCACCGGCTGTCCGGCCCTGGACGGTTGCCGTCAAAGAGGTCGTAGGCCAGGAACATGGCCGTCACAGGCCCCCCGCCGGTCGGTGGATAGTAGGCGTCGATGAAGCCGCTGACGCGAAAGCCGGCCTTGAGATAGACCATCAGGACCGGGTTGGTGATGGGCGCTTCGGCCAGGATGGTCAACACGTCCTTTTCGGTCGCATAGTCGATGGCAAGGTTGACCAACTGGGTGGCGATGCCCCAGCGGCGATAGTCGGGATGGACAAAGACCTGGTCAATGTTGGCCACCTGGCTCCAGGGCCGGTGGGTGACGCACGTGATGCCGACCAACTGCTCTCGATCCCAGGCCAACAGCAGGCCCCGATCGGGGTCTGTAAAGCAGGTCAGGCACTCGTCCCCCACGGCCGGATACCGTCCTTTGAGTTGGGCAACGGCGGGGCGATCTGCGGGCTCGGACTCGCGGTAGACGATGGCCCGCGCCCGCCGCCAATCTTGCAGCGCCTGGAGGTGGGTGCGGAAGGCAATCTGGTCGTCGGGCGGCAGCTCCTCCGGGGCGAAAGTGCGGACCTCCTGGGCGTCGTCCCCGGCCCGCAGCTCGCCGCCGACGGTGTGGGCCGAATAGAGGATGAGCACCCCCGTCTGCGGCTCCCGGCCGAAGGAATAGACGCCGAGCAAGTCGTCGATCTCGATTTGTAGGCCCGTTTCCTCGGCCATCTCGCGCACGACGGCTTCCTCGGTCCGCTCGTCGGCTTCGACGTAGCCGGAGGGCAGGCTCCAGTAGCCGCCTTTGGGCTCGACGCCGCGCCGGACCAGCACGACGCGGCCGCCCGTCTCGACCAGCGCGCCGGCCCCGACGACGGGGTTGAAGTAGAAGATAAAGTCGCAAGCCGGACAGGTAGGCCGTTCCCGCTCGCCACTGCATCGCCAGACGAGTTCTGTCGCACACCGAGGGCAATATTTGACGTCCATCACAAAGAGAAGAAAAAGCGGTCCCTAGCAAGGGACCACTCGGATAGTTGCGCTCACGGCCCAATCCCGGGGCCGCGCTTGCTGCCGTTAGCCGATGATCAGGGCCAGAACGATCAACAAGATCAAGAGCGCCAGGGCGATGATGGCAATACGCTTGAGATCCTCTACGACGTACTGATACTCTTCCGCAAAATTGACCTCCTTGACTGCCTGGGAGGTCACAGGCCGCCTGGGCCTGGAGATGCGGCGGGCTCGTCTCGTTCTCTTCGCCATAGGATTCTATTCACTCCTCGTCTTTTTCTATTCGTCTCGATTCGGTAGGGCGGATTTCTGACCCGCCACTTTGGGGCCGGTATGGAAACCGGCCCTACTGCAATTCGGCAATGACCACGATGCGGTGGGTGTCCACCATGTAGGGATAACACGAGATCAGGGTCGCCACCGGCTTGGTGGTGGCCGCCAGGACGCTGACCTCCGTCGGCTCGACGATCTGCTTGGCCCTGACGACGTAGCGGTAGGGCTGCTCGCCGGCGTAGACGATGATTTCGTCGCCCAGCTCCAGATCGGGCAGGCGGCGAAAGGTCTCGCCATAGATGTCGTTGTGCGCCGAGAGGACCATGTTGCCCCGTTCCCCCGGATCGGCCGAGCCCAGGTGATGGCCTACGCCCAGCTTTAGTTGCTCCCACGAGTCCCCTTCGACGATCAGGGCGTCCACGTTGATGGCCGGGATGACGACCCGCGTGGGCGCCTCGGGGCCTGGCGTGGGAATGGCCACGGCGGGCAGCGATTCGCCCTCCACCAGGCCGCGCAGATGGGTGGGCACATTCCCCGGCTCCTCGGGCGGCGCGTGACCCCCGGGCAAGATGCCCCCGGCCAGGGACGTCGGCTCGGGCGTGGGCGAGGGAGCCTGGCTCGCGTCCGCGTACTC
>CAYLZO010000065.1:6626-22121 GCA_964387775.1 uncultured Anaerolineaceae bacterium
CTGGATGTTCAAGAGCGAGACGGCGAGCACGGCCACCAGGCCCAGCAGCGCGCCGACCTCGAGCACGAGGAGCAGCTTGTCGCGGATGCGGCGGCCCCGCGCGCGCTCCGGCTTGGCCTGCTTTTTGCTGGCCGATCCTCGCCGGCCGAGGGGCTGGACGTCAAAGGCGTGGCGGCGTGGCGTCTCGGGCGCTGGCGGCGGGCTGCTCGCCCCGTCTCCGGCGCCGAGCTGGGTCAGGTCTTTGTGGGGGAAGGCGGCCTCGGCGGGCAGGCGGCCGATCTCTTGCAGGCGGCGCATCCGCTCCACCCGGGCCTGCCTCCGCTTGACGATGAGGATCTGCTCCAGCTCTTCGATTGTCAGTTCGTCCACGGTACGCCGATCTGTTGCCACGGCTTTTACGCTCCCGTCCACCCAAACGGCCCGGCGGTTTCCATAAATCTCAACCCATTATACCCCACCGCCCGGTTCTAGTCAAGGTCCTGACGGCGCGGAAGTGGATGCATCGCAAGTGCTCATGTGGGAGGCTGCCCCTCACATGAGCCTTTGCCGGTCCACCCCTACCGGCGGCGCAGGCGGTTCACGACCAGCTCGCGGACGACGCCGATCTCTTCCACCCGGAGCAGGCCGGCCAGGCCGAGGTAGACCAGGCCGCCGACCCCGGCGGGGATCGCCACGCGGAGGAGCTTCAGTACCAGGCCACCCATCTGCCTGTCGGCCAGGAGCGGCGCCAAGCCGGTGAGCGTCAGGGCCATGACGCCGGCCGTCGCCACGGCCAGCACCAGTGCCTTGCCCAGCGCCGGGCCCAGCCGCAGGTCGCCCAGGCCGCCCAGGTGGCGACGGGTGAGGACCAGCATGGTCAGGGCGTGGCCGAGGTGCTTGGCGCCGTCGGCCAGGACCAGGCCCAGCATCCCCAGCGGCCGGAGGAGTAAGAGGGCCACGGCCAGGTAGACGCCCACGCTCAGGACGCCCACCAGGGCCGGTGTCAGGGTGTCCTGCCGGGCGTAGAAGGCATAGTTCAGGGGCCAATCGACAGAGGCAAAGACGAGGCCCAGCATGTAGTAGCGCAGCGCCCAGCTCGTCCAGAAGGTGTCGCGGGCGGTGAATTCGCCGTGCTCGAACACCAGGGCCACGACCGGCTCGGCCAGGGTGAGCAGGACCAGTGCGGCGGGGACGATGAGCACCAGCACCAGGCGCAGTCCTAGCCCCAGCGTCCGCCGAAAGCCCGCCCGGTCGCCCACGGCGCTCAGGCGCGACAGGGAGGGCAGCACGGCCAGCGAGATGGCGACGGCCACCAGGCCGTGGGGCAGTTGGTAGAGGGTTGTGGCGTTGCGCATCCAGGCGATGCTGCTCTCGCCGGTGGACGAGGCCAGGCGCCGGTCGATGACGATCTGCACGTTGCTGATGACGAGCCCCAGGGCGATGGGCAGGTAGAGGGCCAGGATGCGGCGCAACGCCGGGTGGGAGAGGTCGAGGCTGAAGCGGAAGCGGATGCCGCGCAGGTCGGGTGTCTGGATGAGGAGTTGGAGCAGCGAGCCCAGGACGACGCCGACTGTGAGGCTGTAGGCGTCGAGCCGGCCGGCCAGGAGGGGCACGGCGATGACGATGCCCAGGTTAAAGACGGTCGCCCCCAGGGCCGGGTAGGTGAAGCGTTTGAGGGTGTAGAGCAGGCCGGTGACGATGCCCGACAGGCCGAAAAAGAGGACCGCCGGGGCGATGATGCGCAGCATCCTGGTCAGGACGCGGAGCAGGTCGGGGCTGAAGCCGCCGCCCATGAGCCAGGCCACCTGGGGGGCCAGCACTTCGAGGAGGAGGACGATGGCGGCCAGCACCACGGCCACCAGGCTCGCCACCCGGCTAAAGACGGCCCACAGCGCCGCGTCGCCCTCGCGCTCCTTGACCTCGCTGAACACGGGCACCAGGGCCGCGCTGAGCATCCCGCCGATGAGCTGCTCGTAGATCATGGTCGGCACGTTGGCGGCGATGCCAAAGGCACTCACCAGGCCGCTGGCGCCGAAAAAATAGGCGATGATCTGCTCGCGGGCCAGGCCCACCACCCGGCTGCCGACGCTGCCCAGGGCGATGATGCCCGCCGAGCGGGCGATACCCCCTCGGGGTTCGGTTGTGGGTGGAGAGACAGGCGGCTGCCGCGCAGGCGGGCTGGTCATGGGTGGCTGGGGGTTACTGAACGACGATGGTGACGCGGCAGGGCTCCGGGAAGTTGCCGGTTTGGTCCACGACCACCAGCCGCAGGGTATAGGTGCCGGCCGGGTAGGCGCCGCTGTTAAAGGTCTCCAGCAGGCCGTTGCTCACCGGCGCCCTGCGCAACTGCCCGACGACGGTCCACGAGCCAGGGTTCGAGCCCTGCCCGACTTCGATCTTGTAGTATTGGAAATTCGGGTGCTGGGCCGTGCCGCGGATGGCGACGTTGCCGCTCACGCGCTGGTTGACGCCCGGCGACGTGATGCGCACGTTGGGATTGGGGCAATTTGGCGGCCGGACGACGGGCGTGTTGGTGGCGATCACCTCGGAGGTAGGCGTGGGCGGCCGGACGCGGGTCGGACGCTCGCGGGTGGCCGTCGCCGTCGGCGTCATGGTGGGCGGCAACGACGTGGCCGTCAGCGTCGGCCTGACGAGGGGGCCGGTGGTCACGGTCGGCGTGGGTGTCTCGCGGGGCCGGGTCATTTCGGGCAAGAGGAAATTGCTGATGCCAAAGACGACGGCCATGACGGTCAGGATCAGGGCGGCCAGGACCGCGCTGCGGCTATAGCGGGCCCGGGCCTGCTCTTGCTCCAGCCGAAAGATCGAGCGGGCGCCCTCGCGGCGGGCGGCAAAGGCGCGCCACAGATAAAAGAGCAAAAGCAAGCCGAAAAGGCCGTATATCCACCATTGATAGTCCGCGATCAAGCGCAAGACCTGTTCCATCCACTGCTCCGTCGGGCGAGTCTTGATTTCTGCATCAACGTCTTTGGTGACGATGGGCCTTGTTCCCTGCAACGCCGCCCATCACAGCGGCATTGTTCCACAGAACCCCGAGAACGTCAAGCCGCCGGGTTGCCGAGTACGCTGCCTAAAAAAGTAGGGAACGATGGCGCGTTCCCTACTTGAAAAAACACCCTGCCCAGGACGTCAGGGTTTCGGCAACTGCTCCAGGACGCCGCACAGGAGCGTCATCAGGCGGGGCACGATCTCTTGGCCGGCGGCCAGGACCTCCTCGTGGCTGGTCTCTGCTGGACTGTCCGTCGGGGCGGGCTGGCCGGGCTCGGGCGCCGCCTGGGCGACGTTGGTGATGGACGACACGCCCAGCACGCGAAGGCCGCCGTGGCGGGCGACGATGACTTCCGGCACGGTAGACATGCCCACGGCGTCGGCGCCGATCATGCGCAGGAAGCGGATGTCGGCCGGGGTCTCAAAGGTCGGGCCGGAGAGCGCGACGTACACCCCTTCCTGGATAGGAATGTCGTGTTCGGAGGCCACCTGGCGGGCAATGGTCCGCAGCTCGGGATCGTAGGCCTGGGACATGTCCGGGAATCGCGGACCCAGCGTCGGGTCGTTGGGGCCGTGCAGGGGGTTGTTGCCCGTCATGCCCAGCAAGTTGAGGTGGTCGCGGATCAGCATCAGTTCGCCGACGTGAAAGGCCGGGTTGATGCCGCCGGCGGCGTTGGTCACAAAGAGGGTCTCGATGCCCATGACCTGCATGACCCGCACCGGGAAGGTGACCTGGTGCATGGTGTAGCCCTCGTAAAAGTGGACGCGGCCCTGCATAATGAGCACCGTCTGGCCCGCCAACTCGCCCACCACCAGCCGACCCACGTGCCCCTCGACCGAGGGCTCGGGGAAGTGGGGGATGTCGCCATAAGGGATGACGTCCGCCGCCTCCACCGCGTCGGCCAGGGGATTCAGCCCCGAGCCGAGGATCAGGCCCACCTTGGGCCGGTGGCTGGTGCGGCTCCGGATCAAATCTGAGGCTTTTTCGTAGTGTTCTCGGGTATTATACTCGGTCATGTCACTCCATTCATTCGAAAAGCGCTCGTAGTAGGCGCTTCGCCGCAGGCGTGCCCCTGGCAAGCGCCGGAGAAACGCGCTGAAGCGCGCACTACAAACGAACCTTTTCGACAGGCTAGAGACGATCCAACAGCTCTTTCTTTTTGGCCTGGAACTCTTCCTTGGAGATGATCCCCTTCTGGCGCAGCTCGGCCAGCTCCTCGATCATGGCCGGGATGCTGCGAGATTCGGGGGCCAACTCGACGTCGGTTTGTTCTGGCTCGGGCTTGTCGAGGGCGGGCTCTTCCGATGGTGGGGAAACAGGGCCTTTGGCCGGGCCCCAGTCCTCTTCGGCCTCGGGTTCGTGCAGATTCTCCTTGGCGTTCAGCATCTCGCGCTTCAAGCGGACCGGATTGGCGATGCGGTGGAACATGTTGACGCCGATGTCCGAGCCGGTGATGATCTCGACGGTGCCATAGTTCAGGAGCCGTCCCACGATGGATTGGCGCATCTTGACGTCGTTGACCTTCTCCAGGGCCGAGTCGCTGACCTCTTTGTTGACCGTACCTCGAACGACCATCACCCGCCGGTTGGTGATGATGTAGCGTTCGTTCAGCCAGTCGAGGAAAATGCGCGTGACCTCGGCCAGGGGGATCAGGGAGAGCGCCACGGCGACCCAGCCAATTGGCCGGGTCTCGGGGCGAAACATGATCACCAAAGCCACGACCAAGATCATGATGCCGGCCAGGATCGGTCGCCAGATGCGTTTTAGAAACGCCTCGCCGCGCTCGCCGCGCAGCCAGGGGGCGACGATGAGATAGACGGGCAGGACGACGCTGCCCAGGGCGATGAGGCCGATGACAAAGCGCTGCTTGTCGTCCTCCAGGAAAAAGATGGCCAGCCCGATGCCGAGAAAGACGAGCAAGGCAAAGAGCCAACTGGCAATCCGCTCCAGCAAAAGGATGAGGTGCTGATGTGTTTGATAGACCGCGTGCTCGCGGTCGCCCATGATTCGTTCTACGTAGCCCATGCCCCGCCTCCAGCAGCGTGTATTTGTGGCCCTTTCGGCCGATCAGGCTTCGGCCGATTAGGCTTCGGCCTCTTCCTCTGCGGATCCTTCTTCAGACTCGTCGCCGGCCATCTGGGCATAGACCTGGGTCGTCGAGATGTTGGCGTGGCCCAGGATCTGCTGCACGTATTCCAGCTCTGCCTTTTTGTCCAGCAGGTGGGCGGCGAAGGTGTGCCGCAGCGTGTGGGGGGTGACGTCCTCGGTGAGCTCGACCTCCTGGACGTAGTGCTTGACGATCAACCACAGGCCCTGGCGCGTCAGCCGCCGGCCCCGGTGGTTGAGAAAGAGGGCCTTCACGTCTGGATCGCGCAACAACTGGACGCGCCCTCGTTCCAGGTAGTCGTGCAAGGGCTCGATGGCCCGCTCGTGGATCGGCACGATCCGCTCGCTGTCGTCCCGGTTGCGGACCACGCGGACCGTCGCCGAAGCGAGATTCACGTCATCCACGTCGAGGGAGACCAGCTCGGTGACCCGCAAGCCCGTGGCGTAGAGCATCTCCAGCAAGGCCCGATCCCGCAGGGCCTTGGGGGTGTCCTCCTGCGCCGGTTCGCTCAGCAGCCGCTCCATCTCCTGAGGCGAGATGGCCTTGGGCAGCCGCTTGCGCACCTTTGGCGAATCGAGGGTGGCCGTCGGATCGTCTTTGAGCTTGCCCTGTTCCAGCAGATAGTGAAAGAACGACTTGATGGCAGCCACCTTGCGGGCAACGGTCGAAGATGCGTACTCTTTTTCGCCCTTCATCATCATGATATAATCCATGACGATCTTTTCGCCCACCTCTGCCCACGCGCTCGCACGCCCCCGCACGAAATCGACAAACTGGGAGAGGTCATTGCGATACGCCGCAAGCGTATTCTGCGAATAGCCCTTCTCCTCGACGATATGATCCAGGAACTGCTGAATTTCCTCTTTCATTGTACGTCCTCCTCTGTCCACAAGACCGGACTGTCCATAACCTCACGTCCATTCTACCACAACTTTTCATAAGGACCAAACACCGGGGAACGGAGCGTAGTTTGCCTCTTGCCCGCCCGGCACCGTCGCCCCGCCCCCTCGGGTTCGAGGCGGATGGCCCTGAGCCCTACTAGATGTTGTGTTTGCCTGGGACAGAAACACAAAATGCGGGCGTGCCGAGAGGGCCATTCGCCGGGGTTGTGCGTCTCGACCTGCCCTCACGCTAAGCGCTGGCTGGATAGACGACCGGGCCACCAGGGGAAAAGAGGGCCAGATCGAGGACTAGGTGGGGCGGGCCAGGTATTTCTCGACTCTGGCCCGCCGGGGGATGCCGGCCCTTCCCGGCGCTTCCACAGAAAAAGAAGCCACGGCGTTGGCCAAGACGGCGGCCTGGGCCGGATCGCCCGTCTCGAAGAGGCGGACGAGAAACGCGGCGGCAAAGACGTCCCCGGCCCCGGTGGGGTCCACCTGGTGGGCGGGGCGGGCCGGGTAGTGATGCGCTTCATCCTTGATGTACACCGTCGCCCCTCGCTCGGCGCGGGTAACGACCAGGATGCCCACGAAAGGCGTCCAGTCGCGGACCAGGCGCTCGGGATCGAGCACGTCTTGCTCGCTGAGGACCAGCAGATCGATGCGGCGCAGCAGGGCTTCGGGCGGGTTCCAGCCGGTGAAATGGACCCGCCCTTGCTCGTCCCAGCGCCGAAAAAAGCCCTGGGGCATCACGCACAGCAGCGTTTCGTCGGAGAAGGCGTGGAACACGGTCTCGTCCAGCTCCTGGGCAATGGTGCCCAAGTAGGCCAGGGGCACCCGGCGCCAGGGGCCGGAGATGTGCCGGGCAGAGATCGGGGCGGCGCGCTGGTGGAGCACCTGCCGCCGACCGTCGTCCAGATAAACGTTCTCAAAGAGGGTGGTGGCCTCGGAGGGATGGCAGACGACCTCGACGCCGGGCAGGGCCTCTGCCACGTCCAGGTCGGGGCCGGCGCGGGTGACCATCCCGACCTGGTAGCCGAGGCGCTGGGCCGTCGTCGCTGCGTAAGAGACAGAACCGCCCAGCGCCCGCCCCCCATCGGGTAAAATGTCCTGGCAGACGTGCCCGACGACGACGAGCTGGGGGATCTCGCGCCGGCTCAACTGGTGACCGGGTCCCGGCGGGGCCGGGGCAGAAAGCGGCCCAGGATCTGGGACAGGAAAAAGCAGGCGGCCCGGGGCAGGTTCAGCTTGATACCGGTCAGGGGCACGTTCAGCTCGGTCTTGTCACAGACGGTGGAGAGGTTGGCATTGTCCACCTGGGGCTTGATGGCCCGCAGCAGCTTGGCCCGGCGTTCCGCGTCCTCGATGCTCAGGATGTCGTCCACCTGGCTGATGAGCCGCCGCGCCTTGAGGATGCGCGCCTCGGTGGCCTCGGCCTGGGCGGCGTCCACCAGGCCATAGCGGGCCTTGAGGCGATTGAGCCGCAGGCCGGCCTCGTAGGTGCTGTCCACGATTTCGTCGCGGTTCATCCACTCCGTCTCGTAGTTCAAGACGTACTTCCAGCTGGGCTGGACCAGCGCCTGGCGGTGCTCCTCCAGGGTGCGGGCAAAGAAGCGATAGCCGTAGCGCTCCGGGTTCTCAAAGACCGGGCTGCCAGGGTCGAGGAAGGGGGCCAGCGGCGAGATGAAGGGGATGAGGCGGCGGCCCGGCCCCGGATCAATCTCGCGCATCAGGTACTCGCAATAGTCCACGGTGTCCATCACCGATTGGTAGTCCTGCTTGGGCAGGCCGATCATGAAAAAGACGTCGAGCCGCTTGACGCCGTGCTCCAGGGCGTAGCGCATGGTGGCTTCCATGGGCGCGTTTTTGTAGGGGCGGCCAAAGGCGGCGCGCACCTCTTCACTGTGGGTCTCCAGCGAGACCTCCAGCGTCCAGTTGGGCATCGCCTCCGAGAGCCGCCGGACAAACGCCCGGTCGGCGGCGTCGAACAGCTCGACGATAACGGGCCCCTGGTAGCCGTGGATGGCCCGCAGGAAGCGGTCGGCGTATTCCTCGCCGGGCTGGCGGATGTCGCCCAGGATAAAGACCGGCCCCTTGCTAAAGCGGGCGATGTTGCGGATGTCCTGGGCCAGGTCCTCGGGCGCGCGGTAGGCGGGCTGCCGGCGGTTGTGGAGGGCGGCAAAGGTCGCCGCCGAGCCACCGCAGGTGCGGCAGTTGTGAGTGCAGCCCCGGACGCTCAGCGCGGCCGTGATCGGATAGCCCAGCCAGCCCTTGAAGGGCACGAAACTCGCCAGGTCGCGGTAGCGGGCCACGGCCTTGACCACGTAGCTGTAATCGATGAGGACGTGGTCCAGGCTGTCGGGGCTGTAGGTCAGCTCGTTGACGCGCACGGTGCCAGCGGAATCCTGCCAGGTCAGGTTCGGGACCTCGGCCAGGGGGGGCGCCTTGGGCTGGCCGGTGAGGTGCTGCATCAGGCGCAGCACCGGCACTTCGGTCGAGTCGCCGCGCACCACGAAATCGACCTCGGGGCGGCGGGCCAGCTCTTCGTGAAAATAGGTAGACGAAAAGCCGCCGAACATCACCGGCACGTCGGGATGGTGTTTTTTGCAGAGCCGGGCGACCTCGATAGCGCCGTGGGCGTGGGGCATCCAGTGCAGGTCGATGCCAAAGGCCGCCGGCCGGAGCTTCTGGATCATCTGCTCGGCATCGAAGCGGTCGCTGTTGAGCATGCGCACCGCCAGGTTGGCAATGCGGGCCTTTAGCCCGTGTCGCTCCAGGTACTCGGCGATGGTGGTCAGGCCGATGGGATACATTTCAAAGACCGGTGTGCTGGGAACCAGGTCACTCACCGGCCCGTACAAGATCGATTTTTTCCGAAAGTCGTACACGCTCGGGGCGTGCAACAGTACCAGGTCTGCTTGAGGCATCGATCAATCTCCAAAACTCGATGAACCAACGATCAATGACCAACTTCCTACGACGGAGAGTTTGGTCATTGGGATTTGCTCATTGGTTCATTGGTCATTTTACTGTGGTCGTACGCGGGCGCCGGGCACCGGCGTGCTGTCCAGGATCTCCTGGATGACGCCCCGGGGGTCTATGTTTTTGATGCGGGCCGAGGGGCTGATGATGAGCCGGTGGGCCAGGGTGACCATGGTCAGGGCTTTCAGGTCGTCGGGGGTGACGTAATCGCGGCCCAGGAGGGCGGCACGGGCCTGCGCCGTCTTGTAGAGGGCAATGCTGCCCCGGGGGCTGGCCCCCAGGTAGACGTCGGGGTGCTTGCGGGTGGCCGTCACCAGCCGGACGATGTACTCTTTGACCAGATCGTCCAGGTACACGTCCCTGATCCGTTCCTGGGCCTCGATGAGCTCCTGGGCTGTGACAACCTGCTCGATGCGGGTGATGGGGTGGGTGTGCTGCTGGCGGTTGAGCATCGTGATCTCGTCTGAGCTGCCCGGATAGCCCAGCCGGATGCGCATCATAAAGCGGTCGAGCTGGGCTTCGGGCAGGGGAAAGGTCCCCTCGTACTCGATGGGGTTCTGCGTGGCGAGCACCAGGAAGGGTTGGTCCATGGGATAGGTCACGCCGTCCACCGTGATCTGTCGCTCCTCCATCGCTTCGAGAAGGGCCGATTGGGTCTTGGGGGTAGCCCGGTTGATCTCGTCGGTGAGCACGATCTGGGCCATGACCGGACCGGGCCGGAACTCGAACTCGCGGGTCTTTTGGTTAAAAACCGATACGCCGGTCACGTCGCTGGGCAGCATGTCGGGCGTGAACTGGATGCGGCGGAAGGTGCAGCCCAGCGACTTGGCCACCGACTTGGCCAGCATCGTCTTGCCGGTGCCGGGCACGTCCTCGATGAGCAAGTGGCCCTGGCACAGGAGAGCGATAAGGGTCAGTTGCACCGCATCGTGCTTGCCGACGATGACCTCTTCCACGTTCTCTGCAATCCTCTGGCCGATCTCTTGTACCTGTTTCATATTCTCAACCTCTGGTTTCTGGAGTCCTCAGTTCGTTCCGGGTCGCGGCCCCGATCCAAAGTCGCAAATCGTAATCCGAGGGGGGATTATACCAGGTTTTTGGGGAAAAGGGTAGTTGCCGATGGCCGAATACCGCTATTCTCAGCGTGGAACCAGACCTTTAGGTTTTTTGCTCAGACCGACGTCTCGGAGCCGGGCAGTCCGGCTCCGATCCCTCAAAGGCCAAAACCCTGAAGATCTCGCCGAGTGGGTGAGACTGGCGGGCCGCAATTGGCAAAATTCTTCGTCCTGAGGTACAATGGGGCCAATCGGGCCTGGAAGGAAGGGCTATGGACGCTGAAGAAAAGGTTGAAGTCGTTCCGGGACAGGACGTCTGTCCCGAGTGCGGTGCCGAAGAAGAGGGTTACTTTTGCCGCACCTGTGGCGCCCTGCTGCGCGGCGAGGAGATGGTCCTCTGCCCCCGTTGTCACCAGATCGTGCCTGAGGGCGACTATTGCAATCGCTGCGGCCAGAGCCTCGGCGGTATCGCGCTGCAACTGCGCCAGCTCGCCATGGCCGGCGATGCCTTTTGGGTCACGTCCGAGTCCGTAGAGCCGGATGGGGGACCCGAACCGACCACGTTCCAGCCCGACCAGAGCATAGATTTGGAGGATGCCGAGTTGCCCGACTGGCTGCAAGAGATACCAACCGAGACGGCCCCGGCGGAGGTGGAAACGCGCATCTACCCGGCCCTCCAGCCGATTCAAGATCGCGAGCCTTCGGGCACGAGCAACCGTTTCCTCATCCTCGTGATTCTCCTGATGCTGGTCTTGATGGTGGGGCTGATGATGTTGACGCTCTTTGTCCTGCTCGGCGGGCGTGGATAGATGCACGCTGTGAGAGACGGAAGGGTAGAGGCGTAGGCCGTGCCCATCCCGCCCCACATCGTCTTTTTGCGGAAGCACGTCGGCCACGCGACGCTGCTCTTGCCCGCCACGGCGGCCGTGATCCTCGACGAAGCGGGCCGCGTGCTGCTGATTCGTAGGGGCGACGGGCGCGGCTGGTCGCTGCCCGGCGGCTTCCTGGAGCCGGGGGAGCGGGTCGCCGAGTCCGTCGTGCGCGAGGTGTACGAGGAAACCGGGCTGGAAGTCGAGCCGGAGCGGATCGTGGGCGTTTACTCGGACCCGGCTCACACCCACATCACCTATCCCAACGGCGACGAGGTTCACTTTGTGAGCACGACCTTTGCCTGCCGGGTGGTGGGCGGCACGCTCCGCGCCGATGGCGACGAGTCCTTGGAAGTCGCCTTCTTTCCCCCCGACGCCCTGCCCGGCGAGATCGTCTGCGACCACGAGATCCGTATTCGCGATGCATTGGCCGGCCGCCAAGCCGCCTTCTTTCGCTAAAGAGCCCCATGTCCAGGATTTTCGACGACTTTGCCCGGGGTCCGGCACCCCACTGGGTCCGGCTGGCCGCCGGTCACGCCGACGTCGAGTGGGAGCCGGGCCGGCTGCGCTTCGTCGTCCACGACGCGGCGGACGACCAGTTGGCGGATGCCGAGATCGGCGACTATCGCAACCGGCGCCGCAAAGATCTACCGTGGCGCCCGCCACTGCGCCTGGCCGTCCGCGCCCGGTTCTCGCACCCCGCCGAGGCGCAGAGTGGCACCAGTGGCTTCGGCTTCTGGAACAACCCCTTCGCGCTGCCCAGCGGCGACTTGCTGGCTCCGCCCAATGCCCTATGGTTCTTTTGCGCCTCGGTCCGTTCCGACATGGTGACGGCCCCCGGGCTGCCGGGCAGCGGCTTTCGGGCAGAGATGATCCACGGCGGGGAGATGCCGCGCTGGCTGATGCGTCTCGCCAACCGATTGCTGCAAGTGCCCGGCCTGACGCCGCTCCTCTATCGCGCCGCTCAAACCCAGGTCAACGCCGACGCGGTGCGGCTCGACGGAGTGGAGATAACAGATTGGCACGATTACGTCCTCTTTTGGAGCCGGTCGGAGGTGATCCTTGGCGTGGACGAGCGAGAGGTCCTGCGCGCGCCCGATCCCCCATCGATGCCGCTGGGCTTTGTGGCCTGGTGTGACAACCAGGTGGCCGTCGCCCGGCCTGACAGTGAATTTCGCTTTGGCCTGGAGCGGGTGCCTGGCCGCCAGTGGCTGGAACTGGAATACGTCGAGATCGAGATGCTGTAGGGAATAGGAAGTGGTCACCTCTGGCGCACCTGCTGGCGGTAAATTGACAAGGTGGACCAATGCGAGTATAATGGCGTTTGCAGGCCCCCGTGGCGGAACTGGCATACGCGGCAGGTTGAGGACCTGTGCCCGCAAGGGCGTGGAGGTTCAAATCCTCTCGGGGGCACCAGAAGGGGCGCGATGATCGCGCCCCTTTGTTCATTCCCTAACCCGGCCAGAGCCGGAACCAAGAGGGCAAAATGCTGTCCACAGAATCCTTGTGCAATGTGTCAGGATTTCTTGGGTTAGGCCCTATCGGCGGCTCCTGGCCGGTACGGCTCTTTCTTGACGTGGGCCAGCCGGCTGCGGGTGGCGTGGTTAAAGACCAGGAAAAAGAGAGAAGCTGCAAAGACGACCAGCGGCACAGAGAGGAGCACAGAGAGCGCCCCCAGGATTGCCAGCAGCACGCCCAGCACCAGCGAGAACCCGGGCGTGAGGACAACCATAGCCAATGCGTTGCGCAGGGCCAGAAGCACCTTCTCCTCTGCCTGTGCCAGGACCATGGGGAACCAAAAAACCTGGACCAGGAGCCAGTAAGCGCCTACCACCACCCAGGCGCTAAAGGCGAAAGCGGTCCAGGCGCCCTGAAGGATGACGCCGTAGAACTGGAGGTTGGCGGCGATCAAGATCAGCACTACGAGATTGATCCCGGCGACGGCCAGGCTTTTGGCCCAGTAGCGCCGCAGGCCGAGCACAAAGATTCCCCAGTTTGCCGGTCTGCCGCGGCTGACCTGATTGGCCACGTAGCATAGGGCGCCGGAGACGAGGGGCAACGGCAAGGCAAGGAGAAAGCCGTAGATAAGCATCGATCCCAAGGGTGTGTCGTCGAGGACGAAAA
Source organism: uncultured Anaerolineaceae bacterium (assembly GCA_964387775.1). Taxonomy (GTDB): domain Bacteria; phylum Chloroflexota; class Anaerolineae; order JAAYZQ01; family JAAYZQ01; genus CAYLZO01. Next base: position 19,628 of record CAYLZO010000065.1, read on the forward strand.
AAGGGACCAGGGGGAGGACAAGCGTCAAGCTCCACAGCACGTTCAGGAGAACCAGCCAGACAAACTCGTCCCAGAGATCTCGCAGGCTGTATTGTACGACACGTAGCGCATCAATCATTGTCCCTCCGGTGTGGCAGCAGACGCGAGTTCGAATTGTCTCCGACTATAGCATATCCATCACGGGTTGTCAACGGATTTGGAGCGCTGTTGGAGAATACGGGTTCAAAGCTGAAGCCTTGGGCGGCAGGAGCACGGCTCCAAAATTTGCCCGAGCGCTCAGATTGTGGTATAATATAGCAGGACAACATATATCGAATTGAGCTATATAGGCTGGCGCGGTGACTCTTCGTGATTTTGTTTTGGGTTTGCTGGTCCAGGAGTCGATGTCGGGCTATGACATCAAGCAGCGGCTCAAGCGCCTGGGGTGGTTGATCGACAGCCCGAGTTTCGGGAGTCTTTATCCAATCCTGCGCACGCTGCTGGAAGAGGGCCTGGTCACGGTTGAGGTGGTTCCCGGTTTCGACCGGCCGCCTCGCAAGATCTATAGCGTCACGGAGGCAGGAAAAGCAGCACTACGAGGTTGGCTGGATCAAGGGGTTGAGCCGGGCGCATCCTTGAAGGCTTTTGTGATGCGCCTCTTTCTGGCAGGTAATCTGCCGCGTGCTTCGCTCCTCGCTGACCTTGCGCAGCGGCGCAGGCAAGTTGCAGCTCATCACAAAGACTTGGTGCAGACTGCACAAGGCACCGGCCAGGAACTGAGCTTGGGACAGACGTTGACCTTGGACTATGGGTTGGCACTATCCACGGCCGAGTTGGCTTGGCTGGACCAAACGCTCGATCGGTTGTCCATTCAGCCGCCACCACAGGAGGCAAGCGAGCACTAGAGCGCACCCGCTCCTTGACTGGAGGGGCGCCACAAACGTGAATCAGAACGCTGGTTTCTAGTTTGGGTGAATCTGGTTTCCAATCTCCCATTGGACCCGGTTCATGTCGCAATTGTGGTTGGCGGCCGAGCCGGGTCTTTTTGTCTGCCCTTGGCGGCAAAGCCGGAGGCGCAATCTGCGCCTTGAGCGGAACATAGAGTCTGGCGCGAGACATACACAGAAAAAGGAGGTGAACGAGTTGGCAACTGTCGAATTGAAATCTGGCGAGTCGCAGGAGCGACTTTTGAAGCGTTTTCGAAAGAAGGTTCAGAAATCGCGGATTCTGAGCACCGTCAAGAAGAAGCGATATTTCATGTCAAAGAGTGAAAAGCGTCGGCTGGCGCTTCGCAAGGCCAAGCGGCGCGAACGCCGGCGGCGTTGGCGACGGCAGCGCAAGAATCGCTACTAGACCGGCCGTTACCAAGGCGGTCTGGTGATGGAATACGCTCAAGTTGCCGCCGGCCAGACGTCTGCGTGGCAACTCGGGTTCGAATGTAGATAGGGCCTAACCCACGAAATCCCGGCACATTGAGCAAGGATTTCGGGGCAGCATGGGCCCTTTTGGTTCCGGCTCTGACCGGGTTAGGAGCGTGTAGTAGCATGCCAAAGATGAAGACTCATAAAGCAACAGCCAAGCGGTTCAAGATCACCGGCACGGGCAAGCTGATGCGGATGAAACAGGGGCGCAGCCACAAGCGCCGGAAGAAGGCCAAGCGGGTTCGCCGCTCCCTCGACAAGGATTTCCGGATTGCCAGGGTGGACCGCAAGCGTGTGCGAAGGCTTCTTGGGCTGAAAAAGAGAAAAAAGTAGACGGGACCCGGCAGATAGAAAGGAGGGGGGACGATGGGCAGCGTGAAGAAATGGCGTAAGAAAAAGACAGCAAAGCACAAACATCGAAAGCAGCTGAAACGAACGCGCTGGCAGCGCCGCAAGAAGTAGCCTCGGTGGGTGTGCCTGTACCCTCTTTCTAGAGCGGTTGGCGTTCACCGCTTGGGTGCAGGCAAATCCACCTCCAACCTAATCCCGGCACGCCGACCGATATTCTCATCGGCTCTTTTGCCGGGTTCTCTTTCAACGACTTTTTGCTCAACTTGCCCCCCGGAGGTTTTGCCGGCGTTGTTGGGCCTTGTGATGTACAGCGAATTCGCCTATACGACCCTCGTGTTCTTTATCGCGCTCTTTATCGTCGTCGGCGCAATCCGCGAGGTGGGCTTGATCAGCCTCATCGCCGACCTGATCGGCCGGCTGGTGGGTGGCAACTTGATTGTCGCGATGTTGACCGTCTCCTGGCTGGGTGCCATCCTGTCGACCATCGTGGCCAATATCCCCTTTACGGCGGCCATGTTGCCTGTGGTTGGCCATTTATCGTCTGTGGTGCCGGGCGCCCACAGCAATATGTTGTTCTGCTCGCTTTCGGTGGGCTCGGGCATGGGCGGCAACGGATCGCTCATCGGCGCCTCGGCCAACATGGTGACGTCCGACATCGCCGAACGCGCGGGTTATCCCATCACCTATACCTAACCCGGACAAGCCGGAACCAAAAGGGCAAAACGCCGTCCACAAAATCTTTG
>CAYLZO010000066.1:0-21994 GCA_964387775.1 uncultured Anaerolineaceae bacterium
CTCTGCGAAAGCACCCGGTTGATGGCGTCGATGTCGTTGGTCAGGCGGCTCATCAAGTCGCCGGTGGGGTGCCGATCAAAGAAAGGGAGCGACAAGGTCTGCAGGTGCTCGAACAGGTCGCGCCGCAGGGCGCGCAACACGTTCTGGGTGACCGCGACGATGGTGTAGGCCTGCCCGAACTGGGTAAACCAGGCTGCGGCATAGCTGCCCAGCAAGAGCAGGCTGATGCGCATCAGGCCATCAAGGTCGCGGGGGCCGATGAAGCGGTCGATGGCCACGCCCAACAGATAGGGGCCAAGCAACTCCAACCCCGTGTTCAGAACTACCAGGACCATCACCACGCCCAGGCTCAGGGCCTGAGGGCGCAGGTAAGCGCCCAGCCGGTTGATGGCCGCCCGCGGGTCGCGTGCTTTCTGGACGGATGCGGCTGCCCCGCCCATGCCCGGTCCGCGCCCCATGCCAGGGCCTTGCCCCATTCCGGGCTGACCGGTGGCCTTGGGCTGCGTCGGCGAGCCCGTGCCTGCCCCGGTCGGACCACCGCCGTTGCCTTGTTTAGCCTTCATGGGAAGCACCTCCCTCGCTTGCACTTGGCGCGCCAGCAAAAGTGTGATTGCCAAGTTGTGATTGGTAAATTTCGCGGTAGATGGGGCTGGAGGCCAGCAACTCGCGATGCGTGCCGCTGGCCGCGATCCGGCCTCGATCGAGCACGACGATCTTGTCGGCGTTGATGATGGTGCTCAGCCGTTGGGCCACAACGAGTCTTGTATGGCCGGCCATGAAGCGGTCGAGCGCCGACAGGATCTTGCCCTCCGTTTCCACGTCCACCGAGCTGGTCGCATCGTCCATCACCAGCACCCGGGGCCGGGCCAGCAGGGCGCGGGCGATGGCAATGCGCTGTTTCTGCCCACCCGAGAGGTTCACACCCCGCTGCCCGATCGGGGTGTCGTAGCCGGCCGGAAAACGGGTGATAAAGTCGTGCGCCTGGGCTGCCCGGGCCGCGGCTACCACCTCCTCGTCGCTGGCGGCAGGGCGCCCGTAGCGGATGTTGTCGCGGATCGTCCCGCTGAACAGCACCGTTTCCTGGAGGACGGTACCCAACTGGGCGCGCAACGAGTCCAGTGTGACGTCGCGCACGTCGACCCCATCGAGGGTCACACGCCCCTCGCTCACGTCGTAGAAGCGTGGGACGAGGTTGACCAGGGTGCTCTTGCCGGCGCCGGTCGCGCCCACCAGGGCCACCGTCTCCCCCGGCTCGGCCACCAGGTCGATGCCCTCGAGCACCGGGTTCTCGTCGTGCCCGCCGTAGGCAAAGATGACGTTCTCCAGAGCCACCCGCCCTTTGATGGCAGGGAGCGGTTCGCGGGCGCGGTCCACCACCTCCGGCTCGCTGTCCAGCACCTCAAAAATGCGCTGCGTCGAAGCGTCGGCCGAGGAGATGAATCCCACGCTCAGGCTCAACATGACCAGCGGCATCATGACCCACCACACATAGTTGCTCAGGGCGACGATCTGGCCCACGTTGAGATTCCCGTCCACGACCTGGACGCCGCCGAACCATACCACCGCGACCAGGCCCAGGTTGATCAGCAGGCGCAACGTGGGCGCCAGGACTGCCAGCAAACGCTCCACCCGGATCGCGCGCCCCATGAGGTCCACGTTGGCCGCATCGAAGCGTTGATTCTCATGATTGGCCCGCACAAAGGCCTTGACCACACGGATTCCAGCCAGGTTCTCCTGCAAGATGGTGTTCAGACGTTCTAGTTTGCGCAGCACCTGCACGAACAGCGGCTGTGCTTTGTTGGCGTAGAAGAAGAAGATTACGATGGTCACGGGCATCAGCACCAACATCACCAGCCCAAGCTGCCAGTTGGTCAGGAACACCAGGATCAGGCTGCCCACGATCATCAGCGGCGCGCGCACGAAGGAGCGCATGGTCATCCAGATGAACTGTGCCACCTGCGAGATGTCGCTGGTCAGACGGGTAACGAGCTGTCCGGTCGGCAGGCGGTCCAGGTTGGCGAAGGAAAAGGACTGGATGTGAACGAACAGCTCATGGCGCAGGTCGGCCGCCGCCATCTGCGACACCCGTACGGCAAAGAGCATACTACCGACCGTGCCGACGGCGTTGAGCAGGGTGAGGCCGACCATGAGTAACGAGATGTTCAAGATGGTGCCCATGTCGCGCTGTCGGATGCCGGTGTTGATCAACTCCTGCACCAGGCGCGGCAGGGCCAGGTCAACGGCGACGACGACCGCCAGCAGCAACAAGCCCAGCGCGGCCTGGCGACCGTAGGGTCTCACAAAGCGCCAGAGGCGTGTAATGGATTTCATATCTTTTGCCTCCTTCTCACAAAATCTGGGCTGCCAGCACGCGCATCGGCCCGGCAGCGGAGATGGCGCGCACGGCGCCGGCCGGCACCACAACCAGAGAACCGGTGCGCAACCCGGCCTGCTCATCGCCCACCTGTAGGCGCCCCTCGCCTTCGATGACGTAGTAGAGCACGGTGCAAGGCATCTGGCACGGCGCAACCGACTGGCCGGCATCCAGGTGTAGCAGCAGTGCGCGCACCTGGTCGGTGTTTACCAACGGGGTTACGTGCACCTGGTCAGATGGTAAGCCCTTCTGCTCATCCGTTTCCACGATCTGTAGAGTCATTGTCTCCTCCTACCCTGCTTCGGCTGCGTCAACGGCGCGCTCCAATAACGACAACAGTTGCTCCTGTTCTCCTGCGGCCAGACCGGCCAACAGGCGGCGCATCTTGTCGAGGCGGAAGGCGCGCGCCTGCTGGTGCAATGCCCGGCCGCGGTCGGTCAAAAAGAGCCGGATGGCCCGGCCATCCAGCGGATCGGGCTCGCGCTCCAGTAACCCGGCCTCCTCCAGGCGACGCACGGCTACGCTCACCGTGGGGGCAGTCAATTCCAGCCCATCGGCGATCTCCTGGATGCCGCAGCCCGGCGAGGCCGCTACGGATTGGAGTAGGGTGAGCTGCGGGCCGGTCACGCCGCGATCCTCCAGTGGGTTGTGGCCCAGCGCGATGCGGCGCAGCCGGTCGAACAAGGCCAGCAGGCGCTCCTCGGCCGGCGGCGGTGGTTCATTCCTCATGTCAGTTCTTCCCCTCTTTATTATTAGTTAGGCGAACTAAGTATATCACGGCACAAGAAAACTGTCAAGTTGGAGAACGGGGGTGGAGATCGTGGCACACACCGGCCGGCACTCGACGTGGCCTACCCAACGCACCATCGCCTCTATAAATTGCCCCGGCCTTGCCACCCCCGGTGATGGCCGGCATCGCGCCCAGCCGGGCGTCATGAACCCTGTGGAATGCGACGATTGCCACTTGACAGGGATCCTGAGTGGTAGTACAATATATGCATAATGCATATACTTGCAGAACAGAGGTAAGTGTAGAATGCCTTATGGTCGCCGGCGGTGCAATGGAGATGGCAGACAGGCGTGTCCGCGACACATCCGCGGCTTTCTAAAACCATGCCTGCTGCTGCTCGTACACAGCCGGGAAATCCATGGATACGAACTCGGGGAAGGTTTGCAGCCTTTCGGTTTTGATCAGAATCCGGTCGACATGAGCACGATCTACCGCTCTCTGCGAGACCTGGAGGAGCGTGGCCTTGTCACCTCGCGTTGGGACACCAGCAATCCTGGCCCGGCCCGCCGGGTGTACCAGAGCACGGATGAAGGGGAGCGTTACCTGGCCTGGTGGATAGACGACCTGCGCGAAACCGACCGCGTGCTGCATCACTTCATCGATACCTACGAGGCGCACATGGAGGCACATTCGTGAACGACGGCGCGCCGGCCTGTTGGCGGACTGGCGCCAGCCGCCCGATCGCCTGGACCAATCGTTGGCCGAGACGATGAAAAGAAGTCGAGAGATTGGAAAGGGAGGACGAATCATGCGTATTGCGGTTTCTGCAGACAACAAGAATGGGCTGGAGAGCATTGTCAGCCCGCACTTTGGGCGCTGCCCCTACTTTGTCCTGGTGAGCCTGGATGGCGACAAAATCGGGGAGGTCCGCGAGGTGGAGAACCCTTTCTACGGCAACCACCAGCCAGGACAGGTGCCCGGCTTTATCGCCAGTTTGGGAGCGAATATCATGCTCACCGGCGGCATGGGCGGACGGGCGATCATGTTCTTCCAGGAGTATGGCATCGAGGGCGTGACCGGGGCCTATGGCACGGTCCGCCAGTCGGTGGAACGCTACCTGGGCGGCCAGCTCAAAGGGGCTGCGCCTTGTAGGGAGAGCCAGGAGCACGGGCATGGGGACATCGTGTCCGCGCAGGGCGCGGCTGAGGATGCGTATGAGCAGGATGAGCGGGGCCGACTCCGCGAGGAGGCGGAGATGCTGCGCCGGCAGTTGGACGAGGTTTCCAGCCGGCTCAACCGGCTCGGCCGCCAGTGATGGCCGCAGGGGATTGGCGGTCAGGGGATAGGGTGGGGCAAGGGCGCGGCGGGGGCAATTTCTATGATGGATGTTCTCTTTGGAAGCGGAAAACTGTTGAAACAGCTTTCCCAAGAAAGGGGCGATAAATGAACGTGGTGGTAGTTGGCATAATCATCTTTGCCATTGCGGTCATTATGACGATGACAGGTCGAGGTGGGGGGAATTTCTATGTCTTGGTGCTGGTTGCAGCCGGGCAGGCCATGCATCAGGCGGCTACTTCGGCACAGTTTATTCTGATGTTAACCGCCTTTGCCGGGATGTTGATCTTTCAGAAAAACAAGACAGTTGATTGGAAACTTGCTCTTGTTATCGAGCCGCTAACGGCCATCATGGCGTTTGTGGGAGGATATTTTTCCAGTTACGCCAGCAACGTTTCTTTAAAGCTGCTATTGGCCGGGCTTCTTGTTCTGGCCGGTTTTCTTATGTTGACAAAGGTTTCAGAACGCCCTATTCACACCGAAAAGAAATTTGGATATTGGCATCGCAATTTCCAGGGTCAAAGCTATGTCGTAAATCTTTGGTACACACTTCCTATTACAGCTCTTGCGGGGTTGGCCGCAGGTGCGGTAGGGATATCAGGCGGTTCCTTCAAGGTTCCGTTGATGGTTTTGCTCTGCGGAGTCCCCATGCGTATTGCTGTGGGTACGTCTTCGGCGATGGTTGCCTCAACAGCTCTTATGGGTTTTATTGGTCATACCACTCAAGGGCACTTTGATCCTACAGGAGCAATCCCATTTGCGGTGATAGCTGTTCTTGGCGGACTCGGAGGCGGTAGATTCGCCTTAAGAACCAAGCCAAAGAAATTGAAGCAAATATTCGCGTATACAACTTTGGCGGCTTCATTGTTTATGGTATTCAACGCATTCTTTACAAATCAATAAAAACTGCCCTGCAAAAAGGGCAAACAAAGAACGGTGATGGTGCTGAACGAAACACGATCACGAAAGGAGATCAAGAATGGAAACCCTGAGCTTTGACAAGTGGCTTGCTGGGCTCGACCTGAGCTTTTGGGGCACGGCCCAACACAAGATAACCCCGGCCCAGTTCTTCGAACGGAGGGAAAGCGAGGGCGCGGTGTTGCTGGACGTGCGCTCGCCACAGGAGGCGGACCAACTGGCCCTGCCCTTCGCCCTCCACATCCCGGTGGACGAGCTGCCGTCCCGCTGGCAGGAGGTGCCGGCCGACCGGCTGGTGGCAACCTTTTGCTCGTCGGTCACCCGCGCGGTGGTTGCCTGGGTCTACCTGCAGCTACATGGGCTGGACAGGGTCCGCATCCTGGATACCCGCTACGGCGAATTGACGGAGGAACTCGTACCGGGCAAGGTCTACAAGCGCGTGAAGGACCAATAAAACGGCGGGTGGGCACGAGCTGTCAACGACAGGGACCCGGCCTCAGGGCCGGGTCCCATCGCGAAGAAACTTCCTAAAACCCTCCGGGGCGAAGGGCCATAGGCGTATTGGACGGTGAGCGCCTGCGCCGCAGCGCCTTAATGCGCTCCTTCCGCTTTGCGCTGTTCCCACATCTCCCGGGCCCGTTTTTCGCCATAGTACCAGGCCGCGTGATGCTCGCGGGCGTAGGACTCGGACACCACGCCATAGCGCATGCTCACCAGGCTCTGCCACATCATGGGGTGCACCACAGCCAGGTAAAAGTGGATCATGAACATGGCAAAGGTGACGATGAACATCAGGTCGTGGAAAAAGACCATGACCAGGTACAGGTTGGTGGGCATGATGCCCTTCAGGAACCACATAGCCAGGCCGGTGATGCCAAAGACGATGGTGCCCAGGACCATGATCAGCGCCGTCAGCCGCTCGCCGGTGTTAAAGCGCGGCTGGGGCGGCATCTCCCCATGACGGCCCAGCACATAGTAGGGAAAGGCGCTTTTAAGCCACAGCAGGTCGTACTTGCCAAAGCTCAGAAACTCGCGCAGGTTCATCAACATCCGCCGGGGTTGCAGGATGGTGTAGACGATAGGCACACCGCCAAAGAACACCGCGGCGACGCGGTGGATGAGGCGGATGTGCTGGCCGGCTTCGCCCTGGGCCACCTGCTGCAGCCAGGGGGCAAAGAGCACAAACCCGGTCAGCGCCAGGGGGATGAACGTCACGGTGTGCATCCAGTGCAAAAAGCGCTCCAGGGTCGTGTACTTGGGGATCCAGCGGATCTGGACGATCGTGTTGCTGCCTTTTAGTCGGACGCTCATTCTACTTCCTCCATGTGAACGTTGCGCCGGGCGACGAAAAAGGCGGTCAGCGCGCCGACGATGGTCGCGCCAAAGGCCACCTGCCCCACCGGCTGCAGGATCTTTTGCCACAGCGTCATCATGACCGGCACCTTGGGATCGCTGGGCAGGTCATAGACCTCCGGCTCCTCTTCCAGCACGTAGAGCACGTGCAGGCCGCCCAGCTCGTGCTCGCCGTAGAGCCGGGCCTTGTCCACGCCCATCCCCTTGAGGGCCGCCACCCGCTCCTTGCCCTGGGCGATCAGCTCGTCGCGGTCGCCATAGTGGATGGCGCCAAAGGGGCAGGCCATGGCGCAGGCGGTCTCGCCGCCGTTGGCCGTGCGCTGCACGCAAAAGGTGCACTTGTTGGACTTGGCCTCGCCGGTCAGCGGGCTGGCCACGTTCAACTGTGGGATGTGGAAGGGGCAGGCCTGGCTGCAATAGCCACAGCCGTTGCATTTATCCTGGTCCAGCACCACAAAGCCGTCGGGGTGGTGGTACAGCGCGCCGGTGGGGCAGGCCTCCACGCAGCCGGCCTCGGTGCAGTGGTTGCAGGCCCGCTTGTGGTAGTACTGGCGCACGCTGGGGAACTGGCCCACCTCGTGGGTCAGCATCTCTGTCCAAAAGATTTGCTTGCCCACGACCACGTCGTTCTCCCGCTTGCACTCGACGGTGCAGGCGTTGCAGAACAGGCAGTTCGAGGTATCGATCAACATTGCTTTTGCCATTGTCTAGTATCCTCCAGAAGGTTCAGCGTGATGCGGCGCCGGCGCGGCGGCAAGCAGGGCCGAGGCCAGCCGGGCCAACTCGCGGTAGAAGGGCAGCCGGGCCGCCTCTATCACCCGCCGGCAGAAGCGGGGCAGCCAGGGCTGCACCTGCTGCTCCAGGAAGGCCTGCTGTTGAGCCAGGCGCGCCTGGGCCGATGTCTCGTCCCCGGCTCCCTTTGCCGCCAGCGCCTGCTCGCCCAGCCAGGCCAGGAACTCGAGTTCGGCGGCGACGTGGTCCGGCAGGTCGCGATAGTCCACGGCCAGGGCCAGGCCGGCCTGGCGGTAGGCCACCAGTGCTGCCTCGGCCGGCTCGCCCATGAGCAACCCCTGCTCGGTGTAGGCCGAAGCATAGGGCGGCGCCGGCAGGTGGGGCACGGCGCTGATGAACAGGCAGGTGTATTCCACCTCCAGTGCCCGCAGCGCCGCCGCCGGATCGGCCGGCAGCGCGTCCACCGCCCGGCGTAACCCGGTCGTCGCCACGCCCAGCGGCTCCAGCACCTCGGCCAGCGCCTGTGGCCACTGCCCGTCGAGCAGCGTCTCGACCCAGGCGGCGTCCGGGTAACTGAACCCCCGCGCCAGCCCGCGCAGGGCCGCCGCCCTTTCCGCGCTCAGTTGCACCTGTTTGCCCGCCCCGTTGTCGCTCACGCTTTGTATACCTTGACGGCCACGTCTTCCATAAACGCGGCCATGCCGGGGCAGCCGGCTTCGAGCTGCTCGGCCACAGTCAGGTTGGGGATCAGGTCGCCCTCGTTGCCGCCCCTGGCACAGGCCTGGGTATAACCAGGGCTCCAGTGACCAAAGCCGTGGTCCACAGCCACGCAGTCGGGCCGGATGCCGGCCGTGACGTGCACTTTGACCTTGATCTTGTTCACGTGCGACTCGACCCAGACGTAATCGCCCTCGCCGACGCCCACCTTTTTGGCCGTTTCCGGATTCATGGTGGCGCAGTTTTCCGGGCAGAATTCACACAGGATAGGGTCGTTCTGGCTCTGCGACATGCGCTCCCACGGCTTGCGCCAGATGAGCAGGTGCAGCGGATACGAGTCATTCAGTACAGCGCGCGGCTCCGCCCAGCGGGGCAGGGGGTCGTAGCCGTTCTCCTCCAACACCGTCGAATAGAGCTCGATCTTGCCCGACGGTGTGCCGAACTCGGTCTTGGGCTCCAGCGGCTTTTCCGCGCCCCACATGCCGCCGGCGCCGCGGATCTCTTCGGCGCTGGTGCCCAACGTTTCCAATTGAGCTTTGGTCAGCACCTTGCCGCTCATGCCCTCCGGCACGTACTCGCCCAGGTCCATCTTTTTCAGCACGTTGACGACCACACTGCTAAAGCTTTTCACGTCGCCCAGCGGCGGCAGCGGGTCGCGCAGGGCCACCTGGGGATACATGGCGTGGTAGCCCCGAGGGTTCAGTCCGCTGCCCTCAAAGAAGGTATAGTCGGGCAGCACCACGTCGGCCATTTGGGCCATCTCGCTGGGCAGGATCTCGCTGACGGCGACGAAATCGAGGGTCTTGATGGCCTCCACCAGGCGAGGCGGGTTGGGGAAGGAGAGCAAATTGTGCTTCCAGACCACCATGGCCTTGACCGGGTAGGGGTCCTGGCTGAGGATGCCTTCGGCCAGGGTGCTAAAGGCCCCTTTGCCCAAAGGTTTGATCATGGGGAACCTGTCCAGGCCGTCAATGCGCGGGCCTTTGATGGTGTCGGGATAGGCGGGGAACTCAAAGACATCACCGAAACCGGGCAGCTTGTGCTTGCGGTCCAGGACGTGGCCGCCGGGCCGGTCCAGACTGCCCACCAGCGCGTCCATGATGACGTAGCACTGGGCCGTGCGCCAGGAATTGAGATAGTTGGGGCCGCCAGCGTCGCGCTTGTGGTGGGCCACCACAGCCGGCTGGGTCGTGGCGAACTCGCGGGCGATGCGGACGATGGTCTCGGCCGGCACTTCGGAGATGCCGGCTGCCCATTCGGGCGTATAGTCCTGCACGGCAGCCTTGAGCTGCTCCAGGCCGGTGGTATAGTTCGCCACAAACTCTTTGTCGTACAACTCCTCGTTGACGATGGTGCGGATCATGGCCAGCAGCACGGCCAGGTCGGTGCCGGGCTTGACCGGGATCCACTCGTGGGCCCTGGCGGCAGTGATCGACAGGCGCGGGTCAAAGACGACCAGTTTGGCCCCATTGGCCAGGGCATTGTTGACCGACCGGCCCCAGTGATTCTTGGACTTGCCCATGCCGTCCCAGCCAAAGGCCAGAATGTACTGGCTGTTTTCGTAATCCACCGTCCAGGTCCTGCCCTTGCCGGTGACCATGGCCCGCCAGACCACGTCGTGGGTGGTGTAGCAGGTGCTGTTGTGGGTAATCTGGTTGGGGGTGCCGATCGACCTGGCAAAGTGTTTCTGCCAGTCCTTGGTGCGGGCGACGACCACGATGGCCTGCGGGCCGTAGGCGTCGCGTACCTCTTTGAGGTTCCTGGCCGTCAGATCCAGCGCCTCGTCCCAGGTGATCTTGACCCAGCCGGGGTCCACGCCCACGCCCTTTTCCGGGTTGGTGCGTTTCATGGGATACTTGAGGCGGTCGGGGTCGTATACCAGCCGGATGGCCGAGTAGCCGCGCACGCACAGCTTGCCCTCGGCCGTCTGGTCCGTGGGGTTGCCGCTCAGGCGCACGATGCGCCCGTTGGACATGTGGGCCACGTAGGCGCAGCCCATGCTGCACACGCCGCAGGTGCCGTACAGCAGGCCGTCCTCCTGGGGCGCGGCGTAGGCCGGCAGGGGGGCAAAGGCGGTCAGCCCGCCACCCAGCACTGCCGCCGCGCCGGTGGCGCCGCTCAGCTTGAGAAACTGCCGTCTTGATAAGGTGAGATTCGATTGGCTCATAGAGACACACTCCTCCACGTTGAACTCGGCGACGAGCGCCGTCGCCGGAACAATACAACGCCCACCGGCAAGAGGTCGATGAACGTTACCATAACAAGCCAGGTCCCGACCGCCTCCTCCTTTGCAGGGGCCGTGGAGCATTGTACCACAAACCAGCCTGCCGCGCATCGTGGAATGTGACATTTTTCACCTGCTGCTTTGGGCCGGGCGCCCGCCCGTTTGCCCGGCGCATCTGGCGGGGGCGCGGCCCGCATTTCGGGCAGCGCGCCTGGGCAGATTGCGCAAGCAGCCGGCGCCCACCGGTAGAGCAAGGGGCCAATTTTGCCCTGGCGTCGAGGATCGGCTATAATGGCCCGGATAGAGACCAAGAGAGGGAGACGTGCAACGCATCCGAATTTTGCTGGCCGACGATCATGCCCTGGTGCGGGAGGGCACGCGCGAGCTGCTGGAGCGCGAGCCGGACCTGGAGGTGGTGGCCGAGGCCGGCGATGGGCAGCAGGCCATCGCCCTGGCCGCCGAGCTGCGGCCCGACGTGGCCGTTCTGGACGCGGCCATGCCCGGCGTCAACGGCGTCGAGGCGGCCCGCGCCATCCGCGCCGCCTGCCCGGAGACGGCGGTGCTCATCCTGAGCGCCTACGACAGCGACGCCTACCTCTTTGCCGCGTTGGAGGCCGGGGCGACGGGCTATCTACTCAAGAGCAGCCCGACCCAGGAGCTGGTCCGCGCCGTGCGCACCCTGCACGCCGGCGGCTCGGCCCTGCACCCCGACGTGGCCCGCAAGCTGGTGGACCGCTTTGCCCAACCTGGAAGCCGGGCGGCCACGCCACCGCCGCCCTCGAACAAGGTCGAGGCGCTCAGCGAGCGCGAGCTGGAGGTGCTGCGCCTCGCCGCCCGGGGGCTGACCAACCGGGACATTGCCGGGCGGCTGAACATCGGGCGGCGCACGGTGCAGTCGCACCTGGCCAACGTCTTTGCCAAGACCGACAGCCAGTCGCGCACCGAAGCCGTGGTCGCCGCGCTGCGCAAGGGCTGGCTCAGCCTGGAGGAGACGGAGGGCGACGCGCTCGGTGCCGAGGGGCGGCAGCCGGCCGATGGCTGAGCGCGCCCTCTCGCTCAGGCTCGCCGTCCGCCGGCGAGGCTTTTGGGCCTGGCTGCTGATCCTGGTCCTGGCGATAGCCCTGCACGTGGGCGCCGGCAACCCCCTGCGCGCCCTGCTGGCCCAGGTTTCCCTGCAATTGACCCCCTGCCTGGTCGAGCGGCTGCTCTTTCTGGCGCCGGTGGCCCTGGCGGCCTGGTATTTTGGTCCCGCCGCCGGCGTGCTGACCATCGCCCTCTCCCTGGCCGTGATGTTGATCCGGACCGCGATCTCTTCCTGCCAGCCGGAGAGCGCCCTGCAAGAAATCACCGGTGTCTTGGCCCTGGCCATCTTTCTCAACTGGATCTTTTCCCGGCTGCGGGGGGAGCAGCGCGGGCGGGAGCAAGAGCGACTGCTCGGCCTGGAGCGGTTGCGTATCTCGGAGAGGCGCTTCCGGGGGCTGTTCGAGAACGCCAGCGACGCCATCTGGCTGCAGGACGACCGCGGGCGACTGGTCGAAGTGAACGCTGCCTGCGCCCGGCTCACCGGTTACGAACCGGAGGACCTGGTCGGCCAGCCGGTGGAAAAACTCCTGCCGGAGCCACTGGCCGAGGGCAGCCAGGAACGGGCGTTGCGTCGCCAGGATGGCGCTGAGGCGGTCGCCGAGGTGATGGTCAGCGCCGCGCCGGGCGGCTGGTTGTGCATCGCCCGCGACGTGACCGAGCGCCACCAACGCGAAGAGTCCACCCGCTTCTTTGCCCGCCAGGTGCTCCAGGCCCAAGAGGAGGAGCGGCGGCGCGTCGCCCGCGAGCTGCACGACAGCACGGTGCAGAGCCTGGTGGTCGTCTCCAACCAACTGGAGGCGCTGGCCCTGGATGGGCACGACCTGCCGCCGGCTGCTGGCGAGCGGCTGGGGCAGGTGCAGGGCCTGGTTCGCGAGGCCGTGTCCGAGGCGCGGCATTTCAGCCAGAACCTGCGCCCGCCGGCCCTGGACGACCTGGGCCTGCTGCCCAGCCTGGAGGAGCTGGCCGCCGGCCTGCGGCGCGACGAGGGTCTGGCCGTCGAGGTGCTGGCCCTGGGCCAGGCGCGGCGGCTGTCCTCCGAGACCGAGCTGGCCCTGTACCGCATCGTCCAGGAGGTGCTGAGCAACGTGCGCCGCCACGCCCGCGCGACGGAGGCCATCGTCAATCTGCGCTTCTTCCCCGACACGGTGCGGGTCGTGGTCCGCGACGACGGCCAGGGCTGCGAACTGCCCAAGTATCTGGAGGACCTGGTGTCCGCCGGCTGCCTGGGGCTGGCCGGGATCTATGAGCGGGCGCACCTGCTGGGCGGCCAGGCCGAGATCCGCTCCGCGCCGGGGCAGGGGACGACGGTCTGGGTGGAGCTGCCGGGGTGAGGTTCTCCGCTACCCTGCCGCCTCAAACCGGAGCCAGGGTGTCAAAGCCAAACTGTCTGGCGACGCCCTGAAGTTCGGGCGCCAGCCGATGCAGAGTCTGGTCGAACGCCTGGCGGGCCTTCTCCGGCCCGAACCGTTGGCCGATCACTTCCAGTTGAGCCAGCAAGAACTGGCGATACATCTCCACCAACTCTTCCGTCCCTGTCTCAGGACTTGTCTGGTCCTCGATTTGCCCCCGGTGCAGGCGTAGGGGCAGTTGCCCGCATCGCTCGTTGACCTGTTGCTCACAGGTGTCGTTTTCAGACGAGCGCCAGGCGAGGGTGCTGTGGCACAGCAGCCCGGCGATCTCGCCAAAGGCACGGCGCAGGCGGATCTTGTCCAGGCTGGCGACGCGCACCATGTCTACCGCCGCCAGGGCGTACAACACCCGGCTGGCGGCAAAGACGGTCAAGCCTAAGGCCTGGGCGATGGACGCCACGCTCTTGACGCCATCCAACGCAGCCAGGATCTGCTCCTCATTTGGTGTGAGCGCCAGGGCCGCCTGACCCGGAGCCGGGCTGCCTGGCTCGAATACCATGTCGGCTGAGGGCACCAAACGCTGGATGATGCTCCAATCGTCCACTGTGCGGCATCCGGCCAGGACCAGGTCTTTGGCGCTCAGGTCGAGAGGGACGCACCATTCCTCACAAGGCCGTTCCTGGTCCAGCGTGAACCGGCCTTCTTGCCAGCGGAACAGCTCGCACACCGCCTCCAGCGCCGCCTGGGGCGAAAGCCTGGCCGGTGGCTCTCCCTGGCACTGGTAGGAAGCGCCTGTCGGCTGCCCCCGCTCAAAGCCGAGTGTGCAGGTGACAGGCCCACGGGTGACAGAGAGCCGGCCGCTGTGCCGGCTAGAGGCGAGGAAGCGGATGAGATCGGGCAGGTGTTGGTGGCCGAGATCCCCGCTGAGGCTCATCAGGGCCCGGCCCTCCTCTGCTTGACCATCGTGGTCCTCGTCCTGAATGCCGCGCATGATGCTGTGCAGCCAGGTGCCTTCCATCTCCAGGTAGCGCTCCCTGTGGTCGAGCAGGGCCAGCTTGAGGGGAGATTGGCTGCCACGCCGCTCCGTTTCCAGGGCGACCCGCACCTCACGCACTTGCTCGGCCAGGAGGGCCTGGCGCTGTTCCAACAGAGAGACAGCCCGCCGCAGAGGAAGCCTGTTCAAGAGGTAGATGACCAGATCGTAATCGAGATAGATCTCGTCCCGGCTGGCAGCCTGGGTTTCCAGCGCCTCAAAGAAAGCGCCTCGCCCGGCCTCGGTCAGGCGGTAGACCGCCTTGCGGGCGCTGCCACGCCCACGCTGCGCGCCAGATCCGGCCACGAGGCCCTGGTCGAGCAACCTATCCAGGGCATAGTACACTCCGGCCATGCTGACCTTGAACCAGTCGGCGATCCCTTCGGCCTCGATCCGCTGGTGCAGTTCATAGCCGTGCATGGGCCGATCGAGCAACAGGCCCAGGAGCAAGAGACCGGTTGGGGTGACAGAAGGGGCACTCATGATCCTCCTCCTCGCTCCAACGATTGGAACGTCTTTCTACGGCGGGAAGCGGGCATTGCCTTTTCAGCCACGAAGGCCAGGTCCTCGACGAGGGAGCGCAACCAGAAAAGCGGAAAACTCACCACAGGTTCGTGGCCGCAGAGGCCGCTGGCGTCCCGGCAACCGTAACAGCCGGGGCAAAAGCTCAGGCGTCGCTCCAGGAAGGGGATCAACTCCCTGCTTGCGGTCAAAGTTCCTCCATGCCGTGCTCTAGCAGCTTGTCGGAGAGGTTCGTTTGTAGTGCGCGCTTCAGCGCGTTTCTGTGGCGCTGAAGCGCCTACTACGAACGCTAGAAGCTCTCTCCGACAGCCTGCTAGCGGCGCACCAGCGGCAACCCAGCCCGATCCCAGGCCACCAGGCCACCATCCAGGTGCCAGATGTTTTCGTAGCCGGCGCGCACCAACTCCCTGGCCGCGACCGTGGACCACTGCCCGCTGCGGCAGTAGAGCACGATCTTGGTTTGCTTGTCGGCCGGATAGTCGCTCAACCACTGCCCACCCCTGTCCAGCGGGATCGAAGCGTTGGTGCCCTCGATCTCGTAGCCGTAGGGCGCGTGGGTGTTGACCAGGAAAAAGTCCTTGTCCCTCAGCATGGCCGACAATTGCTCCGGGCCGATGTGAAAGTAGCCGTCCTGCAGCTGGCCTGTCGGTGCGCTGGCCGGCACATCTGTCGAAGTCGCTTCAGCCGGTGTACTGGTTGCACTCGCTTTAGCCGTGGGGGCCAGCTCGGTGGCCGGCTCGCCACAGCCGGCCAGCAACGCCAGGAGTAGGGCGAGGGCCAGGAAAACCCGCCGCACACCCACGCTGCGCGGGCCGAAACCCAGCCAGCCTTTCACGTCATGCATCACGGCCTACACCAACGCCGCCACCAGCCAGCCGGCCAGCACAAAGAACAACCCTGCACTGGCCAATTTAACCGTCGCCGCCCGGCGGTTGATGAACTGGCCCAACTGCTCTGAGGTGGTGCCAAAGTAGGCCAGCACAAAGACGACGATCAGCGGCAGGACAAACAGCAGGTTATAGAGCAACAGGTAGAGCGCTGCCCGGGCCTGCAGCTCCGGCACGCCCAGCACAAAGATGATGGTCGGCAGGTAGACCTGGCCGGTGCAGGCCAGCTCGATGATCGAGATAACCATCCCGGTGACAAAGGCTACCGGCACAAAAGCCCGCAGCCCGGCGCCCTCGCGGATGACACGATTGATCCACCGCCGCAGGCGCAGCGGCAGCTTGAGGCGCATCTCCTCCGGCTTGCCGCGGCGGGCCTGCCACCAGTCGTACAGGCTGCCGGCGGCCAGCACCAGGCACAGCACTGCCGTCAGGCCATAGACCCAGCGGCTGATGGCGCCCAGGAAGGGCAGCGAGGCCAGGAACTTGAGCAGGCCAAAGCCGACGCCCAGGTAGGTGAGGAACACGCCCAGGGTAAAGGCCGCGCCCACGGCCAGCACCTCCCGCCGGCCGCGGCCGACGAAGGCCAGGTAGGAGATGAAAAAGACGATGGTGGCAAAGGCGCAGGGGTTCAGGCCGTCCACCAGCCCGGCCGCCAGCACGGTGAGCACGCCGAAGGAGCGAAATCGCTCGACGATGCTGCCGGCGGTCTCGGCCTGGGCGGCCTCCCAGCCCTCCCAAACGGCTTCGGCCCCGGTCGCCGCGTAGCGGGCGACGAGCGTTTCCAGAGCCGGGGCGGTCAGCTCCTGGTCCACCAGCGCCCCGTCGCCGACAAACACCGCCGGGGCGATCAGGCGTTTCGTCTCTGGCACGCCGGCCCGCGCGCCCAGCCACTCACTCAGCGCCGCCTCGGCCTTGACGTCAAACTCGTGGACGACGAGCTGCGGGTAGCGCCCTTTCAAGTAATTCAGGTCGAGGCTCACCCGGTCGCACTCCTGGCAGCCAGGCTGGTAAAAGTAGGCCAGGTGGATGGGCGGCGAGTCCCCGGCGCTGGCTTCTGCTGTCGGCGTCGGTAGTTGCGCTTGAGGGAGGTCTACGCCGCCCTGGGCCAGGTAAAAGTCGATCAGCTCCCCCAGCCGGGCCTGGATCTCGGCGTTGCCCAACAGGGCATGGTCGCCGATAAAGATCTCGGGCATGTCGCCGTATTCCAGGCCGTGCTGCGCCTCCAGGGCGTACATCAGCTCAAAGCCGCCCTTTTCCAGATCTCGATCGTGGACCACCACCTGCCCCTTCTCGTACCTGGCCAGGATCGGCGGCAGGATCTCTTCTTTCAGCTCCAGGCAGGAACCGCAGTGGCTGTCCCAGAATAGCCAGAAGCGCACCACTGCCTCCTCGGCCGGCTCCGGTGTGGGCGTGGACGGCGGCGCTGTCGGCGTTGGGACAGTGTCCAGCCCGGGGATGGGCGGATAGTCCAGGCCACCGGCCGCCAGGTGTTTTTCGATTAGCCCCGGCAACTGTTGCGGAATGTCGTAAGAGCCGACCAACACCCGGTCGCCGATGAAGAGCATCGGCACCCCGCGCTGATCGTCGGGCACGCGCAGGGCTTGCATCGCCGCCCGCCACAACTCGTAGCCGGCCGGGTCCGACACCTCGACGGCCAGTACTTGAAGCTGGTCGCCGTATTTTTCCTGGAGCGGCGGCAGTGTTTCGTTCAGCACCACGTGGCAGTGGGGGCAGGTCTTGGCCCAGAACAGCACGGCGCGCACCACAGGCTCGTCGGCGTGGGCGGCCGGTAACGCCAGAATCAGCAGCAGCAGCGTCAACAACAGCAAGTTCAGTTTTCGTTTCATGTCATTTTCTCCATTGTCTCGTTATCTTGTTCGCCAATTCGCAGGGGCGAGCCTCAAACCTGCAACTCCCCCTGGCGGGTTGGCAGAGAGCCCGTTTGTAGTGCGCGTTTGGGCGCGGTCCTCTGGCGATAAATCGCCAGCTACAAACGTAAAAGCCCTTCGCTGACAGGTTGTTAGATAGATAACGAAAACTTTGGAGGAGGCGGTGCGGGTGACAGGCACGTAGATAGGGCGTGGATGCCTGGCAGGGCAACGGCCACGGAGAGGGCCGGAGGGATGGGGGCGTTCGGAGCACCCGGTAGCCCGGTGCAGCAGAACAGGCTACAGGCGGACCCGCTCGCTTCCGTTTCCGGCGAGGTCTCTGGATGGCAGCCGGAGGCGGAGCGGGCCGCCCGAGTGCGAAGGCACACGCTGCCAGCCACAAGGTGCACGGCCAGACTTCCCAGGATGACGGTCACGCAGAAAACGAGGCCGAGCGCGTATGCCATCGCTCGAACTTGCCTGGCCGTCAAGCCACGAGCGCGATGGGGTCCTCTTTGCCTGGCAGGACCTCGCGCAACTGCCGCAAGTACTTGTAGATAACCTGCTGTGCGTCTGAACATTGACATCAATCTCGATCCTATCCGCGGGTGGATTATACCGTGCTTTGCCTCGACCGTCAAACCCCGATCTGGCCCGTTACGCCAGCAGCTCGGCCAACCGCCGCCCTCCCTCAGCATACGCCGGCTCCGCCAGGCGGGGGCAGGCGTCCGATTCCAGCTCGCCGAACAGCAGGCGGAAGGCAAAGGCCATGCACGTCCGCTCGCCACAGTCGCCGCAGTTGAGTCTGGGCAGCAGTTGATAGGCATCCAGCGGCCCCAACTGCTGCCGCCGCTCGTAGCAGGGCTCGATCTCGGCCCGGCGACCCCACACGTCATTGCACAATTCCTGGAACCAGCGCAGTTGGGCCTCGGCGTCCTCCTCGCCGTCCACCTTGGCCATGACCGCCACGTGAGGGTAGAAGGTCAGGATGCGCCCGCCGCGCCTGGCCGTCACGGTGTTGGCGCCGGGATTGTACATCAGGTTGGGCACGACGGCGTTGAGATAAGGAAAGACGGCATCCACCTCGTCCCAGAACTCGGCGATGACCCGATTCTTGGTCAGGTCGGCGATGCAGTCCATGACGTGGGTGATGGTGAATCCGCGTAACAGCACATCGTCTTGGTTCATGATCCTCGCTATGGGCAACGGATGATGCCCTGCGCCCACAGGCAATCGGCGCAAGAGGGCACGTTGCCCAGGCAGTCCTCGTTGTTTTCGGCATAGTCACAGGCCGCGCCGCAGTCCACGCACCACATGAACCGAAAGTCGCGCACCTTTGCCCGGAAGCGCACGTACTCCTCCGACTGCCAGATATCGACCAGGGGTTGTTCGTTTACGCTGCCCAGGACGTAGCGGCTCACATTCTTGCGCCGGCCATAGATATAGTAGGGGTAGCTGTGCATCAGCGAGTAGCAGGGGCTCACCCCGCCGTCCCAGCCGACGACGACGGCCCGGTCCTCGACGAAGCGACACTGCTGCCAGACGCCCCATTTCATGCGGGGCAGGTCCACCCGTCCCCAGACCAGGCCATAGTGGAATTTCATCGGCCAGCTCAAGGGCAGGCTCAGCGGCTCGTCGCTGTCGTACAGGATCTCGTCGCACATTGCCTCGGTGTAGGGCAGCAGGTTGCTGACCAGCACCCGTGAGGCGCCCAGGTCGTGGGCCACGTCGCGCAGGCGGGGCAGGTGCTCCCGGTTGGAGCGGGTGGCGACGAACTCGAACCCCAGATTGAGCGACGCTCTGCCTGCCTGCTCAGCCAACTGCATCAGGCGCCGGGCATTATCAAGGACCCGTTGCAGCCCGCCAGCGATGTTCGCTCCATCGTACGCCTGCGAGTGGATCGTGTCCAGGGAAATCATCACCCAATCCACCGGGGCCGCCAGCAAACAGCGAGCCATGGCTTCGTCCAGCAGCAGGCCGTTGGTGGTGACCGTCAGCGGCACGTCCAGCGTCGAGGCCAGGGCCAGCATGTCGGGCAGGCGGGGATGGACCAGCGGCTCGCCGTAGCCACCAAAGACCAGGCGCCGCAGATCGGGGAAGGCGCGCAGCCCCTCGATCGTCGCCTCAAAGGTCTCCCAGGCCATGTCGCCGCCCGGGTCGGTCCACACCTGGCGGACGCACACGGCGCAGTTCAGGTTACAGCGGGTCGTCACTTCCACGTACGCCTTGCGGGCATCGAGCCGGACGCGGTGCAGGCGCAGGCCATCCTCGAACGACTCGACGACGAACCGGGTGCCGGGCTCCAGGTCGCCACGGGCCAGATATTCGGCCGGCAGGCGCAGCTGCCCGCCGGCCGCTAGCGTCGATTCAGGCATTTCTACTCTCTTGTGAGACCACAGCGAGCATCACGGGCTACAATCCCAGCCGGGCCTGCAAGCCCTCGGCGCTGGCTGCCGCCTTTTTCACCGCCTCGACGAACAGGGCTTTGGCTTCGGCCTCCCGTAGGGTCTGCAGCGGGGTCAGGGCCATGAGCGCCGCGGGCGACTGGCCCGTTTCCAGGACCAGCGCCCCGCTGCCCCGCGCCACCCCGGCCGCCAGCCGCAGCGCCACCTCACGCTGCAAGCCACCCTCCACCCCGGCCTGGGCCAGGGCGGCGATGACCGGGAAGAGATAGGTCGGCGCCGCCGCCGTCAGGCCCACGCACAGGTTCATCTGCGCCTCCGGGACCTCCACCCCTTCGCCCCAGCAGGCCAGCAGCCGCTCGGCCAGGGCGCGCGCCTCCGGCGTGACCGCCCGGCCGTAGCACACGGGTGTCACCCCCTGGCCGACCAGCGCCGGCGAATTGGGCAGCGCCCGGACCAGCGGCACCCCTTTGCCCGCCGCATGTTCCATGACCGCCAGGGGCACAGCCGCGGCCGTCGAGACGACCAGGTGCTGCGGCGTCAGCCGTGGGGCCAGCGCTTCCAGCACCGGAATGACCTGGCCCGGCGGCACGGCCAGGATGATCAGGTCGGCTTCGGCGGCTCGCAGGTTGTCTCCCGTGGCCGTCACGCCCGCCCACTCGGCAATCTCAGCCCGGCGCTCCGGGTCCTTCTCGCAGGCGATGATCTGGTCGTGGACGCACTGGCCGCAGGTCAGCAGCCGGTCCACGAGCAGCCCGCCCAGCAATCCCACGCCCACAACAGCCAGTCGGCACTCTCCAAGCGCTTTCATCGGTTCACCTCCTTTTCTCTCCTTGCCGGCTTACCGGCTTTTGCCTCCCAATACGCCGTGTACTCGCGCAACAGCGCCTCTTTGTAACTCTCCTGCAAGCTACGCTCGACCCAGTTCTGCGTCTTGACCATGGCCAGTAGCTCTTCGGCAGTCTCCGGGCCGGGCTCGCGGCCCAGGCGGTAGACCTGTTCCAGGACTTTTGTCAGCCCCACGATGCCCACGGTTACACCGCCGATTCGGATCTGTTTGACGCGCCAGTCCCCGCCGCAGCAGCCCGACTGCCGCCCTATGGCTGATCCCTGTTGACCCATGTCGTCACCTCTCCCTATCCCAACATCCCCCGCACGATCACGTCCACGGCCGTCTCTTCGTCCAGGCCGCGGGCCATGAGCGTCTCCAGTTCCTTCTTGTCCACGGTGCCGATGGCTGCCTCGTGGGTCACGTAAGCGCGTGGATCGGTCACCTTGACCACCGGCACGGCGCTGGCCACGGCCTGGTCGCGCACGATCTCGACACAGTCCACGTGCCCCCGGGCAAAGGGGGCGTGCCCCTCTGTGGTGCCGACGACCTCGGCGGTCGCCCGGTCGCGCACGGCAATGCGCGCCTTGGCCAGGCCCCGCGCTCCTTCGCCGTTGAGCCGGATGGTCTCCTTGACCGAGATGGCGTCGTCCCCATAGCCGTAGGCTTTGGTGACCAACTCGGCCACGCCCCGGGCGGCCACGTCGACCACGTAGTCGAATTCCAGTTTGCCCACCCGGCCGGTGGTCAGGGCGAACTCGGTGACGAATTGCCCCCCTTCGTCCACCGTCACCGCGGCCTGGGGTATCACCTCCACGCCGCCCCCCTCGCCGTGGTAGTGCGTCTCGCGGTATTTCATCACCGCTCCCCGGCCGACGTGGACCGTGGCCTCCATGCGGTGCACGACCTGCTCGGCGTTGGGGAAGGTGCAGTGGGCGATGAACTCGGCCCGCGCCCCGTCGCCGATCTCGAACTCGGACAGGATGCGCTGCACCCCCTCTTTGGGGATGACGCCGAAGCAGAGGTGGGCCGGCGTCTCCAACTGCACCCCCGGCTCGACCACCACCCTGGCCCGTACCCCATCGGGCAGCTCTTCGGAGCTGAGGTGCACGCCAGCCACGTCGTTGGCCCCAAGCACCCGGTTGCCGCTGACCACCAGACTGGCCACGCGGGGCGACTGGAGAAAGTGGGAGTCGCCCCCCGACCGCTCGTAGGCTTGCAGGATGGCCTCAAAGTCGCTCATAGGCCCCTCCGGCCGGCTCCACCGGCGCGGCGACCTCGCACGGCCGGCAGCGGTGGGCATAATGATCCCGCACGGCTTGCGGCTCGCCAATTCGCACGACTTCGCCCTCGCACATCAGGGCCGCCACGTCGGCCACCGGCACCATCTCGTCGCGGTGGGTGATGAGCAGCACCGCCGTGCCCCGCTCCGCCAGGCGGCGGATCAGGCGGGCCACGTCGTCCAGCGACAGGACGTCAATGCCCGAATCGGGCTCGTCGAGGATGGCCAGCCGGGGCTGCATGGCGTACACCGCCGCCAGCTCGATCCGTTTGCGCTCGCCGCCGGACAGGGCCTCGTTGACCGTGCGGCCCAGGTAGGCCGCCGGGGCGAGGGCCACCGCAGCCAGGGCTTCTTCC
>CAYLZO010000067.1:0-21601 GCA_964387775.1 uncultured Anaerolineaceae bacterium
CGCAGAGCGATTTCATCAGATGGCACAGATGTGATATAATGTAGCAGTGCCCGGCTGACGTGGGTCGCGCTCTGGAGCAGAGTCAAGGGGGGCACCACTGCAGGCCTTGATCGCCATTGAGCCAACCAGAGGCTTTCGCCAAGGGACATCATAGCTTCACGATCAGGGAGGCGAAAGGAGAATGCCAAGATGAAGAACTTGGGGATCGTAAGTGTGATCGGCCTCACAATCCTGACCCTGGGATTGGTCGTGTTCCTAGGGGCCACTGTGGAAGCTGGGGAACCCCCCTTGAGCCGTGCCCCTACAGACGTTCTGGTGGTAGACAGCGCCGCAGACAGCGGGCCTGGCAGCTTGCGCCAGGCCATGTTGGACGCAGGCGCCGGGGATACCATCTCTTTCGACACCAGCGTTTTTCCCCCTGCTGCCCCGGTGACCATCTATGTCAGCAGCCAACTGCCCAGTCTAGCAGGGAACATCATCATTGATGCCAGCGACGCAGGTGTCATCGTGGACGGCTCGGCCACCCTGCCGGGCAACGACGGATTCTACATCACCACCGACGGCAATACCATCCGCGGCTTGCAGATCTATTCCTTCGGCGGAGACGGCGTGGTCCTCAAGGACGGCGCGCAGAACAATACCATCGGTGGCGACCGCGGCGTGGGCGCCGGCCCCTGCGGCCAGGGGAACGTCATCAGCGGCAACAACCATGGGGTACGCATCGAGGGCAGCGGCACGACGAACAACACCGTGCTGGGCAACTATATTGGCACGGACGCCAGCGGCCTGGTAGCAATCCCCAGCAACGATCCCTATGGCCGGGGTGTCTTTATCGACGGCGCGCTCAACAACACCATTGGCGGGACAGTGCCCAGTGAAAAGAACGTGATCGCGGGCGGGATCCACATCTACAACGCTGCGCAAGGGAACGTGATCGTCGGAAACTACATCGGGCTGGCCGCAGATGGCACCTCGGCGCTGGGTGGTGGCTGGAACGGCGTGGGCATCTCGGACGGGGCGGCCAGCAACCGAATCGGGGGCGCCACGACGGCGGAACGGAACGTCATCAGCGGCAACGACAGCGCCGGCGTCTACCTCTGGAGCAGCGCCCACGACAACCGGATCGTGGGCAACTATATCGGCACCGACGCCAGTGGCACGGCGGCCGTGCCCAACCAGTTCGACGGCGTCGGGATCACCGGCAGCTCGGCGCTGAACAGCGTGGGCGGGAGCGCAGCGGGCGAGGGCAACCTGATCAGCGGCAACGGCCAGTACGGCGTGCGCATCCGCGACGCGGGCAGCACGGACAACACTGTAAGCGGCAACACCATCGGCACGGACGTGAGCGGCACGACCGCCCTGGCCAATGGCTCCGGTGGGGTAAGTATCTCCGATGGCGCCGAGTACAACACCATCGGCGGGGCAACGAGCGCCGAGCGAAACCTCATCAGCGGCAACGGCGAGGAAGGGCCGCCACCGCCCCGGCCGGGGGTGTGGATCTGGGGTGCCCACCACAACACGGTCATGGGCAACTACATCGGCACCGACGTCACCGGCAGCGCCAGCCTGCCCAACAAGCCTGGCGTGGCTGTTGCCGGTGACCACAACGACGTTGCCTACAACCTGATCAGTGGCAATGCCTGGAGCGGCCTGTGGGTGGGTGACGAATCGTTCCCCGGCGTCGCCGGCAACACCGTGCGAGGCAACCGCATCGGCACCGATGCCACCGGCCTGGCCGCCCTGGGAAATGCCGGCATGGGGGTCAGCATCTGGCACAGCGCTACACAGACCATCGTCGGCGGCAGCAATGCCACGCCCGGCGGGGCGTGCAGCGGCGATTGTAACCTCATCAGCGGCAACGAGGTCCGTGGCATCCAGATCGAGGGCAGCGGCACCACGAGCAATACGGTCACGGGCAACTATATCGGCCCGGATGTCAACGGTACCGCCGCCATTGGCAACGGCACGGCCCCGGGGAGCAACGGTTGGGGGATCCTGATCGACGCTGCGGACGGCAATGTTATCGGGGGCTTGACCGCCGGGGAGCGCAACCTGATCTCGGGCAACGGAGACCTGTTCTGCACCGCTCCGGAGAACGACCCCCGCGCGGAGGGGGGCGGCATCTTACTGCTCAACGGGGCGGACGGCAACGTGGTGCGGGGCAACTACATCGGCACCGACGTACAAGGGACGACGGCCCTGCCCAACGGGCTGGCGGGCGTAGAGATCAACAACGCCACGGGCAACCTGATCGGCGGCTCCAGCGAGGGTGCCCGCAACGTCATCTCGGGCAACAGTTGTGACGGTCCCCCGCCACCCCGGGCGGGTGTCCAGCTCCGGAGTGGGGGCAATGTCGTGCAAGGCAACTACATCGGTCCCGATGCCACGGGCACCGCCGCCTTCCCCGACAATGGCAACGGCTGGTGGGGATTGTGGGTGATCTCGTGGCACAATACCATCAAGGACAATGTCATCTCGGGCAACACCTACGGCGGCGTCGGCGTCGACGGCAATCACAATACGATCGTCGGCAACCTGATCGGGACAGATGCTACCGGCCTGGCTGCCCTGGGCAACGGATCGCAGGGGATCCGCTTTGTGGGCGACGGCAGCGACAACCTGGTGGGTGGGGCCGGCGCAGGTGAGGGCAACGTCATCGCCTACAACGGCGGAACCGGCGTGGAGAACGACACGGCCTGCATCCAGAATACCATCAGCCGCAACTCGATCCACAGCAACGGCGGCCTGGGCATCGACAACGTGGAGGGGGGCAACACCGGCCTGCCGGCCCCGGTCATCACGGCCTACGACCTGGCCGCCGGCACGGCCAGCGGCACGGCCTGCGCCAACTGCACGGTGGAGGTTTTCTCCGACGAGCACGGCGAGGGCCGCCGGTTCGAGGGCAGCACCACGGCGGGTACAGGCGGCGGCTGGAGCCTGAGCAAGGGCAGCGCCTTTGCCGGCCCGGAGCTGACGGCCACGGCCACCGACGGGGCAGGCAACACCAGCGAGTTTGGCCAGGACTGGCCTCCCGACCCGCCGCCGCCGCCCCTCATCGCCGCGCCGCTGTGCGGCGTGACCAACCAACCACAACCAACCTTTGCCGGTACGGCCCAGATGGGCAGCTCGGTCAAGGTTGGGGCCGGAGGGCTGGCGCTGGGGGAGACGACGACGGACGATTGGAACCGCTGGCAATTGGCTGCCGGACAAGCCCTGGCCGATGCCAGCCACGTCGTCACGGCCACGGCCACCACTGCCTGGGGGACGTCGACGGAAGCGGAGCTGGACCTGACCGTCAATTCGGCGCTGTGCTACGACCCGGTGGGCGTGACCCTGACGCAAGAGCAGGTGGTCCAGCATCCGCGTGATACAAACGGCTGCGTGGACCCGGCCCACGACCTTGAGATCAACCTGTGGCCGAGCAAGCCGGTGACGGTCGGTGTGCCCGTTGCCGTCTCGACGGCCACCGTGTATGTCGAGGTCAACTCGGTCCGCTATGACCTGTCAGACCCAGACACTGACGGCCTATTCACGGGTGGATTCACCACACCGGCCGCCGGCAGCCTGGTCATTCTGCTCGTCGTGAACTGCGGCGCGGGCCCCGCAACGATGCAGGTCGGCTCGACCATCGACCCCGACGGCTACGTCTACGACGCAGCGTTGGCAGCCAGTTCCGGCATCACGGAAACGATCGCGGGCGTGACGGTCACGCTCCACGTTTCGGACACGGTGCGCCACAGGTGGGTGATCTGGAGCGCATCACTGTATGGGCAGGCCAATCCGCAGGTGACGGCGGGGGACGGCTACTTTGCCTTCTTTACACCGCCGGGACAGTATCGGCTGGTGGCGGACGGCCGAGCTCAGGGCTACGAGATGTACGAGAGCCCGGCACTGACCGTGGTCGACGAGCCGATCCGCTACAACGTACCACTGTGGCCACGGAGCGAGCGCATTTACCTGCCGCTGGTGGTGCGCAATCATTGATCCCCCGGTGGGTGAGCGCAAGGAGTTGCTCAAGGTGGTGCGTACTGTACCGATAGGCACGAACCTGGCGCTCTTGCACCTGTTCTGGATGATGGTCAGCGGCTACTTGCTGCCGAGTCGTGGCGCTATCATCCCCGGCTTGCACCAAACCGGGGCATCCACATGAACCTGAACAAGCTGGGCGTGGTGGGCGTCACCTGCAACGTGGACGGAGACACCAAGCCCTCCTTCCGTCCCTCGCCTTCACTACCGGACACTTTTTCTGCCATGTGCTTCAGAATCACGGATTCACAGAAAAACGCGGATTGGACTCGTTGAATTGGGACACAAAACTCGTCTGCTTTGAAAAATCCGCGCATTTCTGTCGATCCACGGCTATTCCTCCCGGCAACTATAAAAGTGTCCGGTAGCAAACCCTCGCCGAACCTGCGGACGGCGGTCAAGGCCTACCAGGGCCGCTTCAAGAATACCGAGAACCGGGGCCTGGACGACGAGGGCTTTGCCCGCAAGTGGCTGGAGGGCCACCTGGACGACACGGTCGTCATGCGCGACGGCTCGACGCGGACCAGGAACGACTTTGGCCTGTAGCCGCCGGGCCGGGATATACGGTATCTCTCGATGAGAGATACCGTATGTCTCGATGAGGAATACCATATATCCCGGCCAGACATACTGTATGTCCTACTCCCCCAGACCTGACACCGGAACGGCAGCGGTACTTTGCAGATCCTTGTGCACCCGCATTCAGTCCCAAGTAGGGGCGACCGGCCGGTCGCCCCTACATTTTCGCCCTTGCCTTGCCGGCAGCATCACACCGTCCGCCCCGTTTCGCCTCCCCCCGTCATCTGTGGTATAATCGTCCCCAGCTTGTGACCGATTTCACCTGCTGACCAAGGGAGGTAGCGGGGCGATGAAAAAACTCCTGGCGCGGCTGGCCGGCCTGCGCCTGCAACAGATCCTCGTCATCGGCTTTGTGCTGACGGCCGCCGCCAGCATCGCCGTCGGCACGCCCATCCTCTATGGCGTCATCAACAACTACCTGGAAGAGGCCCAGGACGCCCGCGTGGGCCGCGACATGGACCTGGCCGAGGCGTTCTACAACAACAAGCTGCGGGACATTGCCGCTACCGCCGGCCGCATCGCGTCGACGCGCAGCGTGCGCCACAACGTCCCGGCCGCCGCCCGGGGCAACACGGAAGCGAGCGCCGTCGTCAGAGAGGCGATAGACAACGAGATGGCCAGCCTCAGCCCCGGAACCCAGCGCTTCATCGTCGTCACCGACCCCCAGGGCACGTGCATCACGGGTCAGGTTTCGACCAACGGCCGGTACAGCCCGGCCGCCGGCGGGGCCGATTGGTCCCAATTGCCCATCGTCGCCGGGGTACTGGCGGGCGATCCGGCCCTGGCGGCGACCGAAGTCGCCCCCG
Organism: uncultured Anaerolineaceae bacterium; assembly: GCA_964387775.1. GTDB lineage: Bacteria > Chloroflexota > Anaerolineae > JAAYZQ01 > JAAYZQ01 > CAYLZO01. Next base: position 5,412 of record CAYLZO010000067.1, read on the forward strand.
CCCAGGTGCTGGCCTGGGTGCACCTGGCCGAGCAGGCCCACATCCCTCTCATCGACACGCCCAAGGCCGCCCCCCAGCCCTACGATCCCCGGGAGGGTACGGCGGGCCTGGCCATCATCTATGGCATCGTCAAGATGCATCGCGGCCAGATCCACGTCGAGAGCGAGGTGGGCGTGGGCACGACGTTCACCCTCACCCTGCAAGAGACGCCGCCGGCCCCGGCCGGGGAGGCATAGGGCCAAGGAGCAACTGTGGTGATGGATCAACCAGAAAACGAGGGGCGCATTCTCGTCATCGACGACGAGCTCGGCATGCGGGAGGGCTGCCGGCGGGCGCTGGCGCCCCTGGGCTACGCCGTGGACGTCGCCGCCGACGTCGCCTCGGGCCTCGATTTGTTAGCGCGACAGGCCTACGACCTCTTTTTGCTCGACGTGATGCTGCCCGACGGGAGCGGGCTGGACCTGCTGGCCCCCATCCTGGAGCGAGATCCGCTGGCCGTGTGCATCGTCATTACCGGCTATGGCAACATTGAGGTCGCCGTGGAGGCCATCCGGCGCGGCGCCTACGATTTCCTCTCCAAGCCCTTTACGTCCGACGAGCTGATCGTGGCCGTCAACCAGGGCCTGGAGCGGCGCCGGCTCAAGATCGTCGAAGCGCGGGCGGAGGCATTGGCCCAGGAGAAGGAGGAGCTGGAGCGGCTCGACCAGGCCAAGAGCCAGTTCATGCTCACCGTGGCCCACGAACTCCGTGCCCCCATCGCCGCCGTCCAGAGTTACGTCAAGCTGATCCAGGCCGGCTACGTCTCGCAGGAGGAGCTGGCATCGATCCTGGGCCGGGTAGACGAGCGCTTGCGACAATCGCTCGACCTCATCGCCGACCTGCTGGAGTTGGCCCGGTTGAGACAGGCCGGAGACGCCCTGCGCCGCGAGGCCAGCCCCCAGCCCATGGCCCAGATCCTGGAGAAAGTTGCAGACTTTTTCCGGCCACAAGCGCGGGAGAAGGGACAGCTTTTTGACATTCAGATTCGAGATTGCCCCACGATCCGGGCCGATGCCGAGCACCTGGAGCAGATTTGGACGAATCTCATCAGCAACGCCATCAAATACACGCCCCGGGGCGGGCGCATCCTCGTCACCCTGAGTACTAGCGGTGACGAGGCCGTGGGCAGCGTGCAGGATACAGGCATCGGCATCGCGCCGGAGGGCCGGGAGCACCTCTTCCAGGAGTTCTTTCGCACCGACGAAGCCAAGGCCAGCGGCGAGATCGGCACCGGCCTGGGCCTGTCCATCGTCAAAGAGATCGTGGACGCGTACCGGGGCGAGATCAAGGTCGCGTCCAGACCAGGGGAGGGCACGTGCTTCACCTTCCGGCTGCCCCTCGCTCCGCCCGCGGCCGGGAGGGGTTGACGGGGTCGTTGCGGTCCATCAAAAAAGCGCGACACCGCTGGGTGTCGCGCTTTTGATTCCGGTCAGAGCGCCGTCTCAGGGCAGATCAAACGTGTCCCGCAACGAGTTCAGCGCCGTTTCCAGCTCTTTCGACTGGATTACGCAAGAGACCGTCGAGATAGAGGTGCTGATGGCCATGATATTGATCTCTTTGTCGGCCAGGGCGTCAAACATGGCGCCGGCGATGCCCGGTCGCTCCCGAAAGTCCGGGCCAAAGATCGAGACGATGGCTACCTCGGGAGAGGTCACGACTTTGCCCGCGTCCAGCTCAGGGGCGATCCGCTCGACGACGGCCTGGGCTGCCGGGAGATCGTCCCGATCCACGCAGAGGGACACCTGGTCGCGATCCGTGTGATCGATGCACTGGACGATGAACTGGACGTTGATCCCCCGCTCGCCCAAGCCACTGAGGATCGCGGCCGCAATCCCCGGCCGGTCGGGCACAGCAGTCACGTTCAAGAGCGCCAGGTGTGCGTTCTGCATAATCCCGCCGATCCGGATCTTTTCCACCTCTACCTCCTCCAACTCTGTATATCCAGTACGCCAGCCCGATCAATTCAGGGCCTGGTTCACCCGTTCGATTAGCGTATCAGGATCTATGGGCTTGGACAGCCACTCGTCCACAGGGATGTATTCGTCCGTGGGGAAGGCACCACTGCCCCTCACACCTGTGAGCGACGTCACCATGATGACGGGGATCTCTTTCAACTCTGGATCCTCAGCCATTTCACGGCTCACGTCCAGGCCATCGAGGATGTAGGACATCATAATGTCCAACAAAACAACGTCAGGGGTGTCCTGACGCATGGTCTTGAGTGCCTTGGCCCCGTTGGCGGCAGACACAACTTCGTGCCCCGCCTTCTCCAGGACTTTGGAGGTCACTTTTACGAAATCCACGTCGTCATCGACCACAAGGACCTTAGCCATCACTTTCTCCTCCTTGTATTGTTCTGGTTTTCACACGCTGGGGATTATAACATAGAAAACAGGGCGTGTCAATCTATTGGTTTCGACAGTCAGCCTTGGTAGCCTTTCTCCTGCGCCGCCAGGTCCATGCCCACGGTCACCAGGCGCTCGACCTGGGGATAAACCTCTCGTTGAAGCTCCCGTCGGTCCACGGTCTTGAGGTAGCGGTTGCAATCGGGGCACACGTAAAGGCGATAGACCCCCTCGCCGATGAGGTGATAGTTCTGCTTCTCCTTGGACTGGCAGAAGGGACAGCCCACCCGCCCATAGGCCCACAGGCTCGTGCACCGCGAGCAGAGCAACTGACGGGCGCCTCTCTTGGGCTCCAGTAGGGCCAGGTTCGGACGCCCACCACAAACGGGGCAATAGCCCCGCGTCCAGAGGTTCAAGTCCAGGCGGGGCAGGATCACCTCCGAGGCCCGTTGCAGATGGGGTGCCAGGGAGAACCCCACGGTCAGGGCCATCGGCTGGACCGACGTCGAAGCGCCGGTCCGCCCAGCCTTGCCGTCGGGCTGAGGCGAGGTCAGCGTATCCCACGTCTCAAAGATCTCGCGGGCCAGGGCCACCAAGTCTGCCGGCTGCCAGTCATCCCACTCGATCTGCCACGTTGGATTGTGCCGCTCCAACACCTCGGCTACGGCCCTGGCCAGCCCGGCAAAGGGCTCGGGCGCGATCCGGAGCTGATCAAAGGTCAGTTGGGGAATGCCGCCCTCCAGCCGCCAGCGCATCGCCATCTCGTCCCGCACCTCGGGCTCGGGAAGCTCGGCCTTGGCCACAAATTGCACCTCGTACAACTCCTGGTAGAAGGCCAGCAGATCGGCCAGTTCCTCGTGCTGCTTCCGGGCAGAGGCAAGGGCTTCCAGCACTGCTCGGTCGTGTTCACTCATGGACATATAACTCGATCTCCAACAAAGAAGAGGTCAGAGGGGACCGCTGGGTAGCGACCCCCTCGACCTCTCCGTCTCCGGCCAAAGGCTAGTGTCCGCCTTCAGCGTGTCGATTTTCCCACATCTCCTTGGCCCGCTTTTCGCCATAGTACCACATGGCGTGATGCTCGCGGGCGTACGATTCCGATACAACCCCGTAGCGCATGCTCACCAGGCTCTGCCACATCATGGGGTGGACGACGGCCAGGTAAAAGTGGACCATGAAGAAGACGAAGGTGATGATGAACATCACGTCGTGGATGACGACCATCAACTGGAAGAGGAAGGCGGGCATGATGCCTTTCAGGAACCACATCGCCAGGCCCGTGATGCCAAAGGTGATGGTGCCCAGGACCATGACCAGCGCCGTCAGCCGCTCGCCGGTGTTGAAGCGGGGCTGGGGCGGCATGTCGTGGTGGCGACCCAGTACGTAGTACGGGATCGCTGCCCTGGCCCAAAGGAGGTCGTACTTGCTAAAGCTCAGGAACTCTTTCAGGTTCATCAGCATCCGCCGGGGCTGGAGGATGGCATAGATGATGGGCACCCCGCCAAAGATGACCGCCGCGATGCGGTGGATCAGCCGGATGTGGATGCCCGATTGGCTCTGGGCTACCGGCTCCAGGAAGGGAGCAAAGAGCACGAACCCCGTCAGCGCCAGGGGGATAAAGGTCGCGGTGTGGACCCAGTGCAGGAATCGTTCCAGGGTGGTGTACTTGGGAATCCAGCGGATCTGGACAGCCGAATCTGTACCTTTCAACCTGACGCTCATTCTACCTCCTCCATATGCACGTTACGCCGCGCGGCAAAGAACGCCGCCAGGGCGCCGACGACGGTGGCGCCAAAGGCGATCTGTCCCACCGGCTGTAGGATTTTCTGCCAGACGGTGGACATGGCCGGGTACTGGGGATCGGCCGGTAGGCCGTACTCCTCCGGCGGTGCCTTGAGGACGTAGATGCGCCCCAGGCCACCGAGCTGGGTCTTGCCATAGACGTTGGCCTTGGGGAAGCCGCGCTCGGTCTTGAGCACCTCGACGCGGGCCTCGGCCTTGGCCACCATCTGATCGCGGTCCCCCCAGTCCAGGGCGCCGGCCGGGCAGGTCTTGACGCAGGCCGGTATCAGGCCGTTCATCGTCCGGTCCTGGCAAAAGGTGCACTTGGCGCTCTTGGCCTCGCCGCTCAGACCGGCCAGGGCCGCCGTGCTCTGCTCCTCGCCGTCCAGGCCGTGCAGGTCGTGCGCGCCGGCCAGGGGGCCGGGCACGTTGAGGTGTGGCACCCCAAAGGGGCAGAACTGCGAGCAGTAGCCGCAGCCGTTGCACAGGTCCCGCTCGAAGGTGATGATCCCGTGCTCGCCGTACTTGAGCGCGCCCGTGGGGCAGACGTCCACGCAGGCCGCCTCGGTGCAGTGCATGCAGCCTTCCTTGAGAAAGAGCCACTGGAAGCGATCGGGATCGTCGTACTCGTTGAACACGATGCGCGTCCAGGTATAGTGATCCAGCGATTTGGGGTTCTCATAGCTGCCCGTGTTTTCGGTCACATAGGCCGGCAGGTCGTTCCACTGCTTGCAGGCGACCTGGCAGCCCCGGCAGGCCATGCATTTCGACGTGTCGATGTACATTGCCAGTCTGTTAGCCATGATGCACCCCCTACGCTTTCTCGACGTTCACGAGGAACGCCTTGTATTCAGGAATCGTCGTGTTGGCGTCGCCCACGTGGGGCGTCAGGTCGTTGGCCGTGTCGCCCTGGGCCAGCGAGGGCGCCTCGGCGCCGCCGCCCCAGCCAAAGTGCCACGGCATACCCACCTGGTGGACCGTCTTGCCGTTCACCTGGAAGGGCTTGAAGCGCTTGGTCACGATGGCCACCGCGTGGATGGTGCCGCGTGCCGAGCTGACCTTGACCTGGTCGCCGGCCTCGATCCCCTTCTCGTCGGCCAGCTCCTCGCTCAGCTCGACGAACATGTCGGGATGGGTCTCGGCCAGCCAGGGCAGCCAGCGCGACATACCGCCCGCCTGCCAGTGCTCGCAGACCCGGTAGGTCGTAGCCACGATGGGGAACTGGGCCGGATCGGCATAGTTGTCACCCACGTCGCCGCCCTCGTTGGTCCGCCAGATCTTGATGGCCGGGTTGTGTGTCTGGTCCGGGTAGAGCAGGTTGTCGGTCGGCGTCTCGACCGGCTCATAGTGGGTCGGGAACGGCCCCTCGTTGAGGGCGCCAAAGACCCAGCCCTTGCCGTCGGTCTTCATGATAAAGGGGTCGTTGAAGCCGGCCTGGTCGGGTCCCTTGGTGCCGGCAAAGTCGGGCACGTCGTAGCCCGTCCACTTGCCCTGGGCGCCGTCCCACCAGATCAGGTCCTTGCCGCCGGGCCAGGGGTTGCCTTCCGAGTCGGCCGAGCAGCGGTTGTAGATGATGCGCCGGTTCACGGGCCAGGAGTAGGCCCAGTAGGGATAGATGCCCAGGCCGCCGGGGTCCCTCTGGCCGCGCCGCTTGCTGGCGGGCAGGATGTTGCCCTCGCCGTCGGGCAGCGGATAGAAGTAGCCCACGTAGAGCCAGTTGCCGCAGGCCGTCTTGCCGTCGGCCGTCAGCCAGCCAAAGGTCTTGAGCAGGTCGCCGGCCTTGACGACGACGTTGCCGTCGGCGTCGAGCACGTCCTCCACGGCGTAGCCGTTGATCTCCCTCGCCACCTTGGTGATGTCGATCAGCTCGCCCACCACCGGATGGCGCGGCCCCCCGCCATAGTCCCAGGTCAGGTGCGTGATCGGGTCGGCAAAGGGGCCGGGCTCGGCGGCGTACAGCTCTTTCAGCTTGAGGGCGACGCGGGTCAGGATGTCGTGGTCGGGCAGGGCCTCGCCGGGGGCTTCGGCCACCTGGGGCCGCCACTGGATCAGGCGCCCGCTGGTGACGATGCTGCCCTCTTTTTCCATGGCGTCGGCCGCCGGCAGGACAAAGACCTCGGTGTCGATGTCGGCCGGGTTCTTGCCCGGCTCCTGCCAGAAGGCCACCGTCTCGGTCTGGAAGATCTCCTGGATTACCATCCAGTCGAGCTTTTCCAGGGCCTCCCGCTCAAAGCGGGCGTTGGGGCCGCCCACGGCCGGGTTCTGGCCCAGGATCCAGCAGCCCTTGATGGTGCCGGCGTGCATGGCCTCAAAGAGCGGAATCCAGTAGTGGTCGGCCGGGCTCTCCACCTTGCCCAGATAGTCGTAGGCAAAGTCGTTGGCCTCGGTGGCGTGGTCGCCCCACCAGGCCTTGAGCAGGCTGACCAGGAACTTGGGCTTGTTGGCCCAGTAGCTGGTCGCCGGCGTCTCTTTTTCGAGATAAGCCGCCAGGTTGGGGTGGTCGCCGGCGCGGGGCGTGGCCATGTAGGCCGGGATGATGTGGGCCAGGAGGGCCATGTCGGTCGAGCCCTGGACGTTGCTCTCGCCCCGCAGGGCGTTCACGCCGCCGCCGGGGCGGCCGGTGTTGCCCAGCAGGAGCTGGATCATGGCCATGCAGCGCACGTTCTGCGAACCGACCGTGTGCTGCGTCTGGCCCATGGCGTACATGATGTTGCCCGTCTTGTCGGGCTGGCCCGTGGTGGCGTACAGGGCATAGACTTCTTCCAGCTTGTCCACCGGGCAGCCCGTGACCTTGGACACGGTGTCCAGGTCGTAGCGGTTGTACTGCTTTTTCAGAAGCTGGAACACGCAGTTGGGGTCCTGGAGGGTCTCGTCGCGGAGGATGTTGCCCTCGGCGTCAGTCTGATAGCTCCAGGTCGCGCGGTTGTACTTGCCAAAGCCGTCGCCGTCCTCGTCCTCGAACCCGGAGAACAGTCCATCCAGGTCTTCTGGCCCCTGAAAGTCGGGGTTGATGAGGGTCGCGGCGTTGGTAAAGTGGACGACGTATTCCTCGTGGTACAGCTCGTTGTCGAGGATGTACTTCATCAGGCCGCCGTAGAAGGCGATGTCGGTGCCGCTGCGGATGGGGGCGTACAGGTCGGCGGTGGCGGCGCTGCGCGTAAAGCGCGGGTCGACGACGATGAGCTGCGCACCGCGCTCGTCGCGGGCCTTGTTGACCCACGTCATCGAGGCCGGGTGGTTCTCCGCCGCGTTCGAGCCGTTGATCATGATCACGTCGGCGTTTTTGAGGTCCACCCAGTGGTTCGTCATGGCACCCCGCCCAAACGTTGTGGCCAGACCGGCCACGGTGGCAGAGTGTCATATGCGCGCCTGGTGCTCGATGTACACCAGGCCCAGGGCGCGGGCCAGCTTGACGGCGAGGTAGCACTCCTCGTCGTTGTTGGCCGCGCCACCCAGGAAGGCGATTCCCGGGGTGCGATTGACGGTTACGCCGTCTTGGTTTGTCGATTCAAAGGTCTCGTCGCGGGTGTCCTTGATCCGCTGGGCGACCTGTTCGACGATCCAGTCCCACTCGACTTCTTCGAACTTGTCGCTGCCCGGCGCCCGGTAGAGGGGTTTCTTCAGGCGCCGCTCGCTCGTGGACAGAGACCGCACCGAGATCGACTTGGGGTCCAGGGCGCCCCGGTTGTTAATGTTGTCCGGGTCGCCCTCGGAGTTGATGATGTGTCCGTCGGGTCCGGTGGCGATCAGTAGACCACAACCACAGGAGCAATAGGGGCAGATCGTCGCTGCCTCACCGATTGCCTTGTGGAGCGGAAAGGTCGCTGCCGCCGCCGCGGCACTGGCCGCAAAGCTGGCCGGCAGAAAAAGACCGCCTACCGAAGCCCCGGATAGTTTCATGAAATCTCTTCGCGATAGCTCCATAGCGTTTTTCACACCTCCTCGTGTTTTCGAGCTGTGCGACTACGAAATTGGGATCGATCACCCCCTTTCCTTCTCCTCCAGACAAAACAAAAAAGGAGACAGATAGACGAGCAGATGCCCGGCTATCCGATCTCCTTTCCAATGTGGGAGGCCCGGCCGTTTCCAACTGGACCCTTTCGGCTTGACGCCCTGGAGCTTCCCCCTTTTACGGATGGGCTCGGTAGGCAATCAGGCTCGGAGACCAAGAACACAGGAGCTTCGAAGCTCCTGTTCGCATTATAACATATCTCTGTCTACTTGTGAATAGGGTAACAACCCCATTTTCACACCTTGGGGAGGCGCTGACTTTGTGAAAAAAAACACTAAACAGCTACAACTCAATTAACTGCCGGCGGAGCGCGTACTTGACCACTTCCGTCCGGTCGTGCAGATCGAGCTTGGACATCAAGTTGGTCCGGTGGCCGTCCACAGTTTTGGGGCTGATGTGGAGCAGTTCGGCGATCTGCTGGTTGGTATAACCCTCGGCTACCAGGATGAGGACCTCGCGCTCTCGATCAGTGAGGAATTCGTAACTGTCAACTCGCTGGGCGCACTCGCAACGCAGATAGGCGTCCAGGAGCACACGCGCCGCCAGGGGATGCAGGGCGACGCCCCACTGCTGCACGGCCCGGATGCTCTCGGCCAGGTCTGCGCCCGCGTCCCGCTTGAGCAGGTAACCCGCTGCACCGGCCCACAGCGCATCCAACACGTACGGAGTATCCTCGTGCTGGCTGAGAATCAAGATCCGTGTCTCGGGTGCCACCTTTTGGATGCGGCGCGTGGCTTCTACACCGTTGAGGTGGGGCATGGCGATGTCCAAGACAACTACGTCAGGCTTCAGTTCCCCCGCCAGGCGCACCGTCTCCGGGCCATCGGCCGCCAGGCCGACGACTTTGATGCCATCGTCGTTGGCCAGTAGCGCCGTGAGCCCGTCGCGGACGACGGCGTGATCATCTGCCAAAAGCACTCGGATCTTGGTCATTGCACCCCATTGCGCAAGCGATTGTTCATGAGATGCATGCATTCTACCATAGCCAAAAACGCTTTGTCAAAACTGGCTCTGTTCTCAGCCCAGGTTGGCTGACAAAACTCCATTCGGCTTTTTGGCGCCGGGGACAGGACAAAGATTCTCCGTCCCGGCATCCCGGGGAAAGCAGATTTCCGCTGATTCTATGCGCGTGCTCACCTGCGTTTATCTGCGAAATCTGCGTCCGGGGAGAGTTGTCAGCCAATCAGGCTCTCAGCCGGTACACGGAACAGGTCCGCCTCGCAACGAGTCGAGAGGCGGACCCTACGGAAAACCCCACTCCACCACAGTCAGCTACCAAGTCCCTCCCGTTGGACCACCAGATCCAAGCCAACGGTCAGCAGGTGCTCGACGAGGGGATATACCTCTAGCGACCCTGCTCACTGATCCCCATGCCTCTGTAATCCAAAAGGCGAGAGACTCCGGCGGCGGGGGTCGAACGCACCGGGTGATGCGCTGCAGTTGACCGGGGCATCCTTTTCCGTTATAATGCCCCGGTCACAGGAGGTATTGGGATGATTGACGAGTCCACCACGGCCACCCGTCTGCCTTGGATCGAGAGCAGCCGGGTGTGGAAGTACGTCGAAGTCACCAAACCAAGCACCGTTGCCCTACTCGTTTTTACTTGCGTGGGGGCCATGGTTGCCGCCGGCGGGGTGAGCAGCCTGTCCTTGGGCAACTGGGCACTGGCCCTGGTGGCCATCACTGCCGGCTGTGCCGCAGCCGATACCCTGACCTGCTACGTGGACCGGGACATTGATGCGCTGATGGACCGCACAAAGGCCCGCCCCCTGCCCGGCAAGCGGATCAACCCCCCTGAAAAAGCCCTGGTCTGGGGCCTATTCCTGGCTGCCCTGGCCATGGGTCTGTCATTCCTACTCAATCCCCTGGCCGCCCTGTGGATGTTCTTGGGCCTCTTTGACAACGTCGTAATTTATAGCCTGCTGGCCAAGCGCCGCTCCTGCACCAATATCCTGCTCGGCTCGATCAGCGGCGGCATGCCGGCCCTTTTTGGCTGGGCCGTGGTGCAGGGCAACGTCACCTGGACGCCGGTGCTCATCAGCCTGCTGGTCATCACCTGGACGCCCAACCACATCTGGAACCTGGCCATCCGCTACCGCGAGGACTATGCCCGGGCCAACGTGCCGATGCTACCGGTGGTGACCAACCTCCAGCGGGCCGTCAACCTCATTGCCATGAGTGTCGTGTTCATGGTGGCCGAGTCGCTGCTCCTGGGCGTCGTCGGCGATTTCGGCGGAATCTATATGGGGGTCGCCGTGCTGGGTGGCGTCGTTTCGCTGGCCGGCCACGCCTACCTGCACGTCAAGCCGACGGAACGCAACGCCTGGCTCATGTTTAAACTCTCCAGCCTCTACCTGGCCGTGGTGTTCGCCGGCATGATGGTCGACCGGCTGCTCCCGGTCTAGGCCCCTGGCTGCGCGGCACAAACCGAGGGAAATCCATGATCGACGGCGTCGTCCTGAAAGAACTGATCACCCACACCGACGAGCGGGGCTTTTTCCGCGAGATCATCCGCGTGACCGACGACTTTTTCGCCGAGGGCTTTGGCCAGTGGAGCCATTCGCTGATGTATCCGGGGACGGCCAAAGCGTGGCACGTCCACCAGAAGCAGACCGATTGGTGGTACGTGGCCCTCGGCACGCTAAAAGTGGGCCTCTTTGACACACGGCCCGATTCGCCCACCCACGGCGAGCTGATGGAGCTTTTCCTGGGCGACAACCACCCGGCCCAGGTGCTCAAGATCCCGCCGGGCGTGGCCCACGGCTGCAAGGCCATCAGCGGCACGGCCCACCTCTTTTACGTCACCTCGCACACCTACGATCCCGCCGACGAAGGGCGCATCCCCCACGACGACGCCGAGATCGGCTACGATTGGACGGCCGGGCCGTCCATCACCTAGCGATCACCGTGAGACAAACACGAATCGGGCGCGCCGGGCCGTTGCTGCTGGTCCTCGCCGTGTTGCTGGGCGGCGGGCTGGCGGCCTGCGGCCCGATGCCGGCGCCTACGGCCACCCCGGCCGGACCCACGCCGACCGTGACCGTGCCGATCCCCCTCCCCGTCGTCGTCTCGCTGGCCGGCCGCTTTGACGAAAACGAACTCGCTGCGCTGGACCCACTCGTCGTCGACTTTGAAGACGCCAACCCCGACATCAAGGTCGAAATCGCCGCCATCCGCGGAGATGCCGCCCAGCGGCGCGAGATAGTCTTTAGGGAACTGGGAGACCCGGCCACCGGCAGCGACATCTATGCCCTGGACGACGCCTGGCTGGCGGAATTGACAGCCGGCGACCGGCTGGCCCTCCTCGACGATTATGTTGAGCCATGGGACGTGCGCGTGGCAGATTTTTTGCCCCCCGCGCTGGACGCCTGTACCGTGGCCGGCCGGCTGGTGGCCCTGCCCTGGACCGTGGATGGCGGACTGCTCTACTATCGCTCGGACGTGCTGGCCGAACACGGTCAGGCGCCCCCCAGGACCTGGGCCGAGCTGCAACAGATGGCGCTCGAATTGCAGCGGCTGGAGGGCTTGCCCCACGGCTACGTGTGGCAGGGCGCCGCCTACGAGAGCCTGACCCACAACGCGCTGGAGCATCTGCGGGCCGCCGGTGGGGAAGTGCTCGACGCTTCCGGGCGGCCCACCATGGACGACGTCCATGCCCAGGCCGCGCTGGCCCAGATGCTGGCCCTGGTCCAGTCGGGCGTCTCACCCGAGGACATTGCCACCTACACCGAGGGGGACGCTTTCGCTGCCTTTGACCAGGGTGCGGCCCTCTTTATGCGCCATTGGTCCGGCGCCTGGCAGATTTTGCACAGGGAGGAATCCTCGGTCGCCGGCCGGGTGGGTGTCGCCCCCCTGCCCGCTGCCTCCCTCTTTGTGCGTGCCTTGGTCCTCTCGCCTCACAGCATGTATCCCGACGAAGCATTTCGCTTCATGGTCTACCTCGTCGAGCACGAGCAGCAGGTCGAATGGGCCAAGGAGACGAGTCAGCCCCCGGCCCTGGAGACGACCTACGCCGACGACGAACTCCTGGCCGCCCGGCCTGTCTTTGCCTCGCTGCACGCGGCCCTCCGAGCCGCCGAGCCCCGGCCCCGGACGGTGGCGTACCCGGCCGTCTCGGAGGCCATCTACTCCGGGGTCAACGAGATGCTGAGGGGACAGCAGGACGCCGCCGAGACGGCAGCCGCCATCCAGCGCCGCCTGGAAGAGATCCTGGAGCCAAATTCCACCGAGTAGACGCACCGAGGCCCCGGCATGCTGCCGGGGCCTTTTGATTGAGGACAAAACCCACTAGAGTTTCAGGACAGCTTTGGCCCTTCCGGCCTGGGCCACCCAGTTGGCCACCATTTCGGCAGTGGGTAGGTCCTCGCCGTGTTCTACAATCTCGCTGTACCTGTCCCGGAGCAGCGCTGCCAGTTCAGCCGGATCGCGTCGGGACAGATCCGCCACGCCTTTGACCCGGACCCGGTAGAGCAGTCCGGCGTACTCTTCGTTTAGGCCGGCGATGCTGCGCAGCAGCTCGGCCTCGATGGCAAACTGCTCGATCAAGGGCGGTCGCACGCCCAGTTGCAAGGCCAGGTTCTTGCGTGTCTCGGGCGTGGCAGCCGCCTGCAGCAGGTCCGCGGCCGTGGCAATGCCCAGGTCGCGGAGCCGCTGGCGGTGCTCGGGACGCGATCCGTCCAGGTCGGACAGGGGCGGGACGCCCGGGATAGACGCCGCCTCCTCCTCGGGCGGCAGGGGATGGCGCGCCTGCCACACACCCGTCACCAGTCCGATGACACCGCCCACCCCCAATCCCAGCAAACAGGCCACCGTCAGCGGCGATCCACCCCACCAGTCGGCCACGGCGGTGGCGATCAGCCCGCCAAAAACCGCGACTACCAGGTTCCGACCCGAGAGCCGCCAGGCCAGCCAGCGCAGATGTCGCTCTTGCTCGCGGATCACGCCGATGGCCCAGTCGTCGAGGGGCGGTTCCAGGCGCAGCATCTGCTCCAGCTTGCGGCTCGCCAGGGCATATTCGCGCTGGCCCACCAGGGGGAAGAGCAGGAACACGACCAGGAGTGTGCTAAAGCCACCGGCCAGGAAGCGGGCCAGGCCGGCCGCATAGTCCCCACTGCGTACCCAACTGAACACCGGGATGGCAGCTACCTCAAAGATGGCAGCCACTACCAACACCAGCACGAGGAGCGCACTGGCCGCGATCCGATAGGTTACTTGATTTCTCATGGCGCCTCAACTCGCCTCGACACCGTTGAAAGGTAGGTCGGACGGCTCCAGGTTCTCGCTACTTATTAACCTGCATTTTGGCTTCTTGCACGATGAGTTCGAGGTCCTTGTCGAGACGAGGTTCGACTTTGGACGCAACTCTCATCTCCTCTGCCCACTCGTTCGCCTTTTGAATCCAGTACTCCAAGCCAAGTTGAGTGGCGTCCTTGCTCTTGACGTCCTCCGGAAGGGAATACTTCTCACTAAGCATCTGTTCTTCCTCCTTTTGCCAGAACCTGTTCTATGAGCCCAGGATCTTGTCCAGCAGGGTGCTAATCTGCTGCTCTAGATCATCAGCTACACTGCGCAAAGTCTCGTCCTTCAGTTCCTCTGCGCGTTTGTCCAGTTTGTTCAATTCCGTGTCCAGTTGGCCCAGCAGCCCCCGAGCAATGGTCTGAATCTCCTCAAGACGACCGGTATAGGTCGCGAGAACTGCACTCAATTGCTCCATCCGTTCGCTGCTCTTGGACAGCATATCCGCTTTTTGCCCTCGGTCAGCCTCAAGCTCCTTGATCGTGTTCTGCAACTCGTTCACCCGCTTTTCGCGAATGACCTGCAACTGGGCGTTCTGGCGTTCCATCCCCAACCGGTCGGCGATCAACGTCCAGCCAAAGCCGATGATGATCGCCTCCATAAAGTTCGTAGCCAGACCAGCCGCGAAAAAGCCGCCCAGCACAAGATAGATCGGGAACCCCAAGGCAAAGAGACGCCACCGCTCGCTGCGCAGGCGCTTTTCCAACAGCTCGGCCATTTCGTGAAGGTCGTCAGAAAGCTCGTTGAGGGCAACCAAGTCATATTCCCTTTCGGCGCGCCCCTGCACGGCGTCGTTGCGCAGTTTGAGCATCTCTTCCCGGCGCTCCACGTAACGCTCCAGGGCCAGGCGGATACGCTCGTACTCCACCTGCCCCCCCATCGAGGGCAACATCTCGCCGAGAAAGAGATAGACCGTCACCAACGCCCCGGCCAGGCCCAGCACAAAATAGAGTAGGCCCTGTCCCCAGTTGTCGGGATACCAGGCGAACAGGACCGTCTGCTTGCCCGCCAAACCCTCCACCACCTGGTCGGCAATGGTGGCCGCGGAAGGAATTCCGGGCGTGGGCTCGGTTGCAATGGTGGCGGTATTGGTCATCGCTTCGGTCGCCTGTACAGGTACATCCTGCGCCCAGGCGGCTCCCACGCCCAGCAGCATCACACAGGCCACAGCCAGCACGACGATCAGTGACCGGTAGTTCATGGCCCAGCCTCCTTTTGCCTGTAACCGACTCATCTAGATTGCCCGACCTCTGCGTGTGCTTCAATTATACCATAGGTTGACCAAAAAACAAGAAACCGATTGTAACCTATTTCTACGGCGAGTTAGCTCCGCCGCAGCCAAAGCCAGGCGCCCAACAGGGCGATCACGGCCGAACCCGCCCCCAATACCGCGTAGAGCCATGGCAGGCCCCGATCCTGCGCATTCGACTTTGAGGACCAGGCTGGAGCGACGTCACGCACCGCCTCGTACACCGGCTGGGGGTTGAACTCGGGGTCCACCAGGGCAAAATAGTAGGCGGCCCGGTCGGGCGGCACGTCGCCCACCTGGCGGAAATACCAGACGTTGACCACGCCAAGCCAGGGCCAGTGCTCCCGCGCCCAGGCGATGCCGTGCACGGTGTACTCGGCCTGCTGTTCCGGGGTCACCCGCTCCCAGGTCAACAACTCATCTGGAAAAGAAGCTGGCGCCGCATTCCAGCCGTACTCGTTGATCCAGATCGGTTTATCCGCGTGACCGTAGCGCTCCATGATCTCCCGGTGGAGCTCGACGCGGCGAAAGTTCAGCACGTTGGGATCGGGCGGGTCCTCGGGGGGCCGGTCCAGGCCAAAGGCGTTGGCCGAGAGGACGTCGAAAAACTCGCCCGCGCCCGCCCGGTACATCTCGTCCAGGAACACCAGGTCGTTGTGGTTGCCGCGCATCGAGGCATCTTCGAGGGTGATGGCCAAGGGGGCGCTGAGCACGACCACGTTCGGATCGGCTTCCTTCGCCCGCCGGTAGGCCACCTCCAGCAGGCGGGTGTAGGCCACGGCGTCCACCCGCTGAAAGCCCCACTCGGCGCTGAGGTTCGGCTCGTTCCAGATCTGGACGTAGCCCACCCGGCCCCGGTAGCGCGAGACAAAGGCGTGGACAAAATCGCCATAGTCGGCCAGGTCGTCGGGCGGGCTGGCCGGCAGGGGATTCGCCCGCCGCGCCCAGGCGGGAGGCCGGTCCAGCCGGGCGATGATCTCCATGCCATGGCGCTCGGCCAGCTCGACGATGAGATCGTACTTGGCCCAATCGTACTCGCCCTTTTGCTGAGGCTCGATCTCTTCCCACGAGAACTGCTGCTTGACCCAGACGATGCCCGCTTCACGGGCCATTTCCAGCGTTTTCTCTTTTTTCCAAAGCTCTACTTCCCGGGCCAGAAAAAAATTGGCGCCGTAGGGATTCACGTCTGTGAAAGGGATCGGCGCTTCCCCCTCGAGTCCAAAATCCGCACTGATGAACCAGGCCATCCCCACGGCAACGACACCCAGGGAACCCAGGAGCATGAGGCCCACGCCAATCCAGCCCCGGGATCCCGCTTTACGCTTGCTGCCAGTATCCATCGTTCTTGAACCCTATCATTTGCATATCAACTTGACATCCATCGAGAAATCGGATATACTCAATCTGCTTTCGAGCGAGAGCCAGCCGATTATACGCCAAACGGGCAGGGGAGTCAAAGTAGCTTCAA
>CAYLZO010000068.1:0-16386 GCA_964387775.1 uncultured Anaerolineaceae bacterium
TTCCGTAGGCTTGTGCATTATACCAGTATCAGATGCAGAAGGCAAAGACTTCAGCCCAATCCCTTTTCTCTACGGGCCGGATTTCTGCGTTACAGCAATGACCAGAGCAATATACCCATGAACCCATCAGAGACGAATCGGATGGAGGCTGAAGCGTTTCCGCGCCTCGTTGACGCGCCGCAGGTCCCAGAGCTCGATGTCGTGCTCGGCCGCGTAGGCGGCGGCCGCCTCGTCATACCCGGCCAGGGCGAAAGCCAGCTTCTTTTCTACCGTGACCTCCGGGCCCAGGGCGGCGATCTTTTCCCCGAAGCGGCGGAGGTCCGCCTGATCCAGCGGCCGGGTCTTGATCTCACCCAGCCACAGGGCATCCGTGTCGCGCCGGCAAGCGATGAGATCAATCTCCTGGTCCTGGAGTATGCCGCCGCGGACGTTGGCAAAATCCTCGTCCCGGGCAAAGATCTCCCGTACTTGGGCCTCGCGGGCCAGGCCCAGCTCGCTCTTGTAAGCGGCGAGGAGCTCCTCCACCTGGGACTTGAAGTGCTGAAGGGAGGTCTCCAATTCGGTGATGTAGCTTTGTTCTCGCAAAGCATAGACGTACTTGAGCCAAAAGGCCATTAACCTGTCCGTGATGAAGTATTGACTGTTCTGGCGGCGGATCAGGCGAGCGTCCAGCATGCGGCGGAGATAATGGGGAATGGCCGGCATCTGCATCCCCGTCTGGCGCGCCATCTGGGAGACGGTGTCGTATCCCCGGGCAATGGCGCTGAGCAGGGCCATATAGGTGCCCATCCCGCGGCGGACGATCGACTCGTCGAGGGTCTCGCGCAGGTACTGGTAGATGGTGCCCACGTCGAGGAAGACCTCTTCCACCAGCGCCTGGGTGAGGAGCGACTGAGAAGTGCGGTGCAGGCCCTGCATGCCGGCCAGGAGGGTGATGCGGTGGGCCAGGACGTCCAGGTAGAAGGGGAACCCCTCGGTGAGGTCGATGAGAAAGTTGAGGTGGTTTTCCTGGAGATTGACGATGCCCTTGACCTTGTCCAGGAGGAAGAACCGGGCATCTTTGTAGTCAAAGCTGCCCACGTGGTGAATGCGAAAGTGACCGAACAGCGGGGCCGTCTTGTCGGCCACGATGTCCATCATCATGCCCACCGCCGAGCCGGCGATCAGGTACAGTACCCCCTCCTGCGCAGCCATGATCTCGCGAAAGTGGTCAAAGACGTCGCCCGCCTGGTAGCCGCCCAGGCGCTGGAACTCGTCCAGCATGACGACCAGGGGCAGGCCGGTCTCCTGTTGAAAGATGCCTAGCAGAAGGAAGAGAGAAAAGATCTCCTCCTCAGTGTCCGCCTGGCGCGTGATCTCTATGATCTTGCCCACCGTAGTGGGGAGCAGGGGGACGGCCTGTTGCATCAGGCTCTCGAGGCTGGACCGGGTGGGCAGGATCACCTCGTCGACAGAGTGGCCCTGGCGGCGCAGGTAATCGGCCAGCAGGCTGATGAGAAAGCGATGGAGGAAAAGGCGCGAGGGCTCGGGCTTGAGGTAGAGGTAGAGGACAAAGACGTCGTCGTCCGGGAGGCGCCGTTGGAGCTCGAAGAGGAGAGAGGTCTTGCCGACCTTGCGTGGGCCGATCAGGGCCAGGTGGGCGCGCGTGCCCTGCTGCAAGAAGCCATGGAGCTCCCGGGTGAGCAGCTCCAGGAGTCGGTCCCGGTCATAGAAAGCTTCGCCCTGCACAGGATTGCCCAGCATCCTATCCCCTCCGTGTATATGGTGGGCGCATTATAATGCGCAGGCATTATACTCGAATTGGGCGATTATGGCAAATAACGAATAGTCAATGGTGGCGATTCAACCGGTCGGTTCTTTTGGTCCTTCGCTGTCCTGTGACATCACATCGCCCATCCTCGCGTTCACCTATAGCTCATTTTGAACTATAGGTGACCAAAGAGAGAGCAGGGAACACCGTCGATTACATCCAGATCGAGGAAGTAGGCAGATGATCGCTGCACCGACCACTTGGGGAATTGCTGATAGGCTGCTTCCAAGACCAGCAAGGTGACATAACTTGGCAGATGAAAGAGAGACCTGGACCAGGTAGGGTAGGGGGCTGACATCCAGGGCAGCGATGGCCCAATACTCGACGATCTACCCAGCAAAGCGCTCCTACATGGCCAGACGACGAACTGCTTCGTCTCCATACTTGACCGTCAGAGCGGAGAGCCTCTCCTGACGCCTTTGGTCCTGGAGACGGTCCTGCTCGATAGCCTCGATACACCCACGACATAACCACCGATCCTCAAAGTGCGTGGCCGGTTTGGGGTGAAAGCAGCCCTGGGATGCGCAGCTCTCGCAAACCTTGATCTTGTTGGCTACCTTTACTCGCCGTTTCGTGTGCTTTGAAGGTGGACCGGCCAGGCCATACACGATCAACCGATCGATCCCGTCACACAATTGTTCGTACCATTGACAGGCCTCGAGACACCTTGAAAGCATCATGTCAAGTCCGGGGATCTTGAACTCGTGCGGCAAACCAAGAAGCCCTTCTACAAGAACCGAAAACGTTGTCAACGAATGGGAATAACCATGACTGAGCCGTGCGCGAGGACGCACCCCACCTGGAACAGAACACTTTTCTACATCGCCGTTCGTGCCACAAACGTACGCCCAGCTGGCACAAACAAGGCTCGCGAAACGTACAAGCTCGCCCAGGTCAAAGAAGTACCTGGCGTCCAGGTCATAAAAAGATTTCGTAGGATCGGGTGTGATAGGTTCTGGAAAACACCAGGGCATCGTGGGATCCTTTCTGCTAACGAGCAGAATCAACCTCGACCTTCTCTTCGCCGCCGCGCTGCCTCCAGATCCTCCATAGCCTCCGTAGGAGACCGTCCATAGGTTTCCAACTGATCGCGCAGCACAGCGGTTTTGGTATGAGCGTACACCTTGCGGGTGGTGGAGATATCCTGGTGGCCGAGGTAGGCCTGCACTGACTCCAGCGGCATCCCTTCGTTGAGGAGCTGCGTCGCCCGGAAGTGACGGAAGGAGTGAGGGGAGGTGCTTTTGTGCAGCCCCAGGGCCGTGGCCGCATCTTTGACCACTTTCCACATAGTTCCCCGACCCAACGGTTGTCCACGGCCTCGTCCATGGGAGATAAAAAGGGCGGGATAGTTATCGTTCCGTTCGGCGACGTAGGCCTGGATAGCCCGCATTGCCTCCGTAGTCAGCAAGATCAACCGGGGCTGCTCCCCCTTGCCGATCAGGTGTATTTCGTCGATCCGCCCGTCCAGCACCATCTCGCGGTTCAGGCTCGCCACCTCGCTGACCCGCCCGCCCGAGGCATAGAGCGTATGGACGATGGCCCGGGCGCGCAAGATCTTCAATCGCTCTAATTGACCCCGCCAATCGTCGCCCTGGGGCAGCGGTAACTCGTCATAATAAGTCACAATACGTGGAAGCTCTGGATCTACACGCCGATGTTTGTAAGGGATACGTCCCCTTTGGCCCTGGGCAGCCTTGAGGCGATTCTGCGCTTTGCCGAGTTGGAAGTTGGGGGGTAGGAGCCCCCTGGCATCCAGCCAGGTCAAGAAGCGCCGCACAGTGGACAGGTAGGTGCCCACCGTTTGTTTACTCGTGTACTGGTCGCCCAACCAGGAATAAAAACTCTCCAGCACATCGTCCTGCAGACGCTTGATAGGGAAGGGGGCTGTGTCTTCCCGGTCGTAGTCGGCGTAGCCCGTCTCCCTGACGAACCGCTGAAATGCCTTGAGCGCCCAGCGATAGGTATCGGCCGTGCGAGGAGCCTGGATGGTGGCCAGAAATTGCTCCTGCACCTCTTCCAAAGTAGGGGAGTGATCGGGTTGAGTCATCGATATCCTCCTGGACAGCTTTTGAACTTAAGGTATCTTAAGTTCAAAAGCTATCTTACCACAGGAAAGTGGCCCTGTCAAGGTCCACACGCCGAGTATCTCCTGACGGACAACCTGCGACTCCTGGCCAGGGCGCAGGCCTGACCAGCGTAGCAGCCTCAGAGACGAGATTCTCGCCACGCTGTCCGCAGTGCGGACAGTGTAGAGCTTCAGCAAGCCAGGCCGCGTGGATGATGCTTGAGGTGTCCGCAGTGCGGACACTAGAGAGGACCAACCAATCAAGCCGTGTGCGTGAACCCCAGACTGTCCGCAGTGCGGACAGCGTAGAGATCCAGAGCAAGCCTGCAGATGAAGCCAAGGAGACTCAGTACTGCCCTACCCTGCCCACTTCACTGGTTGGATATTATGTCAAGTCGAGAGCCGACCAACAAAGGACTGAACAAGCCTCCGAAGTAGCACTATCGTGGCTTAGTCTACGACCCGCATTGACCAACGACCTGCAGAAACGGCAGACTTGTCTCCGCTCACCGCACGAACAGCCCCCTCCCCTACCGGCATCATGGGCAGGTAGCACAAACGAGCCGAGTTATGTCAAATCACGTCTTTGAAAAGAGGGCTGGCGTTCTTCATTGGCCTCGGGAAGCTGGCCAACAATCTGCACCTGGACGCGAGTTTGCTCCGGTAGGGCCTTTTCCCGACAAGGTGTCCGCAGTGCGGACATTCCTCTGGCGAGGCTCTCGTGCCTGTGGCGATTCAGGGATGGTCGTTCGGATTATCTACCATCAACCCTTCGGCCTCCGCCGCATGGTTTAGGCGATCATCGGCGCAGAGGAAGGTAACTGGTGACAGGTTGTGCGTGAGTAACTGTTGATTGGCAATCACTGCTGTTGCCAGGTGGATAGCGTCATACGCACGCAACGGGTACTGTTCAAGCAAGCGGTTCGCCCGGTCAAGAATGTCACCCACAGCCGTTACCATCTCGTACTCATTCAGACAATCTGCCCGGAAAGCGTCTTGTACTCGGGCATACTCCGCCTGTGTCAAAGTGCCTTCGCGTAAGCGCCGAGTAAAGGCGCTGGTTACTTCCACGGTTATCAGGTGGACGACGATCACAGCGGGGGAGGGTTCTGTGTTGAGCATCGCCCGGAACCAGTCGCTTCCCACTTTGTCAACGTAGCGCTTGATCAATGCACTGGTATCCACATAGTAGGTTGTCATGCACGATCCTCGCGGTCAGCAATGATAATCTCTGACAGGGGTTGGCCCTGCGCCAACTTTTTTGCCAGGTGCGCGCGTTCTTCCTGGGATACAGGAGCAGGTGTTTCCCATTGAGGTTCGTACAGCATCCCTGCTGCGCGCAGCACCTGCCGCACTCGAGACTGGATGTCTGCTGGCGCAGCCTTAGGGCGAATAACAACACCCTGTTTCTCCCACACCATCTCTAGTTCTTTCGTGTACCAATCACCCAGAGCATCGCGAGGGATCAATAACCCCTGCCGGGTCCTCTGGACAGTAAGCGTCTTGGCCATCTCTCCACCCCTTTCTGTATTCTCACGCCCTTACAAGTATACTCCGAGACATCCCTTTCGTCAACCGGGTAGCTGCAAGTCAGCGCGGAGGAGGGGGCAATAGATGCCGGAAATCCCGATCCCAGCCAACGCGCATCCTCTCCAGGGCTTTGGCCAGCGCGCCGGGCTCCCACGTCACGTCATAGAGGCTCAACTTGCGCTCGATCAACGCGATATCGGGCTGCACCCCCTGGCGAAGCATCAGCCAGACGTCGTACAGGTCCCGTGGCTTGCCCCGCACCAGCAACGCCTGTATCTTTTCCGCCAGCAAGTGCTCCAGCGTTAGCACTGTCACCACGAAAGGTCATTTCGGTGCAATCGCCGAGCGATAGAAATTGAGGATGCTTTTTCCATGTTTTCCGGTAAAACTTCACCCGATTTATGGGGCCATTCTGCCATAGCTGACGGTCAAGCGCAAATCAAAGGCCGTGTTGCCCCCCCCTATCCTCAGGAGCCATAAGCGCATCCAGGCCGATCAATAGCACGCCCTCTTTTCGAGCTTGGTCCTCCATATTTGGAGTAAATCCCGACCGAGAGAAAAGAGCATACTGGACCCGAGGCCAAGCCCCCCGCTGCAACAGAGGTTGGGCATGGCGCTTGAGGTCATCTAGGATATTCGTGCCCACCGGCCGCGAGGCCCACTTGCACTCGCCCAGCAGGAGGCCATTATCTCCCACAGCGACGACGTCGATCTCTCGCTTGCGCGTCCACCAGCCGCCGACGTTCCTGGGGGTAAAGCCCAGTTCTCCCCGGCGATAGAGCCGCCAGACGTATTCCTGGCAGATCGATTCAAAGGCGGCACCAGTAAACTGGTCCAGTTGCTCGGCCACGTGATCACGGACCTGCGCCTCTTCGCCACGCTCCAGAAGGGCGTGATGCGGATAGACAAAGCGGAACCAGAAGCGGAAATAGAGATCCAGAAGGCGATAGCGCCCCAGTTTGCTCTTGTGCGGATGCTTTTCGGTGGTCGGCACTGCCCGCTCGACCAGGCCCATCTCCTGCAGCGTCGTGAGGTAAAATGATAGAGAGCTCAGGGGGATGCCGGCTGCCTGGGCGATCTCGTTCGGGCGGGTGCGCCCGCCAGCGATGGCCTCCAGAACCGAGAAATAACGGCGCGGATCTCGCAGCTCCTGGAGCATGAGAAAACGGGGCTCGTCGTACAGGAACGTGCCCGGCTGCAGGATCTGTCGCTCGATGTTGTCCAGCAGCGAGACCTGGTCGTCGAACTGGAGGAGATAGGCTGGCACGCCACCCAGGACCGCGTAAGCGCGGACCCAATCCTCAAAGTCGAAGCTGGGAAGAAAGGATCTGGCCTGCCAGAAATCCATTGGCTTCAGGTTCCATTGCGCCGTGCGCCGGCCATACAGGGGCGCGCGATAGGCCAGCACGTGCTGTTCCATCATACCCACGTAGGAGCCACAGAGGACCAGCATCATCTTTGTCTCCCGAAGCTGGCTGTCCCACAATCGCTGGAGGATGGAGGGCACGGCCTCGTTGGCGTCAATCAGGTAGGTGAACTCATCCAGGACCACGACCAGGCGCTCGTCGGTGGTCAGAGGCACCAGGAATTCAAAAGCGGCGTCCCAGGAAGAGAAGGGGCTGATAGCTTCGGCGCGGCCGTACGCGAACAGGCTGATCTGGCCCGTGAACTTGGCCAGGGCGCTGGCCTGGGTGCCCAGGTCGGCGATGAAAAAGATGTGCCGCTTGTCCTGGCAAAAGGCCCGCAACAGCTCGGTTTTGCCCACCCGCCGGCGGCCATAGAGCACGTACAACTCTGCCTGGTCCGATTGATGACGTCGCCCCAGGGCCTCCAGCTCCCGCTCCCGATTGATGAACATCGACTCCCCCTAATCATAGTCGTAACAATCATAGTTACAGCTCAGATTATACCCAAAAACGGGATTTGGGCAAGCCACACAACCATTGAGGTGCATCGTAGGAAGATCGAATGACGATTTTTAGCTATTTCTAGTGATTACAACAACATCCAACAGGCGGTTAGTCCCCCTACTGCCGAAGAAAACGCCCTCTGAGAGCCGTTCTGTGCGAAAAAAGTGCGGAAAATCCCGGAAGATTGGACGTTCTTTCCCACAGAACGCCACGAAACGCTTGCCTTGGGAGGTACGAAACGCAGATTTGGCCGCTCTCCGACACCTGCAACTCGCGAAATGACCTCGATTTTGTCCGCAGTGCGGACAAAACTCGCCGTGGGTTCCCGCTGGCGCAATTGAGCCCGAAAGGCAGAGGTACGTTCTCGTCCAGGAGAAAGCCCGAACCGCGCGAATAACGCGGTAGTTCCAGGTTCCCCTCTAGCTGGCTCCCTGGTAATCCTCAATCCACGTCACCCAGGATAGGTGTTCGTGGACCGCGTTGTATAGCCGTTCATCTCCGGTGATCAGGGACTGGCCGGTTGCTTCGGCCAGGGTCAGGTAAGCCGCATCATAGGCGGTTCGGTCAAAGCGTTGGGCCAAGGGGAGAATCTGCTGCCAGGCCACCGGCGCCAGAGTGATACCCAGGCCCTCAAAGGATGTCAGAATGTCTGTCCCTTCCGCCTCGGTGATCCGGTCCCGATGCACTGCCTGGAGGACGCCATTGGCCACCTCGTAGAGAAGCAGAGTCGGAGATTCCAACTCCAACCGGCCGGCGATATGGTCACGGATCAGCGCCTGGGCTTGTTCTTTTGCCTCGTCTGGAAAGAATGACGAGAGGACAAGGCTTGCATCTACAATCATGGCCGCGCTTCCAACTCGTCACGTGAGGCCCGGAACAGTTCATCGGCCGTCACGCCCCGATCCTCAAAGGACTGCGACAAGCGCAGCATCTTCCAGTAGGCGCTTACCTGGCGCATGTGCTCGTATTCTTCAGGAGAAATAAGCACGCCCACAGGCTTACCCCGCCGCGTGATAGTGATAGGCTCTTCAGGCACCTTTTTCAGCCAGTGAGACAGGCGGTTGTGAACCTTGCTGACAGAAATTTGCATCTAGCACCCCTTAACTAGACATTGAATATAGACAAGTATACCCGACAAAAAGGCAAAAGTCAAACTCTAACTCTGCCGATCCAGATCGCCGGCAAGGGGGCAGCGCCTGGTCAGCACCCCCGTTTTACAGCC
Source organism: uncultured Anaerolineaceae bacterium (assembly GCA_964387775.1). Lineage (GTDB taxonomy): Bacteria > Chloroflexota > Anaerolineae > JAAYZQ01 > JAAYZQ01 > CAYLZO01. The sequence continues at coordinate 8,538 of CAYLZO010000068.1, forward strand.
TGGTTCATGGACTTTTCAGAGCGTCTTTGATAAACAATCAACCTCCATCTCAAGGCGTCCTCGCTCCAGCATGGTGCATTGATTATGCAAAATGTCCTCACCTATCTTTGCCGCTTCGTGACGGGATACTCGACGGGATCATCCATCGTCACGACCTCCAGCCGACGGCCTGTGTCAGCGCTCCAAAGTCAGTGTGATCCGTGAGCAGTATACCGTGTACCCGGGCATGGTCCCTGGCCTCCTGGCTGAAACCGGCGCGGGAGATACACCACAGGGTCACCGGTTCTGACAATTGAGCAGCGTGGACGTTGGCCTGGAGACGCTCCAACTCCCGTTGTCCGGCCTGCCGTCGGCCCCATTTGACCTCGACCGCCCAGGTCCCGCCTGCCGTTGTTTGGGCTACGGCATCTATCTCCACCTGGCCATCGGGAGAACGATAGGTCTTGACATGGATCATTTTGGGCAGTTGGAACTGCTCCTCTTGCAAGCCCAACCATTGTCCCGATACTTTCTGGCCGGCGAATTGGCCCAGGAGTTCGCGCACGCGGGCCTCCTGAGAGACGCCCAGTTCACGGGCTGCGGCCTGGAAGCGGGCGTCGAGCTTGGCGATCAGGTCGGCGATGTCCACGCCGCTGGCCCGGACGCTCACCTGGACACCCTGCGTGGCATGAGCAACCCAGTAGCGCAGGACCGGGTCCCTGAAGGAGTAGCGGCCGTTCTCCAGCGCGACCAGGCCCACCTCCCGCAACCAGCGCAGGTAATCGCTGGCCGTTGCCGGCGTGACCCGCAATTGACGCCCGACGTCGGCTGCGGTCAGATCCTCCTCAATAGACAGAATCTGCAGTACGGCCTTGAGAGAGCCATAGCCGGTCGCTTGTTGAAGGGAGAGGTCGTAGAGGTAGCGGCAGAAATCGTAGATGCGGCCGCTGGTGGATAGGGTCTCGACGACAAAGGCTTCCTTGACCGTATCAGGCGAGAGAGGCATCCCCAGCGCCTCCACGCGTGTAGCAACACGGCGGCAGAGAGCCTGGATGTAGAAGGGATGGCCGTTGGTCAAGTGGTGGATGGTATAGGCCAACTGGGGATCGGTCGCATCGGGCAGGAGCTTGAGCACCAGACGCTTCGTTTCCTCACGGGAGAAAGGACCGAGAGGCAACTTGGCAAACTGGGCAAAGAGGGGTGCAGCCGGGTCGGAGAGGATCTGGGTCAGCACCGTTACGGCCGAGCCGGCCAGCAGGTACAGGAGACGCTCTTGAGACTGAAGGGCCGCCCGAAAAAGAGCCAGGGCGTTCTTGGTCCCGGCAAAATTCTCCAGGGTCCGGATCTCCTGGAATTCGTCCAGGACCAGGAGGAGCGGGACAGATCGCTGCTCCTGCACAGTTTGGGGAAAGCGAAAGGTCTGGCGTAGGAGGGTCTGGCGGTCGATCCTCGCCTGCTCCAACAGGCGCAGGATCGGTTGAACAGCCTCGTACAGTCCCCGCTCGTCGGCCAGCAGAAGCTGGCTGGGCAGCTCCGCAGGCGCCAGGTAGGGTTCCGGGGTTCCCTCGCCCCGTGTCACGAGCCAGTAACAGATATGGCCCACGTAGCCGGCGGCAAACTGCTCGGGCGAACTGCATAGGAAGGTAAAGTCCATATAGGCCGGCGCGGTCCCCGTCTCTTGCTCCAGTGTTTGCCGCAGAAACTCTTTGAGCAGCAACGTCTTGCCGATACGCCGGGGACCAAAGAGGGCGGCGTGCTCCGGCTGTCCGCGTAGCAGGGTATTGCGGTAGTGGGTCAGCTCGGCCAACTCCATCTGGCGGTTGGTAAAGAGATCTTGTTGTTCTTGGGGATAGAAATAACGCATCGGTAAGACCTCCCTCCGTCATTTTGGGCAGCAGACCACGCTTAGGTCAGTTGCCCTTTAGGTCATTTGACCTAATAGTACTATGAAGCGGAGGGAAAGTCAAGGGGGCAGGCTTTCCTCCCACCTTCTCCAGCATAACGCAGCGTTACATAGCTCGCCCTTGGTTCACTGAAAGCCGACTTGAGCCTCCTTCCTGCCTCCGCCTCGCCAGGCCAAAGCGCCTGCATCTGATCAGGCCCTACTTCTACCTCGACCAATCTCACAGCGCTCATGCTATGCATGAGCGTACGTGCAAGCTACGGGGACTACTTGTCACACGCATATGTCCCAAGCGTGAAACGCTCTCGGACGAGAGATTGAATTTGTAATGAACAGACGTGGCTATATTCCTCACCTCTGGACACAAAGGCCCGGCGCTCTGAACCTCCAAAGCACCGGGCCGGTGGTCATCCCTGAATCTGGGATCGCACAGATCCAGACCTCTTTTCAAGATGCGGAAACTGCCGCCTGCTCTGTGTCTGCATCGGCCTCAAAGCCCTCCGCCATCATCTGGTCGATGGCCTCCTTCTTGAACCGCCACTGTCGTCCCAGCTTTACGCCCGGCAGCTTGCCTTGCTGGGCCAGGCGGTAGACGGTGGCCTCGTTGAGCCGCAAATAGTCCGCCACCTCCGTGACAGTCATGATCTCTTGCGCCATGCGTTACTCTCTCTTTCTAATGCGTGCACCAGCGCCGGCCTGGTCAGAATGGCCGAACCGGGACAATGTTGGGCTTGAATGCACTTTAGCTTAATATACCACAACCCTACCCCGTTGTCAAGGTTTATTCCTGCTTCAAGCCACAATAGGTTAAACTGGGTGTATTAAACTTGACATGCCAGCGAAAAACGTGTATAATAACTCTAACAGCAGATGTTACTTGGGGCCTCTGAGCCCCTTTTGCTTCCCAAAACCACTGTCCGCAGTGCGGACAGTGAGGCCGGCACAGAAAGGCAAGACATGAGCAGAGTCATCGCCGTAGCGAACCAAAAGGGCGGGGTTGGGAAATCGACCACTACGCTCAACCTGGGAGCCGCCCTTCAGGAACGGGACCGAAAAGTCCTCCTGGTGGACCTGGATCCCCAGGGCTCGCTGACCATGGCCCTGGGGCTGGACCCCGAGTCCCTGGACCGCACAATCTACAACGTCCTGCGGGCCACCATCAACGAAAAAAAGACGCCTGCCCTGGCCGACGTGATCATCCCCACCGGGGCCGGGCTCGACCTGGCGCCGGCCAACATCGAGCTCTCGGCCGCCGAGCTGGACCTGTTCAAGGCGACCATGGGCGAGCTCATCCTCCGGGAGATACTCGACGGTATCCAGCCAGGCTACGACTTTGTCCTGATAGACTGCCCGCCCAGCCTGGGACTGCTCACGATCAACGCCCTCTCGGCCGCTCACGAGGTGCTGATCCCCCTCCAGGCCGACTACCTGGCCCTCAAGGGGGTCAACCTCCTGTTGAAGACGATCACCACCGTGCAGCGCAAGATCAACCGCAAGCTGCGTATCGCCGGCGTGCTCCTGACCATGGCCGACACCCGCACCCTGCACGCCCGCGAGGTCCTGGAGTCGGCGCGGGAGGCCCTGGGCAGCCGGGTCAAGGTTTTCCAATCGATCATCAAAATGAACGTCCGCCTGAAAGAGGCCCCGGTGGCCGGCGAGAGCATCCTGACCTATGCCACAAAGTCCAACGTGGCCCAGGCCTACCGGGCGTTGGCTGAGGAGATCCTCTCATGACTAGGAAACGAGCGCAGGTCACCGACGAGAACGCCAAGGCCACCCTCGGGGCCGGCGGCATCCTGGATCGCCTCGGCGAGGAGCTGGTCGACGTCTCGGCCGTGGAGGTCCAGGAGGTGCCCATCGGGCTGATCAAGCCCAACCCTTTCCAGCCCCGGCAGTCTTTTGACGAAGAAGGCCTAAGAGAACTGGCTACCTCCATCCAGGAGCACGGGTTCTATGGCCACCTGCTGGTCCGCAAACAGGGGCGCTGGTATCAACTCGCCTACGGCGAGCGCCGCCTCCGGGCCGCCGAGCTGGCCGACCTGGACGCACTGCCCGTCCAGGTCCGGGAGCTCACCGACCAACAGATGCTAGAGATCTCGCTCACCGAGAACATCCAGCGAGAGGACCTGCACCCCGTGGACGAGGCGCACGCCTACGATCGCCTGCAAACGGACCTGGGCTACAGCGTCCGCGAGATCGCAGAAAAGATCGGCAAGAGCAAGAGCTACGTGGCCACCCTGCTCAGCATCCTGCGCTACCCGGACGTGGAGCAAGCTGTCCGCAGTGCGGACATCCCGGTGCGCACCGCCGAGGAGCTGGCCAGGATCGACGACATCGAGGAACGCCGGCGCCTGATCAACCAGGTCATCGCCGGCAACCTGGACCGGGATGGGGTCATCGCCGCCCGCAAACGAAAGACGAGAGCGGCGGCCACAACTGTCCGCAGTGCGGACACCCAACGCAGCATCCCGGCTTTTGCCCGGGCCTTTCGCGCCCTGGACCGGCAGGAGGCTGCCCAAGTCCCGGCGGAGGAACGCCCGGAGGTGGCCACCCTGCTCCGGCAGATCATCGACCGGGCCACCGCCCTGCTGGAGGAGATGGAAGACTGAGGAACGTGACATGGCCAGAGTGACCAAGCCCACGTTGCGCGTGGAGGCCTACGGGCTGGCTCGGGCCAGGGAGTCCCTGGAACTTACCCAGGCGGATCTGGCCCAACGGACCGGCAAGCGGGCGAACTACGTTTACATGCTAGAGTCCCTGAAGCGCTGGCCGAGTCGTGCCTTGCAGGAGGACATCCTCAAACACCTGCCGGGGTATGCCTGGGAGGACGTCTTTCGCCTGGTCCTGGTCCTGCCCGAGGAGCCGCCGACCGCTACGCTCCACGTGCGGCGCAACGGCCAGTCCTGGAAGGTTCCACTAACCGAATAGAGGTCGGACGTTTAGCGCACCGACCTGACCGAGCGTAAAAGATCAGGCGCCCGTTGCCGCCCCGCCGAGGAGGATCACCGGGCACCTGCTTACAAGTACAAAAAAAGGGCTGACATAGGTCAGCCCCAGGCCGTAAAGAGGACGAGGGCCGGCCCGCACAGCCGACCCTCAACTCCACCTGGCGCGGTAAAGCACCTCCAAACTTGCTGGTACTATTATAGCACAATTGGTGCTCCGCGTCAACTGGCCTGTTTGTTGGTGACGAAAAGGAGCCCATATGCCTGACGAATCTGTCCTGAGCCCTTCGACCTTGCTCAGGGTAAACTCCGCCGAAGGGCAGGACGGCCTCCTGGCCCTGCAGGAAGCCTATGCCAATGTTTATAACGAGATCGTCAAGCCCGACAAGGTCTTTGTGGCCAGCCAATACTTTCGCAAGCGCTGGGTCCCCCTCCTGGGACCGGCCCTGGGCTGGGTGATCACCGCCCTGCGCCAGCACTGCTACTGGAACAAGAGCACGGGCGAGGTGCGGGACTGGTGCCTGGTCACCCAGCAAGACCTGGCCGACGAGGTCGGTGTCAGCGTGTCCACCCTCAAGCGCCTGCTGCAACACGAGCACGCCGGCAAGTTCATCACCGACGTCACTCACCGCTACCGCTACGACGCCTCCCTGCAAAAGCGCGTGCGCAAGCCCACGATGTACCGCATCCGCATGGACGATCCGCTGGTGCCCGAGGACGAGGAACGCCTCAAGGAGTTGCTGCGCCAGCGGTTGAGCGGCCTGGAAGTGGACCCGGAGACCGGCCAGGTGGATGTCCTGAAACTGCTGGATCGACTGATAGCAGCAGGCGACGGCGACCTACGGCTCAATTTGAGCTCCAGGTCAGAGGCCCAGGCCGACGAGTCGCCCCCTCCCGATCTGGGCGAGGCGGTCAGCGACCTGGCCGAGCGGGTGGGCGCCGTCCTCGACAGCCAGGATACCGGCCCTGGCAACGGAGCCGAGGCGGAGGAAACGGTATACCCGGGCGCGGTGTTCGTCCCGGCCGGCGAGCTGCCCGGCTGGACGCTGGGCGAGGACCAGGTGCTGTTGCCCCAGGACGACGAGGGATACCTGGCCGTGCCCATGGCCGAGGTGGTGAAAGAGGAACTGCGTACCTGCCGCGGCTCCCTCCTCAACTACACGCCCACCGAGTGTTACTACTCCGTACAACACGCCCTGGGCGAGGGCGGCGACGACTGGCTGCCGGAGGAGCAGGAACGGATCGACTGTATGCGAAAGCTAGAGCGGGATCTCGGCGCCCGATACGAGCGGCTGGGCGCTCCTACCCTGGAGGAGGCTTTACAGCAGTACTTTTCCGCCCGGCTCGCGGCCGAATTCCTGGCCGAAAAGGGCCCGGCCGAGCGGGAGCGCATCGAGAACTGGGTGACCTATACCCGCAAGGCCAGGGGGCTGGAGAACCCGGCCGGCTTCCTGCGGTCGCGCATCGAGAGCACGGAGGAGGCGCCCCCGCTGCCGCGATGAGCAAGTATGACGAGGACCAACCGCTCAAAATGAACCATAGGTCCTACCTATAGCTCAAAATGAGCCATAGGTGGACCATCTACAGCTCAAAATGAGCCATAGATAAGTTGACCTACAGCTCAAAATGAGCTCCATATCATATACAGCTCATTTTGAGCTAAATAACAACAATACTTATATAGTACGTGGTTTGGCCCAAGTACTGGATCAACAACAACAGTACAACTCTGGCGTTGTTGTTGATTCATACTGAAGCGAAAAACCACATGAGACAATTCAGGGAGATGACATGCCTCACTCGTATGCCGAAACACCCGCACTGAACTGCCCCAACTGCGGCCGGTCCTTCCCGGCCGAAATCTGGCTCATCGTCGACATCGCCGAGCGGCCCGACTTGCTGGAACGCATCCGCCAGGAGAGCATCCACGCCGTGACCTGCCCCCATTGCGAGCACCCGGCCGGCGTCGACGCCCCGCTGCTGGTCCACGATCCCGAGGGCCAACGCCTGCTCTTTGCCCCGGCGCAGAGCACCGGCGAGGAGCAGGACCAGCAGATCGCGCAGCAGTTGGTTGCCCGGTTGGCCGCCACGCTCCCCGATCCGCCACCGGCCTATCTGCAGCAGGTCCAGGGCGTGCCCGGCGCCTTGCTGGGCGCTGTCCTGGGCGGTGACCCCGAGGCTGCCTTGGAGCAGATGTCCGAGCAGGCCGCCCAGGTTCTGCAGCGCTTGCAGGCCGAGGACCCCGACGCCCTGCGCCAACTGGAGGAAGAGATGCAGCAGGCCCTGGCCCAGGACCCCCGCCTGGCCGCCACCCAGGCCCTCGTGGACGCCGAGAGCCCGGCCGAGGTGCTGGCCGCGGCCCGCGAGCACCCCCTACTGCTCAGCGACGAGGGCCTGGCCTTTGTCCGGCAGGGCATCGAAAACGCGCGGCAGGTGGGCCAGGCGGAGATGGCCCAAGCCATGCCCCCCGAGTTGCAGGAGATCCTGGCCGAACTGGGGCCGGTGAGCAGCCAGGCCGAACTGGAGGCAAAGCTCCGCGAGCGGCCCGACCTGCGAGAGAGATTGGAAGCTTTGCAGCGGACGATTGCTCCCGCCGGTGAAGGGGAATTGGCCGATCTCCTGATCGAGTGGGTTCAGACGCCGACTTGGTCCGATTCGCAAGCCTACCTGGCAAGTCACCCTGAGCTGCTGAGCGATGAGGCGGAGGAAGTGCTGATCCGTCTGGCTACGATCCAGGAGGAGGATGGCGCCCGTCGCACGCTCACCGAGCACCTGGCGCTGCTGCGTCGTTGTCGTGTGGAGGGGATCGAGACCGCCTTCGCCGACAGGACAGGCAGGGGTGAGCCGCCCCCCGAATTGCAGGCTATGATAGAAGCCCTGGGGCCGGAGCTGGGGGGGCAACTGCTGGAGATCGTGGGCCGCGTCTCCAGCCAGGAGGAATTCGAGGCCGAGCTGGATAGACATCCTGAGCTGCGGGAGGCGCTGGCGCAGGCATCCGGTGAGTTACAGGGTAGAGGGACGA
>CAYLZO010000068.1:16486-16907 GCA_964387775.1 uncultured Anaerolineaceae bacterium
GAGCTGCGGGAGGCGCTGGCGCAGGCATCCGGTGAGTTACAGGGTAGAGGGACGACCATTCCCCCAGGTTTTGAGGACCTGGTAAGCCGGGCGGTGACTGCCCGCGAGCGCCTGGTCATGGATCGCAGCCCAGAGGCGATGGACACTGCCGTCGCGGCCTGGCAGCGGATACTGGATCAGCCTGGCATTGAACAGCATCCAGACTTTCGCGAGGGTGTTCGCAGTGAGCTCGGCGGAGTTTTGATTCGCCGCTTTGAGGCGCTGGGGCAGGTGGCCGATCTCGATGCGGCCATTGCCGCCTACGAAAAGGCGCTGGGCGTGGCCCGCGAGGGCTCGCCCGACTGGGCCAGTAGGCAGGCCAACCTGGGCGGAGTTTTGATTCGCCGCTTTGAGGCGCTGGGGCAGGTGGCCGATCTCGATG
>CAYLZO010000068.1:17007-21489 GCA_964387775.1 uncultured Anaerolineaceae bacterium
CGGCCATTGCCGCCTACCAGGCCGCAGTGGGTGCCATGCCCTTGGAAGCAGCCCCTTCGAATCTACTCACTGCAGCCCAGGGATTGGGAAATCTCCTCTTCGATCAAAGCCGCTGGGCAGAAGCAGTTTGGGCCTATGACCAGGCTGTTGCTGCCGCTGATGCCCTTTATCGCATTGGACTGACCCGGACTACTCGCCAGACACACCTGCGGCGCAGTACAACACTCTTTGCCCGCGCAGCCTTTGCTCAAACCCAGATCGACCGGATCCAGGACGCCTGGCGGGTGCTGGAACGGGGCCGCACCCGCGATCTCCGCGAGGCGCTTGCGCAAAACCACCTGGATGACGAGTTGGCTCAGATCGACGACGAAAACGTGCGGCAAGAGATAGGCAATACGTATCGCCAATTAGCCGGCCGCCTGGCCTACCTCCAGGAACAATGGGAAAGCCCAACCGAGGAAATCCGGGCGCGCGATGCTATCCGGCCACAATTGGAAGCCGCACGAGCAGATCTGGAATCCTTTGTCGCCCAGGTACGCAGCGAGCATGCCCCACACTTTCTTAGTCCTGAGCTGCCACTTGAGCGCATTCAGGCCAGTCTGCCACCGGCGACAGCCTTGCTCTCCCTGGTCGTTACCGGTCAAGGCTCCGCAGCCCTGTTCCTCACTGCTAGCGGGTTGCAGCGCGTCGACATCGGCGCCTTCACCTCCCCCAGCCTGGAAGTGTTGATCACCGACCTGCCCGAGGAGGTGGAAAACTGGATCGGCGCTTTCAACCGCCGGGGGCAGGACCCCCTGGGCTGGCTGCAGGCCCTGGCCGCCATCGCCGGGCGGGACGGGAAGATCGAGGCCGGCTGGCTCCCGCTCTACCGCCTGGCCGGCGCCCTGCTGCCCTACCGCAACCGGGCCACCCTCTCCCTGGTGCGCGCCTGGCGGCGCTGCATCGAGCGGACCCTCGGGGTCTTGCGGCAGAAGCTGTGGCCGCCGCTGGCGGCAGCCCTGGCCGGGGCCGGCGTCGAGCGCGTCGTGCTGGTGCCCCAGGGGGCGCTCTTCCTGCTGCCGCTGCACGCCGCCGCGCCCGAGGGCCTGACCGTGGCCTACGCCCCCAGCGCCGGCGTCTGGGCTGCCGTCGTAGGGCAAATTGCCAATTTGCCCTACAATTTGCCCCACAACGCGGTCCTGGCCGCCAACCCCACCGGCGACCTGCCCTACACGCCCACGGAAGCCCAGGCCATTGCCCACCTGTTCACAGGCCTTTTTGAAGGCCAGGCCCAGGTCCTGTGGCGGCAGGAGGTCACCGAGGACGCGCTGCTGTCGGCAGCAGCATCCGCTGCTGCCGACGTCCTCCACTACTCGGGCCACGGCGAATACAACTGGGACGACCCCGAGCGCTCCGGCCTGCGCCTGCGCCCGCCCACGGCTGATGACGACGGGCCTGTCCTGATGCCCGAAGGGCAAGCCGAAGGAGTGCTCTCCCTGGCCGACATCCGCGAGCAGCTCCGGCTGGAAAAAACGCGCCTGGTCAGCCTCTCGGCCTGCGAGACGGGGCTGACCAACATCGAGCCGGGCCAGGCCGACGAGTACGTGGGGCTGCCGGCCGGCTTCTTGCTGGCCGGGGCGCCGGCCGTCGTCGCCTCCCTGTGGCGGGTGGACGACCTGAGCACGACGCTGCTCATGGAGCGCTTTTACCGGCTGTACCTGCACGGCGATCCGGCCGAGGGAGACCCCCGGCCCTTGCCCATCGCCGGGGCGCTGGCCGAGGCGCAGCGCTGGCTGCGGGCGCTGGGCAAGGCGGAGGCCATCGCCGAAGTATGCCGCCTGCAAGAGATGTGGCGGCGGCAGAGGGGCCAGAACTATGGCCGCGCCCTGCGCCAGTACTGGCGCCTGGAGGGGGCGCGCTTCCACATCGAGGATGGCGACGAGGACCCGCCCTTTGCCCATCCCTACCACTGGGCCGCGTTCCAGGCCGTGGGGGCGGTGTTGTAGCGCCCTCACCCCTCCCCCAAAGGGGGTGGGGAGAGGGCCAGATTATGACTCAGAGAAAGGATAGACAATGAACGACGAGATGGCAATTCTGGAATCGTGTGCGGTCGTTCAAGCGGACCAGGAGGCGGCCAAGGGCCGCTACACCGTGCGCCTGGTCGGCGGCCAGCCGGGCCGGCTGGTCACCCCGGAGGGGCAGGAGGGGCCGGTGGCGCGCATCGCCTATCCCCTGTCCCGGGACGCCCGGCGGGCGTTGCCCGAGCAGGCCGCGCACGTCTTGATGGACACCCCTGCTTTGCAGGGCTTTGTGGCCGTGGACGAGGCGGGCGTGGTCCGGGGCGTGATCCCGGCCGAGCGGCTGCGCCGCCTCATCGTGCAGGCCACAGAGGGCCGGGTGGCGGAGGCCAGGGAGCAGGTGGCCACCGAGCTGGGCCTGGAGGGAGAAGCCGTGGTCGAGGTGCTCAAGGCGCTGGGCAGCCTGCGCGGCCTCCTGGACTATGTTCCCGGCCCGCCCGGCCCGCCCCTGCTCCCGGTGACGGTCTATGTCTGCCCGGAAGAGGGCTGCGACTTTGCCTTCATCCCCCACCAGGAAGGGCAACCGGTCCCCGACTGCCCGGATCACGACCAGGCCCTGGTCCAAAAGAAGCTGGGAGGCTGACCATGTTTGCCGGATTGTGGAAAGAGTTGGGCGAAGGCCTGGGCCGGCGGTGGCTGCTGACCGCCTTTGGCCCGGCGTTGCTCTTCTGGGGCCTCTCCCTCTTTCTCTACTTTGAGATCCAGGGCTGGGCGGCGGCTTTGAACTGGTGGGAATCGCTGGTCCCTGCGGCGCAGACGTGGTTCGTCGCCGGCGCGCTGGCCGTCGTGGTCTTGGCCGCCACGTTGCTGGAGCAGCTCACCACCCCCCTTGCCCGTCTCTTCGAGGGCTACTGGCCCTGGCCCCTCCGCGGGCTGGCCCGCCGGCTGAGCGGCTACCGGCAGGAGGGTTTGCGGGAGAAGCAGCAACGCTTCAGCCAACTGAAGGTCAAGGCGTGGCGCGGCCAGGCGACGCCCGGCGAGCGGGCCCAAGCCGCCCGGCTGGACGCCGAGCTGGCCAACCGCCCGCCCGACCCGGCGCTGTCCATGCCCACGCCGTTGGGCGACGTCCTGCGCGCCGCCGAGGAATATCCCCGGTGGCGCTATGGCCTGGACCCGGTGGTGACCTGGCCGCGGCTCTATCCCAGCCTGGGCGAGACGCTGAAGGCAGCCCTGGCCCAGGCCCGGGGCAACATGGACGCCCTGTTGCGGGTGACCGTCCTGAGCCTCGTCTTTGTGTTGGTGTGGGGCATCTGGCTGGCCGTGGCCGGCGAGTTCCTGCTGGCGGGGGTGACAGTCGTTGGGGGCGCGATCATCGCCCTGGCCAGCTACGTCGGCGCGGTCCAGGCGGCGGCCGGCTACGGCGATCTGCTGCGCTCGGCTTTTGACCTGCATCGCTTCGACCTCTATGCAGCCCTGCATTGGCCGCTGCCGCCCCGCTGGACGGCCGAGAAACCGGCGCCGGCGGGCCAGGCCATCACGCAGGGTCAGGCCCTCAGCCAGTTCTTGCACCGGGGCTCGGGCGTGGCCGACGTGGTATACGAGCACCCGGAGGAGTAGGGAGGCTATTGCCGTGGAGCAACCGGAGCAGCGGTTGACCATCCGCTTCAGCCCCCTCGATGGCTCAACCTAACCCGGATAGAACCGGAACCAAGAGGGCCAATGCTGCCTCAAAATCCTTGCTCAATGTGCCAGGATTTCGTGGGTTAGGCCCTATCACCTGGATCTGGGAGGGCCGGAGACGGATAGATCTCGCACGGAGGATGGAGCTTGATGCGTGAACGAGCGATCGATTCGTTTCTTGCCTGGCTGGCCGAGGAGAAGGGCTCCACTGACAGGATCGGGGCTTGACATCCTGGCAAGCCGTGTTACAATTGGCACACAGAAAATCAGCATAGGCAGAAATGCAGAAAGGTGGAGTCCTTTGAGTACAACGATTCAGGTGCGAGACCGTGGGGTCATGACGCTCCCCGTGAGATTGCGAGAAAAGTACAACATTCAGAAGGGAGATACCTTCCAGGTGTTGGACCTGGACGGGCTCTTTGTTCTCACTCCAATGGTGCCCATGGTCCCTGAGTTAGCTCGGGAGATCGAGCAAGCTCGCATTGAAGCAGGATTGAGCATGGATGAATTGCTGGATAACCTCCGCCAGCAGCGAGAGCGTTACTACCAGGAAACCTATGAAGGCGCGTAATCCACGCGTTTTTGTGGACGCGGATGTTCTCTTTGCCGGGGCGGCTTTACCGAGTGAGCATAGCGCAAGCCTTGTTATTTTGCGGTTGGCCGAGATCACCCTACTTGATGCGATGGCTTCTCAGCAGGTGATCACCGAGGCCGAGCGGAGCCTGCGAGAGAAATTGCCTGACAAGCTCCCTGGCATAGTTTGAAACTCGGGTGGAAGGGGCAGGCAGAGTTTTTGATGGCTCCA
>CAYLZO010000069.1:0-2826 GCA_964387775.1 uncultured Anaerolineaceae bacterium
CTGGAGCCATCAAAAACTCTGCCTGCCCCTTCCACCCGAGTTTCAAACTATGCCATGGGAGCAACTGCACCCGTTCGAATTGAGCCGGGTGCGGCAGCATGAACCGGAACTAGAACAGGAGCAGGACATAGGGTTGGGTTTCCTGGATCGGGAGATTCCGTTCTTTGACATTGACTTGTAGCCACCACGGGTGTTCGCATTGCCAGCGAGCGGCAGCGGGGTAGGTTTCACACCGAGATGGAGCTGGATGTTTGGTCGTTGTCCTGCCCCGCTACATATCTTTTTCCTTGGAACGGTGGCGGTGTGGGAGACGCTCCTTTTCAATATTGCGGTCGTCGCCAGAGACGGTTGCGGCACAAGGCCCCAGGGAAATCCACTTACATCAGATCGCCAAGAGGACCCAGATTCAGGTTCAGGTCCTCGCCCTCCAGGCCAAAGATCTGCTTCAATTCCTCCATGCGCGCGTCGAGCTTTAGAAAGGTCTGGCCCAGCCGCTCGATCTCGTCGTCGCTCAAAGAACCAGCTTCCATGCGCCGCAGGGCCTGGCGCTCCATGAGCTGGCGCAGCAATTCGATCAGGGTCAGGACCAGTTTGGCTAATCCGCGTTCCACCCCTTCGGGGTCGGCGTTGACGCGCCGAGGCAGGGGGCTGCCGGCCTGCTGCAGCTCGGTGGCAAAGGCCTCCAGGTCGCTCGGATCGCACAATACCTTTTCCTCCAGCAGGTCAGACACCGCTGTTTCTCCTCTCTTCGCCGGAGATCGTCCTCATGGTGGCCGTCACGAAACTATACGCCGGCCAGGGACCGGTGCACAAGAAATCCAGATCCGGGTAGGCTTGGCGCAAAGCTTCCACCTCTCGTTGAAAGGCGACCACTTGGCCTTGCTCCATCAGATAGGCGGCGGTCAACAGCAGGCGGGGGGTGACCAACACCTGCCGGGTACTGTCTGCCACCAATCGAGTCAATGGAGCGTGAATGTCCGCAGCCAACTCCTCTGCGTGCCTTCGCCGAGCCTGGAAGTGGCGATCCTCTTGCAGTCGGGCCAACATGTAGGCCCAGCCGTCGCCGCCTGATCGCTCGCCATGGTTTTTCTCTGCGTGACAGGGGTCGGCGGCCGGCGGAGGGTTGGCCTCGCTCTTCCACAACACCCGCAGCCCCACCTCCACCCGGCCACGCACCCGAGCCAGGTCGGCCACAAAGCTGGCATAGCGTCTCTCCAGGACGCGTTGGGTGGCTGTTTCGTCAGCGAGCAGGGTGCCAAAGCGCACGGGCAGGACGGCGCGGTCTGCCATTAGGGCTTCGACCACCGCCTCGTGTTGCCACAGGTGGGCATCTGTCGCCTGTATGCTGGCCGTGTCAAGGGGGCTGATCACCGCTGCAATTTCCTGATAGGATAGACTGGCAAGAGGTGCGCCCTCCAGTCCAGACTCAATGGGCAAGGGCAGCTCGGGTCGGTCGCTAACGGCATATAGGTAGATCACGGCTCTCGTTACTCGCGTGACGGTTCGTGCTGATGGGCCGCTACGCGTCGCATCTGCTCGGCTTTTTCGACTGAGGTCAGGAGCACCTTCAGCCCCAGGTAGATGAGATCTACGTCGGCCACGGAGAGGGTGACGTCGCCCCAAAGGATGACCCCCTTGTTCAGGATTCGGTCTATCAGATCCAGCAAGGTGAGTTCTTTTTCCCTGGAGACCAATTCACTCATGGGCAACGCCCTCCTCAGCGCGGTTTGCCTCGGAATCGGTCAAGTCGATGGCTGCAAAATTGTAGGCGGCCCAGGGACCTGTCGTCTCGTAGATGAACCCCAGGTCGCCATATTCGTCTTGCAGGCTCACCAACTCGGCGCGAAAGGCCGCCAGTTGATCCTCGGCCACCAGGTACGCCCCGTTCAGGACCATGGCTTCCTGTCTGCCGGTGAGTTCCTTGCTCTGCAACGGGCTGATGACGGCTTCTGCAGCGTGACTGGACAGGCAATCGTGGCTGCGTTGGGCAAACTCGTCGCTGATCCGCTCTACCTCAGCGGCGATGGTCTCCTCCCGCTTTCTCTTCAAGAAGTACGCGGCCCCACTCGACTTGGTGGCCATCTCTGCTTCGATCTCCTTTACCCCGTCACTGACCTGGCCGGCCCTCTGAGCAAGGACTTTGTTGTCACAGTAGACCTTGACCCCCCACTCTCTCTTGCCTTCCAGCCGGGTCAAGGCTTGTACGAAATCGGCGTGGTGCTGCTGCAACATCTCCCGGATACGCTCCTCGCTCCGGTAGAGGGTGCAAAATCTCATGGGGATGAGAGTGTGGCTCGCGACTACGGTGTTGAGGATGTCCTGATGCCTTCGTACCTTGGCTTCCAGCCAACGCATATCGTCCAGATTCTCCTCCAGCCTTTCCTGCCCAAAGTCGCACAGCGACACCTGGCTGACGATGGCCTGGAGGGTCTGGTCCTTGCTGCGGCCTGTCCTGTGGGCCGGCACAGGGAGTACCGCTTCCGGGGCGGTGGTGGCCGGGTAACCGTAGGTCAAAGCGTAGACGGGATAGGCCGGATCGATGCCCTCCCCCGGTAATCCTTCAAGTGGCCGGCGTCCATCCCTGCCGACGACGCCATAGACATAGTAAACGCAGCCTGCTTCGCCTTCTTCGGCGAGGGGGACGTCCAACAATGTGCCGGCGCCTTCATCGGCCACTGGTGCTGCTTCGCCTTTAGCGGAGGATGCTATTCCCCGGCTCAGGAATCTCTCGTTCTCGGCGATTTTCTGCCGGATGGCCCCGATCTCTCGCCGGATTTGTTCTGCGTCTTCCGCCCTCGGTTCCGGCGGCCCTTCGCCTTCGCTCAG
>CAYLZO010000069.1:2926-21186 GCA_964387775.1 uncultured Anaerolineaceae bacterium
GACAGGCCCTTCGCCTTCGCTCAGGACAGGCCCTTCGCCTTCGCTCAGGACAGGCCCTTCGCCTTCGCTCAGGACAGGCGTGTCCACTCCGCTGCCGCTTGAGCGAAGCACCCTGGAGCGAAGCGGAGTGGGCCGGGATACTTCGGCAGGAACCGCCTCTGTCAAGGGGGACGTGCCTGTTGTCTGCTCCAGGATGGTCTGGACCATGAGCCATTTGAGGATCGTCTTCGCCTCGGCCAGGGCTTCGTTCCTGGCCTGCCTGACCATCTGGGCTATGCTGTCGTCAGAGACATCGAACAGCCCGTCTTGGAGTTGGCGGACTGACGCGATTATCTTTTCATCTACATCCATCTTTGGGTATCCCTGTGCATCCTGCATGGCCGGCGATACTACGCCGGTATCTCCTGGCGCCGGATGGCGATCAGCAGTTTCTGCTCCACCGTTGGCCGGTCAAAGCGGCAGACTGTTTGGCCATCGGCACAAGATGCCAGCAGTTGATAGGCTTGTGTTAGTCCGGTCATGTGGGCCTCTGCTTCCGGGTCCTGGCGATTGTGGTCAGGGTGCAGTTGGCCGGCCAGCCGGTGGTAGGCCTGCTTGATCTCGCCGGTGGTTGCCATCTCCCCCAGGCCCAGGAGGCGCCGGGCCGCGTCCACGGCTTCGAAGCAGGGTACCTGTATCTCCACCGTGGCAAAGCTGTAGGGCGGCAAAGGCCCCACACGGCGAAAGAGGAGCCGGCCCTCGAACTCCTGGTCCAGGATGTCCAACTGCCGGTCCAATGCCTCCTGACCGGCCTGGTCCAGCAGCAGGGCCACGTTGGCTACCATGCTGTCGTCCATGGAGGGATTGAGCACCAGGTCCAGAGCCAGCTCGCGCAAGGGATAGACCACACAGGCCCGCAGAGCGGCGCGGCGCTGCTCCAGGGCGGCCTGGGCCATCTGGCCGACGGCAACCCGCTCGACCAGCGTCTCTTCGGCCGGCCGGCCGGCGATCTCTTGCTTGAGTTGGGCGATGTGCGCCTCCTGGCCGATCTCCTGGAATACCTTCTGGAGGTTCCACAGGACGACCACCTCCATCTGCACCCGATCCGCGATCTGCTCCAGGGTGGTACGAAAGAGGGTTTCTCCCTGCGCCAGAAGGCGGTGCACCCAGGTCTCGTCGGGCAGGACGGTGCCGAACTTGACCGGAAGAACAGAAAAGTCGTGCATCACCGTTTCTACCACGCGCTGATGGGCCACCAGGTAGCGGACGGCCTGCTCGCGCTTCAAGCCCCGGTAATCAGCCAGGGGGCTGGCGCTGACTATGGCGGCGACATTACGGTTCGGGATGGAATAGACCTCATCGTGGTTATCACCCACCCCGCCCACGTCAAAGATGCCCTGTTCCCCACTGGGGATTACGGCGTAGACGTACCTGTGAGTCATGGTTACTTTTGCCCCCGCATATCTTTGAGTGTCTGTTCAAAGTGGCGACTGCCGATGCTGAACTCCAGCAAGGGTGTCGGAGAAGCGATCTGCTGAAGGTCTGCTTCTGCACTATCTGCCAGGAATTCGCGGATGGCAACCATCGCCGCCCCCCGGCACAGGCCTTCGATGTCGGCGCCTACCAGCCCCTCGGTCTCGGCTGCCAGATCCCCCAGGTCTACAGCTTGCCCTGAGCTCGCCGAAGGGTCCTTGGCCAGGGGCATGTCGCGCGTGTGAACGCGCAAGATGGCCAGGCGGGCCTCTCGGTCGGGTATCGGCAACTCTACCAGAGAATCGAAGCGGCCCGGACGCAGCAGCGCCGGGTCCAGCCGGTCCAGGCGGTTGGTGGCGGCCAGCACCACCACGCTCTTCAGGTCTTCGATGCCGTCCAGCTCGGTGAGCAACTGGCTGACCACCCGCTCGGTGACCTGGTTCCCGCCCGCGCCGCCCCGCACCGGAGCCAGGGCGTCTATCTCGTCGAAAAAGAGGATGCAGGGCGCCGCCTGGCGGCCCTTGCGGAATACCTCGCGCACGCCCCGCTCCGACTCGCCAACCCACATGCTGAGGAGCTGCGGCCCTTTCACGGCGATAAAGTTGACTTCACTTTCCCGGGCCAGGGCCTTGGCCAGGAGGGTCTTGCCCGTGCCTGGCGGGCCGTGGAGCAGGATGCCCTTGGATGGGCGGATCCCGGCGCGTTTAAAGATGGATCCGTACCGCAGAGGCCACTCGACTGCTTCGATCAGCAGGCGTTTGACCTCCTCCAGTCCGCCCACGTCCGCCCAACCCACGTCAGGCACCTCGGTAAAGACCTCGCGGATGGCCGAGGGCTCCACCTCGGTCAGGGCGGCAGCAAAGTCGTCCATGGTCACTTCCAGGGCCATGAGCTTGTCGTAGGGGATGCTGGCCTGGGCAAAATCAATGTCGGGCATCAGGCGGCGCAGAGCGCTCATGGCCGCTTCCCGGCCCAGGGCCTCCAGGTCGGCGCCAACGAAGCCGTGGGTGATGGCCGCCAGCCGGTCCAGGCGAACGTCGTCGGCCAGGGGCATCCCCCGGCTGTGGATGTCCAGGATCTCTCGACGGCCATCTTTGTCGGGGACGCTGATGCCGATCTCCCGGTCGAAACGGCCGGGGCGGCGCAGAGCCGGGTCCAGGGTGTTGGGGATGTTGGTGGCAGCGATGACGATGACGTTGCCCCGCGACTCCAGCCCATCCATCAGGGCCAGGAGTTGGGCGACGACGCGGCGTTCCACCTGGCGGTCGCCGCTCATCTCCTCCCGTTTGGGGGCGATGGCGTCGATCTCGTCAATGAAGATGATAGACGGCGCATGGCGTTGGGCCTCGTCGAACAGTTTCCTCAGGGTCGCTTCCGAGGCCCCGTACCACTTGTCGATCACCTCCGGCCCGTTGACGTGGAGAAAATGGGCGCTGGTTTCGTGGGCCACGGCCCGGGCAATAAGGGTTTTGCCGCAGCCGGGCGGTCCGTGGAGCAGCACTCCTTTGGGCGGGTCGATGCCCAGCCGCTCAAAAACCTCCGGGTAGCGCAGGGGCAGCTCGATCATCTCCCGGATACGGCGGATCTCGCGGCGCAAGCCGCCGATGTCTTCGTAGGTGATCGCCCCCGCTGCTTCGCGGCGCTCGTCTTTTCCACCGGTCAGGCGGATGGTGGTGGCCGGGCCGATCAGCACGGGACCGGCAGGAGTGGTCTCGACCACCGTAAAGGTCTGGGCGCGGGTGCCAAATAGATCCACGCGCACCCGATCGTTAGCCACCACAGGGATGCCGTCCAGCAGCCGGGCCAGGTAACGGGCCTGGCCTGCGCCGGAAGCCGCCCGCATGCCTTCCACCGGCGCCAAGACTGACGCCCGGGCCGGCTGCACCTCGACGCGGCGCACCGCTACCCGCTCGTCCAGGCCGGCGCCGGCATTGGCACGCAAGATGCCGTCCATCTGGATCAGTTCCTGGCCCCGCTGCGCAGCATAGGCAGGCATGGCCCGGGCCGCCGTGGCGCGTTTTCCGGCAATCTCCACCACGTCGCCGATCTCCACCCCCAGCTGCTCCAGATCCTGGGGATCGATCCGGGCCAGTCCCCGGCCCGCGTCTTTGGGTTGGGCTTCGGCCACTTTCAGCAAGAAAGTCTGGCTGTCCGCTGTCATGAGCGGGTCTCCATCATCCTGGCGCGCACGGCGCTCACCACCCCTTTGCCGCGACAACAGCTACAGGATAGCGGGCTGTCCGGCCAGATGTAGTCGGCGGCCCGACCACTGCCGCCGCAGCAGGAGCAGGGGACGGCGTCGTCGGGGATTTCGACCTGGCCTATGCCGTCACACGTGGTGCAGGTATTGCGCGAGCCAGGGTGCACTCCCGTGCCCTGGCAGAAGGCGCAGGGGGCAGTCGGCTGGCGCAGGAAGTGGCGCCCTTGTCCGCTGCACACCTGACAGGTCGCCAGAGGGGACATGATGTCAAAGGGATCCCGGCCCCGGCCTCTACAAAAGGCGCACGTCACTTCTACTCGCGTTGTCTCTGTCATGCTGCTATCCCCAGTCTGGCTTCCAGGCGCTCCAGCCGTTCCTGGAGCAAACGGTTTTCCTCCTCCATTTGTTTGGCCCGGGAGGAGAGATAAGGATCGCTCTCCCACCAGTTGATGCCTATCTCCATGGCCTTGTCCACCGAGGCCACCAGCAAGCGCAGCTTGATGCTCAACAACTCGACATTCACCAGGGAGATAGTGATATCCCCGGCGATGACGATGCCCTTGTCGAGCACTCGCTCGAGGATGTCGGCCAGGCTACTGGTCTGGATCGAGTGTTCCATACGCGGATTCGGCATAGTATTCTCCTTTTTGGCTGCCGCTAATGGCGAACAGCCGTTCCCACTTTGTTCGCCAAGCTGACAACATGCCCTTGCCGGTCAGTGGCTCAGGCGGCCGACCTGTGCGATCAGGCCGGCCGTTCTGTGTCGTACGCCGGCCAGGTTGCGGCACAGACGACAGTCCATGCTCTCT
Organism: uncultured Anaerolineaceae bacterium; assembly: GCA_964387775.1. GTDB lineage: Bacteria > Chloroflexota > Anaerolineae > JAAYZQ01 > JAAYZQ01 > CAYLZO01. The sequence goes on from CAYLZO010000069.1 coordinate 7,388, forward strand.
TTGTCGTGATAGTTGCAGGCCAGGAGTACGTCTGCCGCCTCCACCAGGGCCTGGGCGAAGGGAACCTTCTCCGCAGCCGTGGGCACCTGGTTGATCGCTTCGGTCAAGCGAGTGGTCTCTGCCTCCTGTTGGGGAAAGAGATCGATGGGACAGTGGATACTCTCTTTTCTACCTGTTCCCCTCACTTTACCCCCTCCGCTTGCTCCACCATTCCTGGTTGGTGGCTTGGAAAGGCCCCGACAAAGATGTGACCCTTATGCCTTCGTGGTGGGCTTTTCAGACAAGCTTTTACTCCTGGTGAGCCATCTCCAATCGTTCCAGCACCCTCAGGGCCATGTGATGCTGGCCTGCTTTACGAAAGTCTTCGGTAATGGCCAGCAGTTTTTGGATGGCCAACGGCGCTTCCTGGCTGTCCGGGTAGCGCTCGACGAGCTTCAGGTAGGGGTCCAGGGACTGGTGGACCTTGCCCTGCTGTTCCAGGGACTCTGCCAGGCCCAACAGGGAAGCACTGATTGCTTCGGGGACTGAGCTTGTTCGTTTTGCCATGTTTATTCATCCTCCTTTTGCCTGCACTTTATTCACGTGCCTGTTGATCGAGCCAACCGCCTACTCTTCTTCGTCCATGGCCTGTTGGCGAAGGTACCGCCTGGTGCGTTGATAACTGAGTACGTTGCTCTCATCGTCCAACAATGCCTGATAAGTGGCCAGCATGTCGGTAGAATCGGGGATGCGCTTCATCTCGACGAACTCGACGGTGACGTGCCAGCCATCTTGATGTTTGGCAAAGGACGATATCGTGTCGGGACTGAGCCCCGTGAGTTGGGCCAGTTGCTCCTTGGCCCGCTGTGCGATCTCTATTCCGGTCATCATGAACTCCTCCTCAAGTGTGAATGTCAGGCTTCACGCGCCGCCTTCACGCGCCGCGGCTTGGCGTTCCCGGATCACCTTCAGCCGCGCCAGCAGCACATCTTCGGCGGCCAGGTACTCCTCTTCGCCGATCTCTCCCAGGTCAAAATGCAGCTCCAGTTCCATGAGCTGCCCGCGCACCTTGTCCTCGTCGTACAGTTCCTTCTCGACCTGCTCGGTTACTTTCTCGGCGATCCAGATCACGCCCTGGAAGGGGCCCGTGATGGGCAGGGTCAACAACTTGGTTAGAAACCCCACGACTCACCTCCGCAGATTGATGATCGAATGCCATGGATGCTTGACAAGGAACACCGGCTAGCGCTCGTCCCAATGGACGACGATATCGACAAAGTTATAGGGCGGCACGGGCCCCACGTACTTGAACATCAGACGGCTGCCCATCTCCCCATCCAACTCCTGAACTGCCTGGTCGAACTCGGGCTCCCGCTTCCGTTCTATCAAGAAAGCGGCATTCAGGACCATCCGGTCGGTAATTACTTTGTTGACCTGGCTCTTGTCGGCCAGGGGACGCAAACGATCGAGGATCTTTTCGGCATCTGCATCTCGCTTCTTCCACATAGCGCTCTCGACCATCTCGCCCAGGCGGATGCGCTCGTAGTAGGTCTCCTCGGTGGAACGGCCTACCAATCTGTCTCGCAAGCGGCGGATGAGCGGATCCTCCTTGACAATCTCCTCAAAGATGATGCCCTCGTACCAAAAGGCCTTCAGGCCCATCTCCACCCGGCCCTCCATCTCGGCCAGAAGTCCATTGAGCTCACCAAAACGTCGCTTCAGCAACTGTTCCTCGATATCCTGGGCACTCGGAGCTACCGTGCTAAAGCGCACCGGCAGGATGGTGAACTCGCGCATCACTTCTTCCAACACCAGGGTGTGGGCCATCATATTGCGCCGGCTGCTGGCGTACTCGATGATGGGCGAGTCGCTGACCACTGCGGCCAGGTTCATAAAGTGCACGGTATCGACAATGTCGCCGCGTTCGCCAATGCCCAGATTGGTGAATTGGTGGGACTCCGCAGAACGGATGATGCAATACATGTACTTGCCCAGCGAGTTTCCCGGTGCAGGCATAGGGTTCCTCCCCCATCGGCCAGCGGCTCATCGCCGCCAGCCATCATTCTTCGCGTTTCCACAAACGCCAGTGCAAGGCCAATCCCTTCTCGGCCAGGGCTTGGTCCAGGATGCGCAAGACCCCCTGGCTCCAATCCAGCAACCCGGGCGGCGACAGGTCGGCCATCAGGGTGACGTACTGCTCCCGCAGGGTCGTGTAGGCCTGGACTACCGGCGGTTCCAGGTGGGGAAACAGGGCGGTCTCCAGCACAGTCTCCAGTTCCCGGGCATCGCTTTCCCGCCCGGTGCGATAGAAAGGTGCGATCTCCAAGACAAGGTCCAGGTAGCTCGTCAGGTCGCCGATGAGCAGCAGCAGGTAAGCTGCCGTCGGGCTGAGCGTTCCCCCGCTCACCTCTTGTTGCAGCCGCTGGACCAGCTCTGGCCGCCCGGCCACGCTGCGGCCCGCATTGACCACGTTGCACCGGTTCAGGTGGAGCAGGGCGTCGCCAAAGCCGCTGCCGATGGCCAGCTCGTTGCCAAAGATCTCCCGTGGCGCGTAAACACTTAGCTTGCCGGCCAACAGGGATAACAGGCGAACGATTCTCGATGAACGGCCCTCCGTTCCAAAATCGGAAATCGGAAAGTCAAAATGTGGCAAGAGTTCTACCCCCAACTGGCGCGAAGCCCGGATCGTTTCATTCTCGGCCAGGGGATGGGCGTGTTCGTGGGCCAGCAAGCCCTGGATGGCCAGGAGATCGTCCCAGTAGCCTTCTGTCATCATCACCTGCTGGTTGACAAAGACGTGACATCCTTCGGGATCGGTCAGATCGTAGACGTTGACCACCGGCCGGCTGTCCAGGTCTACTGCGCCTCCGGGCGGCAGGCTCTGTCCCGCAGAAGTATCGGTCAGCTCGGCCATCTGGCGGAGCTGGCGGAGCAGAGGCCGCAGATCCTGCAAGATGGTGAGGTTCACCCAGTGGTGAGGCCAGCGTGAGCGCCGGGCATAGCCCCGGATCACCGCCTCCTCTACCTGAACCACCGGCAGCACGCCGACCTCCACGTCGGCCACGACCCGTAGCTCTGTGCCAGCGATGCGATGCAGGCTAAAGTGCTTGATGGTGTGTGTCATACTCCGATTTCCGATTGCGGATTTGGGTTGAGACTGGCTCGATCCAATCCCTACTCTCCAATCTCCAGAATCCTTACTGTGCTTTGGCCAGCCGTATTTCCAGAATGCCGTTCTTGTATGCGTCCTGCAGCGTCGTTGCATTCACGGGCGCGGGCAGCAGGATCTCTTTGGCATACTTGCGTTCGCCGCGGGTCTCCAAGGAGAGGATATCGTCTTTGACTGCGATGTGGATCTCCCCCTCACCCACGCCGGGCAGTTCGGCCACGATGACGATCTCTGACTCTTCGTCAAAGACATCCACCAGGGGCTCGCGCACCTCGGCCACTACCGGCCCTTCTTCGGTGGCGCGGATATTGCCAAAGCGCTCCACCCGTGGGATGCCCCCGATGCCGGTGCGGACGGTGAGGCCATAGACGCCCCGCGCCTGGTCGCCCAGGCCCTTGACCTTAAATTCTGCGGTGCGATGGATCTCCTGCTCCATTCCGCTCTGGGATGATATCTCTTCGCCTGTCTCGACCATCTCGGAGAGCAGATCCAAAAAGTTGCCCAGGCCCTTGAACAGGCCACCGAAACCCAGATCAAAGGAGACGTCCCCCTTTGCTCCTTTTCCCTTTTTCTCTTCCATAGTTTTTCTCTCCATTTCAAGAAACCCGGCTTCTGATCTACCTACTGAAGGGTCAGCGGCGTGCTTGCCGGCGTTTTGCTTCCCTGTCCAGCCGTTCCGTCTCCCGCAACCGGGGCCACCAGGCGTGACGCCCGGGTCCGGTGTTGACCCGGGTGGAGCGCATGGTGCGGATATGCTTGTGCGTCCGAATGCGTCCTAGGACATTGGAACCACTCATGGTCGTCCTCCTTTCTTGATGTGGGGTCTTGGATTGATTCAACGCTTCTTCATTCAAAATCGCAAATCCAAAACCCCTAGTATTCCAGTGGGATCTCCCGCCACTTCTGGACCTCCTCTTCGCCGCCCTCTGCTCTTTCAGTTGGTGTGCGGCGGGCCTGTCGCTTCGTCGCTCCGTCGCCGTCAGGCGGATTCAGGATGTGCTCCAGGCTGACAAGTCGCTCTTCTACTTGTCGAAGGCGCTTTTCTGTGTTCCGCTGGTTTCCGAGCCAGATTGCCAGCTCCCGTTCCAGGCGGGCCTTTTCGTGTTCCATGCGGGCCACCTCGGCCACGGCCTGCTCGCGGCTGGCCGGTACGGAACGGTGGCGAAGGCCTTGAATGGTGGGAATGTCCCGCATGCTCCTGACACGCACTTTTTTCATCTCGATCACACCCCTTTCTGCCGGTCATCCATGTCGTTCATTGCCTGCAGGTTGTTGGCTAGTAGTCTTCCATCGCAATGGTGCTCGATCAAGCTGAGGAGCATCTTGCGCTGTTGAACCCGTCGCTCGCGGGCCTGGCTGGTAAAGGCCGTCTTGGATTCCAGGACATCCAGGCAGATGGCGACGAAACGCGCCTCTTTGGCGGAAGGGTGCAAACCCAACCCGACCGTCACCTGGCCGATCATGACACAGGCCCGCAACGTGGGGGTCTGATCGTATTCCCCCGAGGCCCGAAAGTCGCGGACGACGTCCACGATCCGGGCTGCTTCCTCCGGCGGCAGGTGGGAGCGAGAGGCGGTGATGGCGATCTCGGTCTCCCGGTCGTAGTAGTCCAGGTCGATAGTCACCAACCGGTCACTGAGGGCGTCCTGGGCTTCGTGCACACCGGCGTACTCTTGGGGATTGCTGGTAAAGATGGCCCGGAACTCGGGATGGACCTTGATGTAGCCATCCCTGTGGCTCATGTTGGGCAGAATGAGCAATCCCTCCTCCAGCACGCCCAGGAGGACATTGTTGGCTTCCGGGCGGGAGCGGGTGAACTCGTCGTAGATGAGGACAAAGCCCTCGCGACAGGCGGTCGTCAGGCGGTTGTCCACCCAGCGCTGCACGGCGTCCTCCTCGTACTTGTAGACCGTGCTGATGAAGCGATCGACGACCTTGCGGTAGCGATAGCCGTATTGGCCGCCGATGAGGTCTGAGGTGGCGAACTCTTCGTCGCCGGCGATGAGCATCACCGGCCGCCCCAACTGGGAAGCAACGTGCAGGGCCAGGGTGGTTTTGCCTGTGCCGGCCGGTCCCCGAAAGTGGACCGGGTAGCCAGCACTCAGATAGGCGAGCGACCGTTCCGTCACCGCCCGGATGGTGGCTGTTGCTACAAAATCGGGACGTGGCTGCACGGACAGGACCGTCAGCGGCCCTTCAGCCGTCGTTCTTGGTACCTTAGTCATAGGGACTACCTCCTTTGCGTCTGTCGTCAACAGACCTGTTTAGTAATTCCCCCACGGAGGACGATTGCACGCCCATCTCGACCATCAGCGCTCGATACCATGTCTTTCGGGCGGCTGCATAGACTTGTGCGTGCTCTTGCCAGGTGCGGAACTGTTCATAGACTCGCCGGAAGCCTGGCCTGGCCCTTTGCCAAACCTGGTCGTGGCAGAGAGAGCCCAGGGGCTGTTGGCTTCGCATGTCCCCCCAAAAGATGCGGTGGGCCATGCCTCGCTCAAAGTCAGTGCCCAGCCCGGCTGAGGTGCCGGTGATGAGATAGGCGACGGCGTCCCCAAAGGCCAGGGCCAGATCGCCGTTCAGGCCGAGGCGGTAGGCAGCGGCCACAGCCAGGAAGGCCAGCAGCCGGACCATGGATTCTGACGCCCGGCCATCCTGCCCCGCCCGTTGGTGCAAGACGGCCAGGGCATCGGCGTAGGCCAGGGGGGGGCGCTCCTGCCAGTGGCGGGGCGGGAAAAGAGCCAGGGTGAAATCGGCCGGGGAAAAGTCGCCAAGATCGTCGATCTCGCCCAGGCCCAGGCGCAGTTTCTGCCACAGTTCCTGGAACAGGGGCTGGGTGGCCGAGAGATCGGTCTGCAACACGATCTCCGGCCGGGGCCCATCCCGCACGGTCAGGCGGCATTCTACCCCTTCCAGGGCCTGTAGTTGGGCCGGTAAGGTGATCTCGATGCTACCGCTGGTCCGGCCCGCGGATCGGATCTTGCGAATCCCCAAATACATAATCCCGCTCAGTCTAGACCTGACAGGTCTTCTGGAGACCTGTCAGGTCAAAGTATATGTGCTATATCGTCTAGCCGATCATCTAGCAGATAGGTTGGCGATAAAAAAACTCGCCGTCAGACTTGGCCCCTCATGGGGTTGCAGAAAAGGCCATCGGTCTTGTCTGTTGATTGCCAGGCCGGCGATTGGCCAAGTGTGCCCTCATCTGCTCCCCCAGGCCCGGCGTGTGATGGTCTGTTTCTGCCGGGCCTGAGAGAGCAGCAGGATGGAACTTGCGGTCACGTGCTCCCCATGCCGCGTGCTTGTTCGATCCACCTCTCTACCTTGGCCAACCGGCCGGCGACACCGAGCAGATCGCGCAGCTCATCAGGTGTGCTGTGGGCTATCTGGGCAAAGGTATTGATGCCAGCCTGGTTCAAACGTTCCTTCATCCCCGGACCGATCCCCCGGATAGCGGTCAGGTCGTCGGGAGCAGCCTCGGCCACTGGAGCTGGAGGCGCCGCAGGCTCTTCGACCGGCGGTGACGGTGGAGGAGCAGCCTCGGCCACTGGAATTGGAGGCGCCGCAGGCTCTTCGACCGGCGGTGACGGTGGAGGAGGTGCTGGGGGAGCGGCTGATGGCGGCTGGGTAGATAGACGTTTGCCCTGGCGCTGCTGGAGGAGCAGGGCGAGGTTTCTCCACACCCGCCGGGCGTCACTCTGATCGGTGCGCACCGCCCTCAGCTCTGCCTGGAACCCGGCGCGCAGGCCGCCTACGTCGAGAGCCAGTTGCGCACGCTCGGCAGCCAGCCACTGTTGTTGCTCGGCGGCCATGGCCTGGTGGGCGGCGTCCAGATCCTCCATAAAGGTCGCGGCATCCTGGCGCAGATCGTCCACTTTGCGACGCAGCCCGGCCATGTACTCGTCCAGTTGCTGGCGCTGTGCAGCAGTCATGGCCTGGTGCGCGGCGCCTGCATCCCCCAGGAAGGCCGCTGTGTCAGAGGCCAGGCGGGTGCGCTCCTCAGCCAGATGTTTGCCTTGCTCGACAGCCATGGCCTGGTGCGCGGCGTCCAGTTCTTGCACAAAGGTCGCGGCATCCTGACGCAGATCGCCCACTCTGCGACTCAGTCGGGCCATATACGCGTCCAGTCGCCGCCATTGTCCGGCGGTCATGGCCTGGTGTGTGGCATTTGCACCTCCCAGGAAAGCCGCCGTGTCAGAGACCAGGCGGGTGCGATCCCAGGCCAGGTGTTCGTTTTGCGCGGCGGCCATGGCCTGCTGCGCGGCGGCCAGTTCTAACACAAAGGTCGCGGCGTCCTGGCGCAGAGCATCTACGTTGTGGCGTAACCCGTCCGTGTAGTTGGCAAGTTCCTGGTGTTGCCCGGTGGACATGGCCTGATGGGCAGCATCCATGTCGCTGAGAAAGGTCGCCACACCATGGCGCAACCCGGCTACCTGGTCGTCCAGTTGTTGGCGCTGCGCGGCGGCCATGGCCTGCTGCGTGGCGTCCAGTTGCTGGACAAAGACTGTGGCATCCCGGCGTATCTCGCCCACGTTCGTGCGCAATCCAGCCATGTGTTCGTTCAATCGCTGGCGCTGCGCGGCAGCCACGGCCTGGTGCTCGGCGTCCATCTCTTGCAGGAAGGTCACTGCATCCCGGCGCATCTCACCCACTTCGCTGCGCAGGTCGGCCATGTGCTCATCCAGCCACTGCTGCTGCTCAACGGCCATGTCTCGACGGATGGTGTGGAATTCAGCCAGTTCCGCTGCGGTCTTGACGCGAACATCCAAGACCGCAGCGCGCCGGTCGCCGTGCGCCGCCAACAGGTTCTGGGCTAATTGGCGCATATCATCGTATAGTGCCATAGACCCCTCCTTCACTCAGGCCGATGATCTACCGACTATCGTTTCCTACACCGCCAGGCTGAGGTGCAGGGGAGCTTCCAAGGCTTATGGTCTCCCCTGCTCCCCGGCGGTAGGCGGTGGTCTAGGCAGCCGCGGCAGCCGTCAGGCCCACGGCCTCGGCGTACTTGAGGTAGGTGTCCACACCAGCGACGACCACGCGGGCCTCAATAGCCAGCAGCTCGATGCCGACCAGGGAGACGCGCACCCAGGCGTCGATGACGATGCCCTTGTCCAGGATGCGGTCCACTACCTCTGCCAAACTCGTTGACGCAATCGTTTTCTCAACTGCCATGTTTCATTTCCTCCTCTGCTTTGGATCGGCAAGTGGTTCTTGCCAGTTGTCTAGGCCGGCACTGTGCCGGCAGCCGTCAGGCCCACGGCCTCGGCATACTTGAGGTAGGTGTCCACACCGGCCACGACCACGCGGGCCTCAATAGCCAGCAGCTCGATGCCGACCAGGGAGACGCGCACCCAGGCGTCGATGACGATGCCCTTGTCCAGGATGCGGTCCACTACCTCTGCCAAACTCGTTGACGCAATGGTTTTTTCAACTGCCATCTTGTATCACCTCCTTTCCCGTGGATTGATTTAGTCGAGTACGACAGTTCTACTATACCACAAAACCGCCGTTGCGGAGGTGAGACTGGCGTGGGGCTTGCGTTAGAGTTGCGTTAGTGTGGGGAGTTGGCCGGGTATGCACGGATGGGCAACATCTGGCATGGGTCACCTGGGGGGTACCGCTTCCGAAGCAGTGTTGTTCTCGGGAGATGGGTGTTTCTTCAGGAGGTAGCCGAGGCGGGGGATAGAGCAGATGTAGACGGGGTGCTCCGGGTCGGGCTCGATCTTGGCCCGCAGGTTCCTGATGTGCCCGCGCACCAGGCTGGGGTCGGCCGTCTGGGGGGCATAGCCCCAGACCCGCTGCAGGAGCTGTTTGCTGGAAAAGGCCTCGCCGGCGTGGGTCATCAGGTAGTAACAAAGCTCAAACTCGGTGGGCGTGAGCTGCTCGGTCCGGTCCGCTATCCGGATCTGGCAGGTTTTCAGGTCCAGAGTGAGGCCGCCCACGCTCAGCAGCGAACCTGCTCTTTCGGTGTCTCTTTCTTGTGTAGCGGCCGAGTGGTCGCGGCGCAGCAAAGCCCGGATGCGGGCCTTGAGCTCTCCCAGATCGAAGGGCTTGAGCAGATAGTCGTCACCCCCCTCGTCCAGCCCGGTGATCCGGTCCTCGATGCTGCTGCGCACCGTCAGAAAGAGGATGGGGATGGCGCTCAACGTCGGGTCCTGGCGCAGTTTACGGCAGACCTGCAAACCGTCCAGCCCGGGCATGACGATGTCCAGGACGATCAGGTCCGGACGCTGTCGCCGGGCCAGGGCCAGGGCCTCCGTACCGTCGTAGGCGGCGAGCACCTGGTAGCCTTCGTGGCGCAGGCTGTGCTCCACGGCCCAGACCAGGTCTCGTTCGTCATCGGCCAGCAGGATACAGGTCATCAGCCTCACCTCCTTCCGGGCCGTGTTCCACGGCTTGACGGGTCAGCAGCCGGACCTGGTCGATCTGGAAGGGTTTGGACACAAAGCCTACGAGGAGGTGCTCCTGTAAACCCTTGACGATGGCGCCGTCCTCCTGATAGTAGTAGCCGGAGATCAGGACAATGGCTGTCTGTGGACTCTGCTGGCGGATCTGGGCGGCCAGCTCCAGGCCATCGGCGTCGGGGAGCTTGGCATCCACAAAGGCGACGGCGTAGGGCGGCTCGCGGCCGGCGACCAGCGTCAGGGCTTCGCTGCCCGTGGTGGCGGTGACCACCGCATAGCCGGCGGGGCGCAGGATGTTGGCCAGGGCCCAGCCCATGTCCGGCTCGTCGTCCACTACCAGGATCGTGGCAAGATCGTGCATGATTCTTTCTCCTGTAAAACTACGCCGGCCGCCGGGGGCCTCAGGTCGTTACCGGCAGCTGGATGGTAAAGGTCGTCCCTCGGCCCGCCTGGCTGTCTACCGTGATGCTGCCCCGGTGTTGTTGGATGATACTGTAACTGATGGACAGCCCCAGGCCGGTGCCCTTGCCCACGGGCATGGTCGTGAAAAAGGGGTCAAAGATCTTGGACTGATGCTCCGGCGGGATGCCCTGCCCGGTGTCGCTGAAGCTGATCTCCACGGTCCCTGTCTCGGCCGGCAGGCAGGCGACGGTCAATGTTCCGCCCGCCGGCATGGCGTTGCAGGCATTGAGGATCAGGTTGCTAAAGACCTGCTGCAACAAGCTGGGGTGGCCGTACACCCTGGGCAAGCTCTCTGGGATCGCTTTGACCAGGGCTACCTTTTGCACCGTCAGTTGGTTGCTCATCAGTTTCAAGATATCCTCCATCGTGGCGCTCAGGTCAACCTTGGCCATCGGTTCCTTCTGCGGGCGGGCGAACTTCATCAGGCCCTCGATGATCAACGACGCCCGCTGTGTGGCGGCATAGATCTTTTCGGCGCATTCGTTGCGGAGTGGGGCATCGTCGGGGCGCTCCAGCAGCAACTGGGCGGCGGTGGAGATGATGCCCAGCGGGTTGCGCACCTCGTGGGCGATGCCCCCGGCCATCACCCCCAGGGAAGCCATCTTGGCCGAGTGGATCAGTTGCGCCTCCAACTGGCGTCGCTCCGTCAGATCCCGCCCCACGGCCACGATGCCCGTCACCTTGCCCACATCGTCCTGCATGGAGGAGCAGCTCCAGGCGATGGGCACCTGCTGTCCAGCGGCGGGCAGGAGGTTGACCTCGGTGTTTTGGACCTGCTCCCTCCGCGCCAGCCGCTGCAGCATGTCGGTCACGATTGGGCCGTGTTCGACGGCGCACAGAGAGAGGAGGGACTGGCCCCTGACCTGTTCGGCGCGCAGGCCGGAGATCCGTTCCGCCGCCTGGTTCCAGGTCACGATCCGCCCCCTGGGATCCAACGAGACCACCATGTCGTTGGCGCATTCGACCACGCTGGCCAGATGCTGTTCCGCCCGCTGGACCTCTTCGCCCAGTTGTTCCCGCTCGGTGATGTCATCCATCAGCAGCATGACGTTTTTCACCGCCTTGCCCGACGCTTTCGCCGCGCCGAGGGGGATGAAGCGGTGGTAATAGATGCGAGTTGTTATGCCGGGGGCGCGGTAGGCCACCCTACCGCCCTCCAGCGGTTGGCCGTTGCGAAAGACCTCCTGCACCTTTTGCTCCAGGTGGGTGTGGCCGATCAACACCGGGGGAAAGACCTCGTTGATGTGGCGGCCGACGGTGTCCGGTGCATCACGCCGGGTCTTTTCCACAAAGTTGCGGTTGACCGACACGATCCGCATGTTGCGGTCGATGACCACCAGGGAGCTGGGGATGCTATCCACGATGCTGGTGATGAACTGTTTTTGGCTCTCCAGTTGGCCGGCGCTCTCCTGCAACGCCTGTTCCGCGCGGCGGCGGTCGTCCAGCTCACGCCGGACTGCCTGGTACGACCTGGCGTTCTCGATGGCCACGGCGATCTGGTCGGCCAGGGTTTCCAGAACCATGACGTCATCCTCGCCAAAGGCGTCGAGATACGGACTCTGGACGTCGAGCACGCCGACGATCTCCTCTGCCGCCCGGATGGGGATACTCAACTCGGAACGGGTGGGGATCTTGGGGAGAAAACTGGCGTATCGTGGTTCGGCCTGCACGTCGTTGGCCAACAGCGTCTGGCCGTGGCAGCCCACCCAGCCGACCATGCCCTGCTCCAAGGTGATGCGGTGGTTGGGAGGGAAAAGGGAGACGAAATCGCCGGCCCTGGCCCTCACCACCAGCTCACCCCGTTCGCGATCCAGGGCAAAAAGGCCGACGTGATGGTAGCCAAAGCTCTGCTGCACCAGCCGGGCGGCCTTGTCCAGCACGCTGTCCAACTCCAACAGGGCGGCGATCTGTTTGCTGACGTCACTGAGGAGGGCCAAGGCAGCGATGCGCTGCCGCAAGGCTTCCTCTACCTGCTTCTGCCGGGTGACGTCGAACAGCACACCGTGTGAGTAACGAATTTGGCCGGCTTTGTCCTGCGCCAGGGCGTTTCGACTGCGGAACCAAAGCACGCGGCCATCGCGAGTCAACACCCGGTATTCCAGCTCCAACGGTTCGCCGCTTGCATCTCTGCGCTTGATCTCGGACAGCACCAAGTCGCGGTCGTCGGGATGGAGCTGCTTGATCCAGAGATCGGGATCAGCCAGCCACTCGGTTTGAGAGAAGCCCAACAACGACTCGACCTGGGGGCTGATGTAGGTCGTCTTGTTGACCGCGCCGAACTCGACGATGTAGATAATGGCCGGGAGTTGCTCCACCAATGTGCGGTACCTGGCTTCAGCGTCGAGCAGCGCCGCCTCTGCCTGCTTGCGTTCGATGTAGTACCCCAACCGCTCGGCAAGGGCGTTGAGCAGGCTTCTCTCCTCCCTCAAGAAAGGTCCCTCGTCACGTTCCGGCTTTTCTTCCAGGTAACAAACCTCCACCGTGCCGATTTGCTCATCCTGCACACTGATGCCGCTAACCAGCTTCCAGGGAGTCTCTGTGAAGTTTTCGGTGCTGTACTCTTGACCCTCCAGGGTGAGCCGGGCGCAGGCGATTTCCGGATACCGCCAGGCAGGGGGCATGAGAGCCACCACCCCCTGAAGGACTTTTTGTAGAGCGTCCGCCTGTCCGATGAGGTCGGCAACGCCGTAGAGGCACTTCAGCTCCTTGACCCGCTCGCCAAGGTCGCGTGTCCGCTGCCGCAGTATCTCCTCCGTCTGTTTGCGCCCGGTGATCTCGGCTCGTAGTTCGGCGTTCAGACGGCGCACGGCCATCATGTCGTCGAAACGGGCCAGAGCGATGGTGATGGCCCGCTCCATTTCGCCGACGCTGGCCGGTTTGACCAGGTAGGCGCCGACCCCGGCCTGGCTGGCTTGCGCCACCATCTCGGGAGATTCGTAGGCGGTCAGCATGACCACCGGCGTGGGGCAACGCTCTTGAATCAGTTGTGTGGTCTCGACGCCATTCAGCCCGGGCATCATCAGGTCCATCAGCACTACGTCGGGTTGTGTGGATTGTGTCATCTCCACACCCTGTGAACCGTTCGTCGCCTTCCCGATGACTTGAAATCCTGCGCTTTTCAACAGCTTCTCGATCATGTCGGCAGCGACATCGTTATCCTCGACGATCAATACACGGACAGGTTTCTGATGGCTCATCTGTTATTCCCCCTGCAACTAGACGCCTGGCGGCGCTTTTCGGGCACGGAAATCCGCCTTGAGCTGACATGCGTTCGTATTGCCAATCGTATCCCGCGACTGGGCGGGCTGGCGCAGATCAGTAATGCTTTCCACCATTGGGCATGGTTGCACCTTTCAGTGACTCGGCCCGGGCGAGCTGCACATCGGTCACCCTGGCATCTCTCAGGATAGCCCCTTCCAGGTCAGCGCCAGACGGGTCGGCTTTCCAAAGGATGGCGTTGCTCAGGTCGGCGCTGCGCAGAATGGCCCCGCGCAGGTTCGCCTCGTACAGATCGGCTCCGCTGAGGTCGGCAGCGCTCAGGTTCGCGTGACGCAGATTGGTGCAGCGAAGGTTCGCCCCGTTCAGGTTGATGCCACTCAAGTCAGCATGACTCAGATTGACTCCAGCCAGAAAGATTCCGGCAAAGTTGCGCTCGCCTGCTTTGTATTGCTCGATGAGTTCCTTTGCTTTCACCCCTTTGCTCCTCTCGCCAGGTAACAACAAACGAAATTGGGTGCAGTTGCTCCCATCTACCATTATCATCTCCTGACTGGCAGGAGTTG
>CAYLZO010000070.1:0-2062 GCA_964387775.1 uncultured Anaerolineaceae bacterium
CACCGCGAGATGGAGACCCGCTTTGCCTGGAGCGAGCAGATCGCCGAGGAGGTGACCCGGGCCAGCCTGGAGACTATCGCCGCCCAGGTCAACACCCAGGCTCCCGACTCGATCCTCGTCTTTAACCCCTCCGCCTTCCCGCGCACCGACCGGGTCCGCGCCCGCATCCGGCCGGCGCCGAGGGACGCGTGGCGCCTGGTGGACGACGAGGGCCGGCCGGTACCGCACCACGTGGTCGAGCACGCGGTGCGCGAGCACTCGGAGGTGCCCATGGATCGCAAGGCCCTGGCCGCCTGGCTCGACCAGGTCGAGGCCGACGGCGGCCGCTTTTTCATCGACCTCCTGCTCCAAGACGTTCAGATCGAGGTCGAGGATAACCTCGCCCGCCTGGACGTGCTGGCCTGTTACCACCGCGACGCCAAGGACCCGGGCGATAGCCTTCCCGTTATCCTGGACCGCGTCCGCGCTCTGCTGGACGATGACAAGTTCCAAAAGTTCCAAGTGCGCGCCATCAAAGACCTGGGCCTCGAAATCGAATTCCTGGCCCAGGACGTCCCCGGCCTCGGCTACCGGCAGTTCGCCCTCACCGACGCCCGATCCCCAACCTCCCAATCCCCGATCTACCAATCTACTCGCCCGGAGGGCGCCCCACCTTCCATCGAAAACGAGTTCTTCCGCGTCGAGGCCGACCCGAAAGACGGCACGCTGACCATCACCGACAAGGCCACCGGCCTGACCCTGTCCGGTGCCAACCGTTTCGTGGATGGCGGCGACCGGGGTGACGAGTATACCTTTTGCCCGCCGGAGCACGACCTGCTCGTCGACGGGCCGGTGGGACCGCCGACCCTCCGCCGCCTGGACGATGGGGTGGGCTCGACGCTCGAGATCGTCTTGCTCTACCGCCTGCCCGGCGGCCTATTGGAGGGCGACCGGTCGAGGCGCAGCCCCCGGCGCGTGGACGTGCCCATCACCAGCCGCGTGCGTCTCACGCCCGGCGTGCGCTGTGTCGAATTCGAAACCACGGTGGAGAATCAGGCCGAGGATCACCGGCTGCGCGTCCACTTTCCCACGCCCATCAACACCGAGAGCTCGTGGGCCGAGGGCCACTTTGACGTCGTCCAGCGGCCCATCGCCCTGCCGGAGGACACGGGCGGCTGGGCCGAACAGCCCGTCGGCTTTCACCCCCAGCGCAGCTTTGTGGACGTCAGCGACGGGGAGCAGGGCGTGCTGCTCGCCAACCGGGGCCTGCCCGAGTTCGAGGTGCTGCCCGGCGACGACCCGTCAGCGGGCGTGACGCTGGCCCTGACGCTGCTGCGCTGCGTGGGCTGGCTGTCGCGCGGCGACCTGCACAACCGCCCGGGCCACGCCGGGCCGGGCCTGCCCACCCCCGAAGCCCAATGCCGCGGCCGGTACACGTTCCACTATGCCCTGGTGCCCCACGCCGGCAACTATCTCAGCGCCCAGCGCGAGGCCCACGCCTTCGAGGCGCCGCTGCGGGCCGTCTGCTCGGGCGCCCACAGCGGCTCGTTGCCGCCCAGGGCCAGCTTTCTCCAGGTCTCGCCGGCGGCCGTGGTGGTGAGCGCCGTCAAGCCGCCAGAGACCGGGGCCGGTCTCGTCGTGCGGCTCTACAACAGTGCCCCGGTGCCCGTGGAGGCCAGCCTCAGCTTGTGGCGGCCCGCGGCCCGGGTGTCCTTCGTCTCCCTCGACGAGGACAAAGTCCTCCGCCCCCTGGGGAACGACACAGATCGCGTCAGCCTGCGGCTGCGGGCCAAAGAGATCGCCACGCTCCGCATAGACGCCAAGGTGACATAACGAATGAGAAGGAGTTTCTTGGAGAAGCGATGACTGATCCGTTTGAGCGCTATTCAAGACAGATGATCCTGCCCGGTTGGGGCCGGGCGGGCCAGGAGCGCCTGGCAGAAAAGATGGCCGCGGTCGTCGGCTGCGGGGCGCTGGGCAGCCACGTCGCCGCTCACCTGGCCCGGGCCGGCGTGGGCCGGCTGGTTTTGGCCGACCGCGATTTCGTCGAGTGGCACAACCTGCCCCGCCAGGCCCTCTACGC
>CAYLZO010000070.1:2072-21176 GCA_964387775.1 uncultured Anaerolineaceae bacterium
GGCCGGCGTGCCCAAGGCCGTGGCTGCGGCCCGGCGCCTGCGCCAGGTCAACTCCCTGGTCGAGATCGAGGCCCACGTGATGGACGTCAACGCCGATACGGTTGAGGGGCTCGTTGCCGGAGCGGACCTGGTGCTGGACGGGGCCGACAACTTTGAGGTGCGCTATCTGCTCAACGAGGCGTGTGTCAAGCACGGCATCCCCTGGGTCTATGGCGGGGTATTGGGCACCTACGGCCTCTCGGCCGCCATCTTGCCCGGCGAGACGCCCTGCCTGCGCTGCCTGCTGGGGCCGATGCCGCCGCCCGGCTCGGTGCCCACCTGCGAGACGGTCGGCGTCCTGGGTGCCGCCGTGGCCGTCATTGCCGCGCTGGAGGTGACTGAGGGATTCAAGATCCTGCTCGAACAGCCCGATGATCTGCTCGGCGGGCTGGTCATGGTCGACGTGTGGAGCGGAGATTTTGAACGCGCCGAGACCCGGAAGGGGGATGCCCCGTGCCCGGTCTGCGACCAGGGCGAATACGATCTGTTGAGCGCCGAGCGGGGCTCGATGGCGGCGGTGCTGTGCGGACGGAGCGCCGTGCAGGTCCGCCCCCGGCCGGCCGAGCCCGTGGATCTCCAGCGTCTGGCCCGGCGCCTGGCGGACGTAGGCGAGGTGGACGTCAACGAGTACCTGCTGCGCCTGGACGTCGAGGGCCATCAGCTCACGGTTTTCCCCGACGGGCGAGCCATCGTCAAGGGGACCGACGTGCCGTCCCAGGCGCGGACGCTCTATGCCCGCTACGTCGGTTCGTAGATGTCGATCTGGGTGCTGCCGTACCGGCGCTGGTCGGCGAGGCGCAGCGTCTCCAGGTCGAGGGGCTCGAACTCCTTGGGAAAGATCTGGACGATGGCCAGCCCGCCGGTGGAGAGCCAGCCCGGGCTGGCGTCGAGGGCCAACAGCGACTTGCGCCACAACCCCCGGTACTGGGGTGGGGCGACGTAGACGACGTCAAAGGGCTCCGGCTCGCCGGAGAGAAAACGAAAGACGTCGGCCTTGACGATCTGGGCGCCGTCCTGGAGGCCCGTGGTCTCCAGGTTGTCGCGGATGGTGGCGATGGCCCGGCCCTTTCTTTCGACGAACGTGGCCTGGGCCGCACCCCGGCTCAGGGCTTCGATGCCGACGCTGCCGGTGCCCGCAAAGAGGTCCAGCACGCGGGCGCCGGCGACGCGGGGGCCGAGGATGTTAAAGACGGCTTCCTTGACCCGGTCGGAGATGGGACGGGTGCCCTGGCCCGGCACGGCTTGCAAGGGCCTGCCTTTGGCAATTCCGGCGATTACGCGCATCCAACTACCTCTCTTTCTGTCCTGTGCGGCCGGCATCGTTCGTCGCAGCCGTGATCTCTAGCTTTCCTCGTCGCAGCAGTCGCTTGAGGGCCTGCCGGCGATGGAGCCTGCCCTTACCCACCACCCAGCCCAGCAGTGCCAGGCCGACGAGCTCGACGGCGACGATAGCCGGCCGGGTGACGATCTCGGCGTAGGCGTCGAGCATGGCCGCCGGCGTGCCCATGAACTTCCAGGAATCGAGCCGTCCCGAGAAGGGAAAGAGCAAGGTCCGGGGATACTTCCACATCTGGTCGGCCAGCAGGTGGCCGTTGATGGCCAGGGCGTAGGGCAGCCAGCCGGGCTTGAGCCGGGCGACGGCGGCCGTCAGGAGCGCGTGGCCCAACAGGGTGTGGGCCAGCCCCTGGCTCGTCCCCGAGTTGGACAGCAGGGTGAGGGACAGGGGCTTGTCCACCAGGTCGGGCAGCAGGGCGGCGGCGGCCGCGGCCCGGTAATCCACGTTTGTTGCTTTGTCTCGCGATTGCAGCCAGGTCAGGGCGGCCCAGGTATAGGCCACGTGGCCAACGGGAAGCATCTTCTACAGACTCCTTGATTTGTCCACTATCGTGATAACTGCTCAGACCTGACGCCGGGACGGCAGCGGTACTTTGCGGGTCCCCGAAACAGGTTTGTCGAGGTACCAGTTTGTCATAACAAAAACTCTGGGCCGAGACCGGGTTTCCAAGGACCTGTCAGGTCTGGTCTGAGTGTTTGCCTGTTGTTCAAAGTATAGGTCTTTTCCAGAGCGTCGTCAAATGGCAAAAATGGGCTGGTTGCAAAAAACGGCGTTTTGCGCTATACTTTTACGACAACTTGCAGAGGAGTGACGGCAACGGCAGGCTATGGTAGACGACGGGATATTGGATTGGGCAACTGAATATTACAGCGGTGCCGAGTTGGATCTGATCCACGAGGCATACAACCAGGCCGTGCTGGCGCACGATGGTCAGATGCGGGTTTCCGGTGAACCCTACGTCATCCATTGCGTCGAGGTCGCCCGTTTGTTGGCCGGGCTGGGTCTGGATCACCGGGCCGTGGCGGCGGGCTTGCTGCACGACGTCGTCGAAGACACCGACTGGACCGTCGACGACGTCGAGGGGCGGTTCGACGCCGAGGTGGCCCAGCTCGTCGATGGCGTGACCAAGCTGGCCTACATCGACACGATGAGCAAGATGGGCAAGCGGGACATCGAGGAGCAGGAGGCGGAGAGTCTGCGCAAGATGTTCCTGGCCATGGTCGACGACGTGCGCGTGGTCTTGATCAAGCTGGCCGACCGCCTGCACAACATGCGGACCCTCAGCTCTCTGTCGCAGGAGCGGCGGGAGCGGATTGCCCGCGAGACACTGGAGATCTTTGCCCCGCTGGCCAACCGCCTGGGCATCTGGCAGATCAAGTGGGAGCTGGAAGACCTGGGCTTGCGTTACTACGATCCCGAGTCTTACCACGAGATCGCCGGTTTGATTGCCGAACGGCGGGAGGCGCGGGAGCGCTACGTCAAAAAGGTCGTCGCCGAGTTGCAGGCCCGCCTGCGCCTCGAAGGCATCGCCGCCCAGGTGGTGGGGCGGCCGAAACACATCTATAGCATCTATCGCAAGATGCGCCGCAAAGACATCGAGTTCGACCAGATTTTTGACGTGCGCGGCATCCGCGTGATCGTGGATAGCGTCCAGGACTGCTACGCGGCGCTGGGTGTGGTGCACGCCCTGTGGAGCCCCATCCCCGGCGAGTTCGATGATTTCATTGCCACGCCGAAGGACAACATGTACCAGTCGCTCCACACGGCCGTAGTGGGACCGGAAGGGAGAACGGTGGAGGTGCAGATCCGCACCCACGAGATGCACCGCCGCGCCGAGTATGGCATCGCGGCCCACTGGCGATACAAAGAGCGGTTGCGGCGCGACCTGGCCTACGAGAACAAGGTGGCCTGGCTGCGCTCGTTGATGGATTGGCGCTCGGACGTCCAAGATGCCAAGGAATTCGTGGACACCCTCAAGAGTGACGTGCTCGAAGATCGGGTCTACGTCTTTACGCCCAAGGGCGAGGTCCGAGATCTGCCCGCCGGCTCGACACCCGTCGATTTTGCCTACTACATCCACACCGAGGTGGGGCACCGGTGCCGAGGCGCTCGCGTGAATGGGCGCCTCGTTTCTTTGACCTACACCCTGAAAAACGGCGACCAGGTCGAAATCCTCACCTCCAAGCGGGGTGGGCCCAGCCGGGACTGGCTGCGGCCTGACCTGGGCTACACCCGCTCGGCGCGGAGCCGGCAAAAGATCCGGCGCTGGTTCCGCCAGCAGGATCGAGAAGAGAACATCAGCTTCGGCCGCGAGCAGCTGCGGCGCGAGCTGAAGCGGCTCAACCTCACCGACGACGTAACCTACCGCGAGGTGGCCGAATTGTTCGACTACGAGGAGGTCGATGACTTTTTCGCCGCCATCGGCTTTGGCGACCTGAGCACGCAGCGGATCGCGGCCCGCATTTTGCAGGTCCTGCGGCACGAGGAGGTGTTCACCGAAGAGGAGGAGGCCCCCGTCGCCGTGACGCCGGAGGGCATCCGCGTCAAAGGCATCGGCGAGGTCTACACCCAGTTGGCCCAGTGCTGCAAGCCGAGCCCCAACGACAACGAGCCCATCATCGGCTACGTGACCCGGGGGCGGGGGGTCACCATCCACAAGTGGGATTGCCCGAATATCTTGATCCGGACGAGCAAAGGCGAAATGGAGCGCCTCATCGAAGTGGACTGGGGCACCAAGAACGAGCACATCTACCCGGTCGTAATCAAAGTGCGGGCCTGGGACCGCGATGGTTTGCTGCGCGACATTGCCACGGTCATTGCCGAGGAGGAGGTCAACATGCGGGAGGTGACGTCTACCCTGCCGCAAAAGACCAATCTGATCACGCTCACGGCTACCCTCGAGATCGCGGCGGTGACGCAGCTCATCAGCATCCTGGACAAGATCGAGCGCTTGAAGAACGTCGTCGAGGTGACGCGAGAGGCCAGCTAGGGTGCCGGGTCTCGAAGAAAAACGGCTGGAGCGCGCTCCAGCCGTTCTGTGCGTGTGACTTTGGCCATCAGGGCACGAGGCTCTGGGCGAAGGGATCGGGTGGAATCTGATCCGGTTCCAGAAGTCGCTCGATCTCGACGTCGGGCGATTCCTTCTGCTCGGCCAGCCATTCCGTCAGGGCGTTGTTCTGTCGCTGGCTGATAACCTCCGGGGGCAGCGTGCCGTTCTCGTCCCGCTCCAACACCTGGACGACGTAGAACTGCCCGTTGCTCTCCACCTGCTCCAGCTTGCCCGGCTCCAGGGAAAAGACCAGGTTCTCCAGGTCCTCGCCGTAGCGCGGTGCCAACTGCCCGGTGATAACCCAGCCCAGGTCCCCGCCGTTCTCTACGCTCTGGGTGTCGGTCGAGACCTCGCGGGCTACGACGTCGAATTCCTCACCCAGCTCGATGCGCTGGCGGGCGGTCGTCGCGGCTTCCTCCGTGTCGGTCTCGATCAACTGGATGTGGACCACGAGGCCGGTCGTCACCACCTGGCCGGCCAGATATTCCTGGACTTCGTTGCGGTACAGGTTGCGCTGGATGATCCCTTCGAACTCGTTTTCCGAGAGGCCCATGTTATCCAGAATATTCTGGTAGAGTTGGTCCAACTGCTCGTCGGGAATGGGGGTGGGCGTCGGCGCGTCCTCGGTGTCGGTGACGACCGTCGATGGGGCCGGTGAGAAGGCGCGTCGGAGTTCGTCGTCGATGGTTTGCTTCACCTCGGCTTCTGTGACCGTGATGCCCACTTCTTCGGCCTTTTGCCGGATCAACTGATGCTCGATCATTTCGTCCAGGGTCTCCTGGGGCGCCAGGCCGAGGCTGGTCTGAAGCTGCTGGACCTGCTGTTGGTAAAAGGTCACGAGAAACTCGTTGGCCTCGTCGGTTGTGTCGATTGTTTGCAGATTCGCCTGCAGCTCGTCGATGTTGGCGTGGAGGTTAAAGCGCCGGTAGCGGAGCAGCGTCTGGTAGTCGTCGGTGCGGATCTCGGCCCCGTTGACGGTGGCCACCGGCTCGGCGGGCTTGAGCACGAATTCGCGGATCAAGCCCACCGCCAGGATCAGGATGATCACCGCGGCCAAGCCGGCAACCGCCAGCATGATGATGCGGTTCTGCCGGGCCTGCTTGCGGCCCATGGCAATCTGTTTCTTTGTTTTTCTTCCGGTCTGCGCCGGCTCGTTCCGTCGGCGAGACCGCCGCCCGGCCGATTGCCGTGTTCTCGATGATCTAGCCATCTACTTCACTCCGTGAGTAGTGATGAGGCGTTGACTGATGGGGGGGCAAACCCTGCCCCCATCAGTTCGCGCGTAACCACGACCCTCCATGGTGGGGGTGAATCAGCCGACGACAACCTCAAAGATTGTCACCGGCCCCTCAACCACCTGGGAACCTCGTCTAGTATCCGCGAATGTGCTCGGCGGTGAAGGGCAGCAGCGCCACGTGCCGGGCGCGCTTGACGGCGATGGACAGGCGTCTCTGGTGCTTGGCGCAGGTCCCCGTCTTGCGGCGGCTCTTGATCTTGCCCCGATCGGTCAGAAATCGGCGCAGAGTGCCCACGTCTTTGTAGTCAATGGTCCTGGTCTTTTCCAGGCAAAACGCACAAACTTTGCGGCGACCGCCGAACCGCCGTCGGCGGTATCCGCCCCGGCGGCTCCTGCCGCGACTGCCTTGATTACTCATCGTTTCCCTTATTCTCCTTCTTGACTAGATTATGATTGAGACGTTGCCGATAGTCGTCTGTTGTCGCCATTTTTCGGCCGCGGACCGAGCAGGATCATCTCGTTGGCCACGAGCTCGGTGCGAAGGTGCTTCTGGCCGTTGGCGTCATCCCAGCTCCGGGTGCGCAGCTCACCTTCGACGTACACCCGGCGTCCTTTGGCCAGGTACTGGTTGCAGATCTCTGCCAGGTTGCCCCACGAGACGACGTTGAACCACTCGGTGGCGTCTTGCCGCTCGCCGTCGGCAGACGTCCACTGCCGGCTGGCGGCCAAGCTGAACGACGTCACGGCTTGTCCGTGGGGCGTGTAACGCATCTCGGGGTCCCGGCCCAGGTTGCCGATGACGGTGACGCAGTTAAGGCAGAGTGGCAGTTCTTTGCCATTATCGCCTACGTCGTCGTCTGCCACGACCTGCTCATCGCCAAGGGGAATGAGCCTGTTGGCCACCACCTCGGTGCGGAAGCGGGGCCGGCCCCCATCGCTCTGCCATCTGCGGGTCTGAAGGTACCCTTCCGCATAGATCCGCTGCCCTTGATGCAGCCACCGATGCGTGGCTTCGGCAAGATCACCCCAAGCCACCACGTTGAACCATTCGGTTGCTTCGCGGGGCTCGCCTGCATGGGTTGTCCAGTGCCGTTTAGCCGAAACACTGAACGACGTGACAGGTTGTCCGTCTTGCGCGTGGCGGATCTCTTGTAGCCGGTCCACCAAGCCGATGATCATCACCTTGTTCAGACCCCTGGCCATGTCCCGAAACTCCTTTGCTCCCAAACCGCTCCGTGTACCCAATCCAGTACGGTCTATGCTAGCCCGATGCAAGAATTGCCGATTCGCCGCCAAGACGCCGAGGTCGCCAAGGCTTTTTGCGTAGCTTCTTGGCGTTCTTTGCGTCTTGGCGGTGAGAAGGTTGGCTACTCGTCCGTGCGAACCAGCAGATAACGCAATACCTGCTCGTCCAGCTTGAGGACTCGTTCCATCTCGGTGAGGGTCTGCGGCGGGGCGTGGAAGGTGATGATAATATCTTGGCCTTCCTTTTTCCGTTTGATGGGATAGGCCAGTCTCCGCTTGCCTCGGGGTTCGACCTTGATCACTTCGCTGCCGGTATCGCCGTCGCCTCCTGCGATGATCTGTGTCATGCGCTCGACGAGGGCTTCCACGGATTCTTCTTCCGCGTCGACGTCAAGGACCAAGTACAATTCGTACTCCCTCATGCTGTACCTCCTTTCCATGGGATTGCCTGCGGACAAGCCACAAGCGGAAAGAAAGGGACCGATGCCAACGGCCCATCGTCCCTTTAGCAACGCCCGCAACTATAGCACAATCGTTGGATTTTGGCAAAATAGAGATGCGCCGGGGTCTAGCCCGGCGGGGAGAAGCGGATGTGGATGACGTCGCCGTCCTGCACGACGTACTCGCGCCCCTCCAGGCGGACCAGCCCCTTCTCGCGGGCCTGATGGAAATCGCCGGCGGCCATCAAGTCGTCGTAGGCCACCACCTCGGCGCGGATGAAACCCTTTTGCATGTCGGTGTGGATCTTGCCCGCGGCCTCGTAGACGCTCTGGCCCCGCTCCAGCGTCCAGGCGCGGACGACGTTGGTGCCGGTGGCGGTAAAAAACGTGATGAGGTCCAGCAGCCGGTAGCCGGCGTGGATCAGCCGGTCGAGGCCGGGCGCGTCGAGGCCCAGCTCGGCCCGGTACTCGGCGGCTTCTTCGGGGGGCCAGTCGGCCAGGTCGGACTCCAACTGGGCACAGAGAACCACAGAGCCGGCGCCCTCCGGCTCGGCCCGCTGCCGGACCTGGTCCGAGAGGGCGTTGCCGCCGGGCACGTCCTGCTCGCCTACGTTGGCCACGTAGAGGCGGGGTTTGGCCGTCAGCAAAAAGAGGGGCTGGAGCCACTGAGCCTCGTGCTCCGAGGTCGGAAAGCTCAAAGCCAGGTGCCCCCCCTCCAGGTGCGCCTTGAGCCGCGCCAAAAAGTCCAGTTCGGCCCGGTAGGCTCGGGGCTGGGCCTTGGCCGAGGACTGCGCCTTTTCGATGCGGCGCTCCACGGTCGCCAGGTCGGCCAGGATCAGCTCCAGGTCGATGACCTCGCAATCGGCGAGCGGGTCGAGATCGGCGCGGACGTGGGCCACGTCGGGGTCCTCGAAGCAGCGCACGACGAGGGCCACGGCGTCCACGTTGCGGATGTGGCCAAGGAACTGGTTGCCCAGCCCCTCGCCCCGGTGGGCGCCCTCCACCAGCCCGGCGATGTCCACAAATTCGATGGTCGTCGGCTTGACCTCGTCCGGCTCGACGGTGGCGGCCACGTCGTGCAGGCGTGGGTCGGGCACCTGGACGACGCCGACGTTGGGGTCGATGGTCGTGAACGGGTAGCTGGCCACAGCCGCTCCGGCCTTGGTCAGCGCGTTGAAAAGCGTGCTCTTGCCCACGTTGGGCAAGCCGACGATGCCGATCTGTAGGCTCATAGGCTGGGGCTCCTACTCTGCATGCGTGGTCCGGGTTTCCATCTTCAATTTGTCCAAGATGCGCCGTGCTTCACGCTTCTTGAGTTGCATGGGATCTCCGCGTGATGATAGTTTGTAGGTGGGCCTACCACTTGGAGGGTAGCGGGCCGAGCCGATCCTGATCGGCTTCCAGGTCGAGGTAGGTTTGTGCGATGTCCCTACAGATGCCGCGGCTTTCACTTGATCCAATACAGGTGCATCCAACATGGTGGTTCCCTCCTGCTCTTGCCTGGTTGCTATTCTACACCAACAGAGGTGTTTTGGCAAGCATGATCGGCACACGCTGCTCTTGAAGACACTTGCTAAAAACCGCGCCCTGTGGCAGAATAGCGCCTGGAGGTGACACAAACATGCCAGAAATGAACAAGCGCGAACGATTGGAAGCAACCATCCGCGGTGAGTCTACCGACCGCGTGCCGGTGGCCCTGTGGCGCCACTTTCCCGGCGACGATCAGGCACCGGCCGAGCTCGCCGCTTCGACGGTGGCCTTTCAGCGGCAGTACGATCTCGATTTCATCAAGGTGACGCCGGCCAGCAGTTTTTGCGTCCGCGACTGGGGCGTGGAGGATTACTGGGTCGGCAACGAGGAGGGCACCCGCGAGTACCAGCACCACCCCGTCCGCACGCCCGAACACTGGCACGCGCTCCAACGGCTGGAGCCGGAGCAAGGGGCATTGGCCGACCAGCTCCGCTGCCTGGAGCTGATCCACGAGGCGGTCGGCGACGAGGTGCCCTTTATCCAAACCGTGTTCAATCCCCTCTCCCAGGCCAAAAACCTGGTAGGCAAGCAGAACCTGGTCGCCCACATCCGCGAGAATCCGGTGGCGGTGCGCACCGGCCTGGAGACGATCACAGCCGCCACGGTGCGCTTTATTGAGGCCGCGCGGGAGCGGGGCATCGCCGGCATTTTTCTCGCCGTGCAGCACGCCAGCTACGCCCTGCTCTGCGACCGCGAGTACGAAGAATTCGGCGTGCCCTTTGACCGGCGGCTGCTGGAGGCCGCCGATGGCCTGTGGCTCAACGTCTTGCACCTGCACGGCACGCGGGTCATGTTCGACCTGGTGGCCGACTATCCGGTCCACGTCGTCAACTGGCACGACCAGGAAACCCCGCCCACCCTGCGCGAGGGCCAGGCGCGGTTCGAGGGCGCTGTTCTGGGTGGCCTGCGCCAGTGGGAGACGATGCTGCGTGGCACGCCGGAAGAGGTGCGGCACGAGGCCCAAGAGGCCATCCAGCAGACCGGCGGACGCCGTTTCATCCTGGGCACCGGCTGCGTCACGCCCATCACCGCCCCCTGGGCCAACTTGCGGGCGGCCCGCGCCGCCGTCGAGGACTCGGTTTGAGCAATTGTTCGTAGTGCGCGCTTTAGCGCGCCTGGACGGCGCTTGCCAGAGGCACGCCCTTGGCGAAGCGCCTACTACGAGCGTGCTCCCTGGACACCTGGGCGCTAGCGGCCCTCCTTGGGCGCGATCTCTTTGAGGAGATCGACGAAGGCGTTCACCACATCGGCCCGGTAGAGGCGAGCATCGTCCACGTTGCGCCGGTGCAGGGCCAATAGCTCCTCGTCCTTTTCGGGTAGCTGGCCCTCCGTCTCGTGCAGCGGGACGACGCTGACGCTGTCGCCGTCGAACTTGACGATGGTCTGGGCCAGGGGCTTGGCCGCCCCGCGAAAGTCTGCGTGGCCCTCGTCGTCAATGGGCACCGCTTCTTTCTCTATCCCGATGGGCACGTACCACGTCTCGACCGTCATGGTCGCGGCGTTGGCCACAAAGTTCTTGATCTCGGCCGCGATTTCGTTCAGGGT
Organism: uncultured Anaerolineaceae bacterium; assembly: GCA_964387775.1. Taxonomy (GTDB): domain Bacteria; phylum Chloroflexota; class Anaerolineae; order JAAYZQ01; family JAAYZQ01; genus CAYLZO01. Next base: position 12,494 of record CAYLZO010000070.1, read on the forward strand.
CCCCTTCAGATTTTCTGCCATTTCAACGCTCCTTTCAAGGATTCGGAAGGTAGAGGCTATCCAAGTTCTTTCCGCAGACGATTGACGAACCGCAAGATCGCGGGAAAGGCAGCGACGAATCCGGCGGGTGAGCTGAGCAGCACCGACAGCTTGATGGCCCCGGCGATGACCGTCGCCGAGGTCTGGAGCAGCGTCCGGCGGGAGACCAGGGCCATCTCCAGGGTGTGCTGGTGGAGGCGCACCTGGTCAGGGACGATCCGGCCGCTCAGGGCCGTGTCCACGTCCCCGGCCCAGCTCATGCGGGTCCGGCCCACGAGCTCGCCTGCCACGCGGGTCTCGACGTAGGCAAAGTGGGCCACCATCTGCCGCAGCCGCTCGGAAAAGGATTCGAACGCCTGCTGCGCGTCCCGCCACACCTCGGTGATCTGGTCCACGGGGCCGTAGTGGACCACCGGCCCAGTGGTCTGGACCTGGGGCAGCAGGAGGCCCAGCTCGTCCTCGGGGCGGGGCGGGGTTGCGCCCGCTGTGGGAAAGGCGTAAGCCAGGCCAGCCTGGCGTTGGCTTACGAAGGCGTCGAGGCGCCGGGGGGCGTGGGCCAGCGCCGCCTGGGAGGCCCGCAGACGGCTCCGAGCGGTTCGCAGGTGCTCGGCGGCCTGGGCCGGGTCGCCGGGATAGTTGGCCCGCCACAGGGTGCCCCCGCCGGCCGGGAGCACGGGTTGGTCCGGGGCCTTGGCAGTGGGCGGGCCAAAAGCGACGGCTTCCTCCGGCCCTCGGGCCGAGGTTGCGGCCGGTGCGGTACTCCACAGGCCAAAGAGGTCGCCCTCCGGCTCTGGCGGGGCCGCGTCGTAGAGCTCAAAAACGGCCACGGGCCGATCCTACCCCGGCAACTGCCCGCTCAGGGCCTCGACGACGACCTTGAGCAGGGCGGTGCGGTTGTCCTGGGCCTGCTGGACCATCCCGGCGTGCAAGGCCCACAGCTCCTTGTCGATCTCGCCGCCTTCGCGCGGGACAAAGACCTGGATGTCGCCCAGCGCCCCGATGCGGGTGATGGCCCGGGGGCGGGCCAGGGCCTCCAGGCTCTGGGGCTCCTCGGCCTCGTCGGAGGTCTTTTTTTCCAGGAGCTCCTTCAGCTCGTCCTGGTCCAGGTCGTCCATGGTGTAGGTCACGATCTGGAGGGTGGCTGCCTCCTTGGCCGCCTCGCCCACGGCCCTGGCTGCGTTCTGGATAAAGCCCTGGATGGCTTCCGATAGCTTTTTCTTTTCCTCCTTGGCTTCTTCCTCGTCCTCGTCCTCCTCGGCACCGGCCCACGGCCAGCGCAACCCTTTTGCGTACGGGCCGACCTCTGGGACTGGATACTCGGCTTCGGCTCCCGCCGGCTGGAGGAGGATCGTGCCGCTGACGTTGAGGGCCTGGGGTCCGGCCAGGTTGAGGGTCAGTCGTGAAGCCTGCGCCGACTCTGCGGTTGCTCCCCCGGCTGGCTCTGAGGCGTAGGTGGCTTCCTCTTTTGATGCCTTTTGCTCCGCCGGCACGGGTGCGACCTCGATGGCCGGCCGCTCCGCCGGCGCCTCGTCGGGCAGAGCGATGGGCAGCCGGGCCGCCGGGTCGCCGACGACGATGTAGGCCCGGGCGTCGTTGTTGGTCGTCCAGAGGGCGGCCAGCTCGTAGGGGTTCACCGAGCCCGGCTCCCACCGCATCTCCTCGAACACGTCGGCCAGCTCCGTGGCGAGCTCGGCGTAGCGCATGTTCAGGTCTTCGACCACCAGGCCCACCGGATCGTGGATGAGCAGGCGGTGGAGGGCCGTCTCGAAGGTCCCCACCTGTTTCCCGGCCCGGGGCGAGAGGAAGGAATAGCCCCAGGCCCGCTCGACGTGGCCGATGGAGGCCAGGGCGCCGTGGCGCAGGAGGCCCGTGGGCAGCGCGCCGAGAAAGCTGTGGGGGGCGATGGCCGCCCGCCTGTCCTTGAGCTGGTGCATGGCGAATTGATCCAGGCGCGGCGTGCCGGCGCTAAAGCAGGCAAAGTGGAAGGTGATGAGGCCCAGCAGGTTGGCTTCGGCCGTCAGGTCGTCGCCGGCAAAGTAAAAGTCCTGCTTGATGGGCTTCTGCCACTCTTTCGGGCCGGGCCAGTCCTGGCAGAGCAGGGCGCCCTGGTGGGGCAGTTGTCGCCTGTCATCCTGGTGAAAGGCCATCCCGTGGCTGGCGGTGAAGAGGAGGGCCGGCGTCTGGCCACCGCCCAGCAAGTGGGTCAATTGCGCCTTGGTCGCCTGCCCGGCCAGGAATCGTTCGAGCTGCCAGTCAAAGCTGTATTCCCTTGTTTCCTGGTCCGTGCTTGTTCTCTTGGAGAAGGGCTGTTTTTTGTCGAGGCGCCGGTACAATTCGTCGACCAGGTACCGGGCGCTGAGTGCCGTCGCCCGGTCGTCGGGGTTGGCGACGCCGAAAAAGGTGGCCTGCCGCCCCAGTTTCACCTCTCCTTTCTCGGCGCGGACCACGTTGTGGGCATAGTTGGCGTAATCCTGGACCGAGTCAAAGTGGATGCGGCCCACGGCGCGCATGACGTCGAGCTGGTACTGGAACTCGTAGGGGATCTGCTCCGGGCTACCGACGAGCAGGACGTAATAGGGCATCTGCTCGGGATCGGCCGGGCCGCGGCCGACGCCGTGGCGGTCCAGGAATTCAGCCTTGGTTTCGCCGGGCCGGTATCCGTCGTTTCCCTCGTAGATTTTGAAGCGATCTCCGGCCTGCTCCCGGCGCAGTTCGAGCAGCTCCCAGAGGGCCTCTTTGACGACCGCGTCGGCCGCGGCGGGAAAGACGACGGCCCAGCCTGCCTCGTCCAGTCGGGCCGGATCGTTGGGTGGCTTGATGGGATAGGCAGCATCGCGTTTTTGGTCCAACTCGCCCAGGTTCTCCGGCGGGCTCTCGCCCTGGATGATGGCCGCCAGCGCCTCGCCCGTCATGGGGGGCACGTCGTAGCTGCCGGTGGTGCCGTCGATGCCGTTGAAGTAGAGCGGCTCGTCCTTGTTTTGCAGCGATTCATAATAGTCCTGACGTGCTTGGGCGTCCAGGTCGCCTTTCAGGATTTGGTCGGTACCGAGTGTTTCGGACATGGTATTCCCCTTTCGTCCGCTTACTCGCCGAGGGTGGGCCGCCCAGTGGGTGCCTCGCCCTCTTGTGCTACGGGCAGCCGCACGGCCGGGTCGCCGATGACGACGTAGCCCCGCGCGTCGTTGTTGGCCGTCCACAGCTCGGCGAGTTCGTAGTCGCTGGGGCGCTGCTGACGCCAGCCTGGCTCCAGGGCGTGGATCAGCTCCGTCGAGAGCGCCGCGTACCGCCCGTCAAAGTACTCCATGGCCGAACCGATGGGGTGGCCGTTGAGCAGGTGTTTGACGGCGCTCTCAAAGTGGGCGATCTGATCCAACTGTCGGGGTCCCAGGTACGAAGTCCCCCAGGCCCGCTCCACGTGGCCGACGACGGCCAGGGCCCCGCCCCGGGGCCGGCTCAGCATCGCCTTGGGCAGGGCGGCGGTGAAGGGCTGGTCGGCGATGGTCTTGCCCCTTTCGCGGAACTGGCGCTTGTAGTATTCGTCGAACACCGGGGTCCCGGCGCTGTAGCAGGCGAAAAAGAAGCCGATGAGGCCCAGGAGATTGACGTCGTCGCCCAGGTCCTCGCCGGAGAGGTAATAGTCGGTGGGGATCTCGCCCCGCTCGGCCAGCGGGCCGCCCCAGTCCTGGCAGAGCAGCGCGCCCTGGTGGCGCACCTGACGGTCCTTGGGATCGTCCTTGGGGAACTCGACGCCGTGGCAGGCGGCAAAGAGGAGGGCCGGGGTCTGGTCGCCGCCCATTAGGCGCTGGAGCTGGGACTTGGGGGCCTGGTCCTTCAGCAACGTCTCGATCTGCCACTCAGAGCCGTATTTCGCCTTGACGTGTTCGCCCAGGGGGCGCACCAGGTGGTCGGTGCTCAGCTCGGTGGCCCGGTCGTCGGGGTTGGATGGGCCAAAGAAGGTGGCTGTTGGCGCGAGTTGGAGCGTTTCGGCGGCGACGACACTGCGGGCATAGTTGGCATAATCCTCCACCCGGTCGAAATCGAGGCGCCCGACGGCGTATTGGACGTCGAGCTGGTATTGGAAGTGGAACGGGATCTGTTCCGGGCTGCCCACGATCAAGAGGTAGTAGGGCACTTTCTCTGGGTCGGCAGGGTTGTAGACCGTGGCACCGTGTCTTGTCAGAAACTCCTGCGCGGCCTCGTCGGGCCGGTAGCCATCCCCGCCCTCGTAGACCTTGAAGTACTCCCCTGCCTGAGATTCGCGCAATTCCAGCAGCGGCCGCAAGGCTTCTTTGATCTCGGCCACAGACAGTTTGGCGGGAGATTGGGGGGGCTCCCAGGGAAAGATGATGCCCCAGCCTGCCTCTTCGACCTTGGTCCGGTCCACGCCCTCGATGACTCCGCGGACTGTGATTCCTGTGCTACGGAAAACCTTTTCGAGCCATTTATCGAGTATGCTGAGCCACGGGTCCCACGACGCCGGGCCATCTCCCGTCGCGAGCCATGGCTGGAGTTGGTGGTGGAGCGCATCCAGCAGACGCCTCCACGAGGCGGCTGGCAGCGCATCCATTTTTTGATCAAGTTCGTCGAGTTGACGGCCTGGGAGCAGGTCAGTACTCGCCGGTCCCTCCAATACCGCGACCAGCAGGCGAGCTGCTCTCACTTTGTTGTTCTCCTTGGCGTTATAGGCATCCACCGGGATGGTGTGCATCTGCCGGAACAATTCCGCCAGCCACGCCTCTCGGGCCGTGACGTCTGCGGTCAATGCGCTGTCCTGTCTGGCTTCCTCGATAAAGGCGCGCGTGTCCTCCACTATTCTTCTAAATTCGCGATCAATTTGTTTGCCCAGCCCGGGGTGGTCCGGCACAGCATGGGGATCTCTCAGAAGCAAGGTCTCTAGCTCCTCAGCCCGGCTCTTGGTCCACCTGCTGGTGTTGGCAAGGATTCTGACCATTTCGACGGTTTTGTCAACGGTGTCTTTTGCCAGTTTTTCCTCAAGGTCCCCGCGCTTGTCCGGCTCCAGGTACTCGTCCCCCGGAAGTAGCTCGGCCACTTCCTCGGCCAGTCGCTCGACCCAATTCTCATGCCAGCCTGCGTCTCGGGGTGTATCCTGGGCGTTGCTTTCGGCCAGCAGCCGTACGATGCGCACAATCTTTTCCGAGTTTTCTCGCTCCAGCATCCGTTCCAGTTCTGCGCGTTTTTCCTCTTGTCGGCGCTTGTTCTGCTTCTCGTACTCGTGCAACTCGTCAATGTGCTCGACCAGTTCGTGGATGGACCTCGGCGCCAGGCCGTACTCGCCCGTCGCGCCGTTGATGCCGTTGAAAACCATCTCTTGGTCTTGAGTCACGTCAGGTTCCTCTCTATGCCCCCTGCCTCGGCCGCAAGCACTCTGCTGTCAGTATTATAAACGGCTTCAGCCTAGAAAGCAAGAAAGCCGGATGAACGCTTTAGAACTCGGGGGCAGCGCCGATCCACACCGACTCGACCCGGCTAACCGTTCGCGGCATCCTGCGCCAACCCGCGGCCCACGGCAACCGGAAGGTTCACGACGTTTGCTGTCCGATTGCTTTTATGCTATGATTTCTCCGAGGTTGGGTTCCGAACCAATCAGGAATCCTGTTCAAAGTCCAAGTAGAGGGGAGCAAATCACTTGATCAGCGTAGAAGAAGCCCTGGCCGAGATCTTGAGTCACGTCCAGCCGCTCGAACCGGAGCGGGTGCCTATCCTGGAGGCTCGGGGCCGGGTCCTGGCCGAGGAGATCGTTTCCGAGATCAACATTCCACCTTTTGACAATTCGGCGATGGACGGTTATGCCGTACGCGCCGTCGACGTGGCCCAGGCCACCCCCGAGTCACCGGTACGGCTCCAGGTGATCGGCAGCGTGGCGGCCGGCTACGTGGCCAAGAGCGAGGTGCAGCCCGGCACGGCCATCCGCATCATGACCGGCGCACCCCTGCCCGAAGGCGCCGACGCCGTGGTCCCTGTCGAAGAGACGACGGACTATGACCGGCCCAAGGACGAGCGCCTGGCCGCGCCCAGCGCCGAGGTCGGGGTTCGCCAGGCCGTCGAGCCCCGGGCCCACGTCCGCCCGGCCGGCGAGGACGTCCACGTGGGCGAGCACGTGCTCGAGATCGGCCGGCTGATCCGGGCCCAGGAGATCGGCGTGCTGGCCTCGCTGGGCCACGAGACGGCCCTGGTCCACCGGCGCCCCCGCGTGGCCATTCTGGCCACCGGCGACGAACTGCTGGAAGTCCACGAGCCGCTGCAACCGGGCAAGATCCGCAATTCCAACGAATACACCAACGCCGCCCTGGTGGCGCGCACGGGCGGTATCCCCATCCGGCTGGGCATCGCCCGCGACACGGTGGACGACCTGACGGCCAAGATCCGGGCCGGACTGGACCAGGGCGCCGACCTCTTTCTCACCTCGGGCGGCGTGTCGGTGGGCGATTACGACGTGGTCAAGGACGTGCTGGGCACCGAGGGCGAGATGCAGTTCTGGCAGGTGCGCATGAAGCCGGGCAAGCCCCTGGCCTTCGGCCTGCTGGCCGGCCACGTGCCCCTCATCGGCCTGCCGGGCAATCCCGTATCGGCCATGGTCTCCTTCGAGCAGTTTGCCCGGCCCGCTATCCTCAAGATGCTGGGCCGCCGCGACCTGGAGAAACCCACCGTGCAGGCCATCCTCGACGCGCCGCTGACCAACAGCGGGCGGCGCGGCTTCCAGCGCGTGATCGTGACGCGGCAGGCCGACGGCTATCACGCTCGCACGACGGGCGAGCAGGGCTCGGGCGTGCTGACCTCCATGGCCAAGGCCAATGGGCTGGCCATCGTGCCGGAAGGAGTCTATCGCATCGCGGCCGGCCACGAGGTCACGGTGCAGTTGCTCGACTGGCCCGAGTGGGTGGAGCCATGAGTTCGCGTGGGGACGTGCCCGTCGTCTCGTTGGTGGGCAAGTCGGGCGTGGGCAAGACGACGGTCTTGGAGCGCATCATCCGCGAGTTGAAGCGGCGCGGATACCGCGTGGGCACCGTCAAGCACGACACCCACGGCTTCGAGATCGACAAGCCGGGCAAGGATTCGTGGCGCCACGCCCGGGCCGGCAGCGACTCGGTCGTGATCTCGGGGCCGCACAAGATGGCCCTCATCCGCCAACTGGCCCAGGAGATGCCCCTGGGCGACGTCGTGCCGCTGATGGGCGACTTGGACCTGGTCATCACCGAGGGCTACAAGCGGGGTGACAAGCCCAAGATCGAAGTGACGCGCCAGGAGCGGGGCACGGAGTTGTTGTGCGAAGTGGAGGAACTCATCGCCATCATGGCCGACTATCCGGTGGACATGCCCGTTGCCCAATTTGCGCTGGACGATGCGGCAGGCATTGTCGATCTGTTGGAGGCACGGGTTTTGGTTAAAAACGACGGGGGGTAAGGAGAGATGACACACATCATTTGCCGGGCATCGAACTGTCTCTTCTGGGAACAGGGCGTCTGTGGTTCTGAGGAAATCGAGTACGAGCCCGACGCCGGGTGCCTGACCTTTCAAGACATCAGCGACATGGACCTCAAAGAAGAGGAAGACGAGGCTTTTGACTGGGACGACGACCTGGACGACGACGACTTTTTTGACGACGACGATGATTGGGACGAAGACGATTGGGACGAAGATGATTTCTGAGCCTCACGTCGTCCGCCTAACTCTGTCCGCGAACGGTGCCAGGCACTTGCTGTAGCAGTGGAAACGGATTGTTGAACGTAGAATCGGTTCGTCTCAACGTCTTGTTCTGCGGTGCAAGTGCCTGGCACCTGTTTTGTCCACGATTCCAAGAGAGGTGATGGTGAAAAAAACAGTAGACGCTATTCTGACCAACGGCCTGGTCGTGACCATGAACGCCCTGGGAGACATTGTATCTCGGGGCGCCGTTGCCATAGCGGGGGGCGAGATCGCGGCCGTGGGGCCGGCCGAGGCCATCCTGGCCGAGTGGCAGTCGCCCGAGATGGTGGACTGTGCGGGGGCGGCCGTCGTGCCCGGCCTGATCAACGCCCACGCCCACGTGCCCATGAGCCTCCTGCGGGGCCTGGCCGACGATCTGCGCCTCGACGTCTGGCTCTTTGGCTACATGCTGCCCGTGGAGCGCGAATTCGTCAGCGCCGAGTTTTGCCGGTGGGGCACGCTCCTGTCCTGCGCCGAGATGATCCGCTCCGGCGTGACCTGCTTTGCCGACATGTACTACTACGAGCACGAGGTGGCCCAGGCCGTGGCTCAGGCCGGGATGCGGGCCATCTGCGCCGAGACGATCATGAAGTGGCCCACGCCCGACGCCGAGAGCTACGACGTCAGCCTGGCCCTCTGCCGCCGCTTTATCGAGGACTGGAAGGACCACCCCCTGGTGACGCCGGCTGTCGGCCCCCACGCTCCCGAGTCGAGCACGCCCGAGTTGTTGCAGGAGTGCGCCGAACTGGCGACCGAGTACGGCGTGCCCCTCCTGATCCACGTGGCCGAGACGGCCGGCGGCGTGGAAGAGACGCGCAACCTCTACGGCAAGCCACCGGTCGAGGTGTTGGAGCAGTACGGCGTGCTCAAAGCCCGGGTGCTGGCTGCCCACTGCGTGCACGTCACCGAGCGGGAGCGGCGCATCCTGGCCCGGCGAGGC
>CAYLZO010000071.1:0-20973 GCA_964387775.1 uncultured Anaerolineaceae bacterium
GGCCGCCTGAAACCGTAAAGGAGCTTGTCCCATGTGGGTAACGCTCCCACTACAGTCCTTGTACAGTCACCGGGACTGTGCTATAATCAGGATAGAGAATGGACGAGGAGCGCGTCATGCTAAAAGAGGCAACTGTCACCTATCCCCAGGGAGTTCCGCAACTCCTCAAGATGTCCGACGCCGAGTTTGCCGGGGAGTTGACCTTCCTGGCGGCGGCCAAACTTTACGAGTTAGGCCGGCTTTCATCCGGCAAGGCCGCAGAGTTGGCTGGGATGTCCCGGGTCGAGTTTCTTCACGCCCTGGCCCAGGTCGGCGTGCCTGCCATCAACTTGCAGGCAGAAGAAGTGGAGGCTGAGGTCCAGGCCGCAATGGAATTGGCTCTGTGACGACGTGGGTGGTTGATACCAGCCCGTTGATCTTTCTAACCAAGTTGGGCCGACTCGAGCTGCTCAGAGCTGAGGCACGCACGATTTGTGTGCCCCAGGCTGTGATAGATGAGATCCGGGCCAAACCAGACGAAGCCGCACAGCTGGTCGAGGACGCTGTCCTGGACTGGCTGGTGATCCGGCACGTAAGCAATCGCCAGGCTGTCGAAATCCTCCTAGCTGATTTGGGATCGGGCGAAGCTGAGACAATCATTCTGGCCAAAGAGCTTGGCGCGGATAAGGTAGTGATGGATGATTTAGACGCACGGCGCTTTGCCAGACGGGTAGGGTTGGAGTTGATTGGTACGTTGGGACTGTTGTTGGCTGCCCATCTTGAGGGCAAGATCCCCCCACTCCGGGCAGAGATAGATCGGTTGCAAAGCCTGGGATTCCACGTCTCTGCAACACTGGTTGAAGCAATCCTACAAAAAGCCGAGAGCTAGGGCAGCGGCCCCCACGAGATCCGCTCCTCCACCCAGCCGTGGACCTCGTGAGGGGCGGCGCCGCGGACCGGCCCCTCCAGCGGGCCGCCGACGTCGAACAAGCGCTGCAATTCGCTGCCGTCGGGGCGCATGGCCCACACCGCCCAGCGCCCCGTCCGGTTGGAGACGAAGGCCAGGTAGCGGCCATCGGGCGACCAGGTGGGCAGGCCGTCGTTGGCCGGGTCGCGGGTCAGCCGGCGCAGGCCGCTTCCGTCGAGATTCACGACATAGATCTCCCAGTTGCCGTCCCGCTGCGACATAAAGGTCACTCGCTCGCCGCCTGTGCCGCCCTCAAGCGGCGCGGGCGACGCCTCGGGGTTGGTCTCGGAGCTGCCGGCGACCACCTGGCGGGGGTTGCTGCCGTCGGCGTGCATGAGCAGGATGCCGCAGCTATCGCGCCAGCAGCCGCTGTAGAGGACGCGGCCGTCGGGGGTCCAGGCCGGGGACACGCCGACCACGGCGCTGCCCTCCCGCTGGATGGGGCGCGTCTCGGTGCCATAGGTGCGGAAGAGGCGGGGCTGGCGGTCGGTCTCGTATCGCGAGTGGTAGACGTAGGCACTGCCCTGAAAGTCGACGCTGGGCCGGGCGGCCTCGATCTGGCCCGTGATGCGCCAGATGCGGTCCTCGTCCAGGACGTGGAGCACCAGGCCCTTCTCGTCCGGCTTCCAGGAATGGACCACGAGCTGCTCGCCGCCGGGCAAAAAGTCGGGCTGGCTGGCCTGGGTCACGACCCGCTGGCAGCCGGTGCCATCCACCGCGCAGACGTACACGTCGTAGGTCTGCCGCACAGCGTCAAAGCGGGGGAAGGCGATCTGGCCGCTGAGGGCCGGGGCGGTCGGCTGGCCGGGCAGCGGGGTGGGAGTGGCGGTGACAGTAGGCGATGGCGTAGGCGTGAACGCAGGCGTATCCGACACGACGGGGGCCGGCGTCCGCGAGGCCGTGGCCGCCGCCGTCGGTTCGGCTGTGGGCGTGGCGGAAGGTCGCGGAATCTGCGTGGCGGTGTCCGTAGGGCTGGGCGGGATCGCCGTCGAAGTAAGCGTCGCCGTCGGCGTGGCGGCGGCCAGGGACAAAACGCCACCGCTGACGAGGGCGTATCCCCCGGCGACGACGCCCAGGAGCAAGAGAGGGATGAGAAGCCACAGCCAGTTGATGCGGCGGCGGCCGCGGGCTGGCGCTGGAGCGGCGAGGGGCGGCTCGGCGGCTTCCGGCGCGGGCGCGACGACGGCGTCGAGGGCCGGCGTGTCGATCTGGGTCGGATGCTCCGGGGCCGATGCCTCTTCCTCGGCAAGCCGCTGTTGCCCACGCTCGGCGCTGGCGCGCAGATCGGCCACGTCGCGGTAGCCGGGCGCCACTTCTTCGATCTCGTCCAGGCTGACCAGGGCCTCGTCCCAGTGGCCGAGTTGCAGCGCCCGCTGGGCGGCCCGGTAGAGGGCGGCCAGGCGGACCTGCCGGCCCGCCTCGGAGAGCAGTTCGGACGCGTCGCGGTACTCAGGGTCCTGGTCGACGAGCTGGTTGAGGAGGTCCACGGCGCGATGCCACCGCTCCGCCGCGAGGGCTTGCTGGGCCTGGGCGTAGAGCGCCTCCGGCGAGCGGGGGGCCTCGGCCTCTGCGGCAAAATCGCCGCCGGCCCGCACCGCGTCGAGGGCCTGAGCCATCTCGGTCGGGGTCTGGAAGCGGTCCTCGGGGCGCTTGGCCATCGCCTTCTGGACCAGGCGCAGCACGGGGCCGGGCAGATCGGGGCAGCTTTCGGCCAGGGGCGGCGGCGGCTCGGCGATGTGCTGGTTGGCGATGGCCCAGGGGGTCTTGCCCTGGAAGGGCAGGTCGCCGCTCAGCATCCGGTAGAGGACGACGCCGAGGGCATAGAGGTCGGCGCGGACGTCCACCGGCTCGCCCATGGCCTGCTCGGGCGCGGCATAGTGGGGCGAGCCGACGAATCCCGCCTGGGTCAGCTCCGGCGAGGTCCGCGCCCGGGCGATACCGAAATCGAGCACGCGCACGCGCCCGTCGGCGCCGATCATAACGTTGCCGGGCTTGACGTCGCGGTGGACGACGCCGGCTTTGTGAGCCTGGGCCAGGGCCAAGGCGACCTGGCGGGCGATCTCCAGCGCCTCCTCCCACGGCAGTGGCCCTCGCTCGTTCAGGACGTGCCCCAGGTCCTGGCCCTCGACGTATTCCATGACCAGGTAGTGGGTCTCGCGGTCGGAGCCATAGTCGAGCACGGGCACGACGTGCCGGCCGGAGGCTTCCTGGGAGAGGGCCATGGCCAGCCGGGCCTCCTGCATGAAACGCTGGAGAAAGGCCAGGTCCTGGCTGTGCTGGGGGTAGAGGACCTTGACGGCCACCTGGCGATCCTCGCGCCGGTCCTCGGCCAGGTAGACCCAGGCCATGCCGCCGCTGCCGAGTTTTTTGATGATCTTGTAGCGATTGCTAAGAAGCGTCCCGATCATTCCCCGGTTCTGGTCCCTCCGGCCAGCTCTTGCCCCTTTGAAAGCGTCATCGCGCCCCATTATAACCGACTTTGGGGCCCGCGACAAATTGCTCCCAAGACCTTTAGGGTTTTGGCCTTTCGGACAAGTGCTGTGAGGCTAGAACAAGCATACTCAGCCCCAAGACTTTACTCCTGGCAACAAGACCCTAAAGGTCTGGCCCCACGACGGACTGTGTTCCTCACGGTCGCCGCTTTACGCGGGTCAACGACGCGGCGGAAAGCAGAAAGAGCAGGCCGTACAGGCCAAAGATGACCTGGTAGCCCAGACCCGATTGCAGGCCGTTCAAGAAATCGGCCATCGGCCCGCCGATGCCCGCGCCGACGATGCCGGCCCCCGCCCCGGCCAGGTTGGCGATGCCCAGGTAGCGACCGGCCTCGCTGGGGGGGACGAGGTGAGTGCCCAACGCCCAGTTGGTGGACCAGAACACGCCGGCCCCCACCCCCAGGATGCAGCCGCTGACCAGGATCCAGTCCAGGCTGGGCGCCAGGAGGAGCACCCCGGTGCCGGCCGCCGCCACCAGGCACGACAGAGCGACGAGGCGCCGGTGCCCGACGCGGTCGGCGAGATAGCCGCCCAGGACGGCCGACAGGATCAAGAAAGCGGCGACCACGCCCAGAAGCACGGTCGTCGCCGTCGCCACGTCGGGCAGATAATGCACGTCGCGCAGGAAGTAGAGGAGAAAGCCCTGGATCGAGCCGACGGCGGCGAAAAAGAGGAGGCGATTGATGATCCACCAGACAAAAGACGCCTGGCGCGTGGCCTCGGGGCCGATGCCGATCCGGGCCCCGAAATAGACCCCCAGAAAGATGGCGCCGGTCATGCCCAGCAGGCCCGCCAGCCCCATGGTGACCACCTGGCTGGCCAGCGGCGCCTCGCGCATCGCCAGGAGCACGCCGCTGGTGCGGACCAGCCACAGGGCCGCCTGGGTGACGACCACAAAGAGGAGGGCCAGGGCCACCATACGCCCGATCAGGTTCTTGATGGGACGGCTGGCCGGTGCTTCGCGCGGCTCCTCGCACGATTCCTCGCGCGATTCCTCGCGCGATTTCTCGCGGACGCCCACGAGGGTGACCAGGGTCGTAAGGCACAGGAGCCCGGCCACCAGGCCGAGGGCCAGCCAGACGTTGCCGGCGTCGATCAGGGGGCCGATGGCGATGACGGGCACCGCGGCCAGGACTTCCATCGTGGCCTTGACGCCGGAGGCTTGCCCCCGCTGGTTCTCGGGCACCAGGTCGGGGATGAGGCCCTGGAGGGCACCCTGCCCCAGGTTGGAGGACGCCTGCCAGAGCACGATCCCGGTCAGCAGGACGAGGTAGGCCACCAGGGCCAGATCCTCGTCGGCGGTGGGACTGGCGATCTGGGATGAGAGGCCGATGGCGAGCAGCGAGAGAACGGTCAGCACCGTGCCCAGCAGAATGAAGGGGCGGCGGCGGCCCCAGCGCAGGGTGCTGCGGTCGCTGAGTAGGCCGGCCATCGGCTGGACGGCCATGGCTACGCCCAGGCTGACCACGCGCACCGTGGCCAGGTAGCTGTTCTTCCGCGCCGCCGGGGCAAAGAGAGCGACCAGGTAGGGCAGGAGCACCGGCGTGATGGTGCCGGTGATGGTGCTGATGCCGAGCCAATGGACGTTGAGGGCAATCAGGACCCGCCAGCCCAGCCGCTGCTTAAATTGGCTCACGTCTCGAAAGGGATGCTCTGGAGGAATTCCTCGTTGGTCGGATAACGTTCTAACAACTCGATGAGAGAGTTCAAGGCGTCTTTTGGTTTGCGTCCGGCCAAGAGCCGGTAGAGCTTTTGCAGGCGCCGGGCATCATCTGGCTCGTAGAGTCGCTCGAACTTGCGGGTGCCGCTGGCGACGAGATTGATCGCCGGAAAGATGTAAGCCTCGGCCAGCTCGCGGTCGAGGACGATCTCGCTGTTGCCCGTGCCCTTGAACTCCTCAAAGATGAGCTGATCCAGCCGGGAGCCGGTGTCCACCAGGATGGTGGCCAAGATCGTGATCGAGCCGCCATCCTCGATGTTGCGGGCCAGCCCAAAGAAGCGGCGCGGGATCTGCATCGCCCCGGCGTCCAGCCCGCCCGACAGGGTACGGCCCGAGCCCGAGCCACGCAGGTTAAAGGTCCGGGCCAGCCGGGTCAAGCTGTCGACGAGGACGACGACGTCGTGGCCGCATTCCAGTTCGACCTGGATGTGGGCCATCATCAGCTCGGCCAGCTCGACGTGCTCGCGCAGGGGCCGGTCGCTGGAACTGGCAAAGACCTCGGCGTCGAGGGCACGGCGAAAGTGGGTGACCTCCTCGGGGCGCTCGTCGATGAGCAAGAGGATGAGGCGTGCGTCGGGATCGTCGGCGCGGATGGCCCGGCCGATCTGTTCCAGCAGCATCGTCTTGCCCGCCTTGGGCGGCGAGACGATGAGGCCCCGGGTGCCCCGGCCAACCGGCGCCATCAGGTCGATCAAGCGCGTCGCCATCTCGCCCGTGACCGACAGCCGGAAGCGGTCGTGAGGGTCGATGGCCACGAGTTCGCGGAAAGGCGTGCGCGCCTGGAACGCCTCGGGCGACAACCCGCAGACCGACTCGACGGCGGCGAGTTCTGGCCCGCGCTTGCCCCTGCGCACCGGCCCGGCCACGGTGGCCCCCTGGGGCAGGCGATGTTCGCGCACGAGTCTGGCGGGGACCACAACGCCGCTGGCGGGCCGCTCCAGGTCGAAGAGCGTGCCCCCACCCTGTTTCCTCCGCTGCAAGATCCCCGCAGCGCTTTCTGGCATGATCGATCCTCCTTTGTCGTCTCGGTGAAACCCGGGAGAGGTGACGTTTCCAAAACCTCCTCCATTATACCACCGAGCCGCCCCGCTGCCAAGTGGGACGTGGTTCTTTTTGTGCGAACCACGGCAGTCGTGGTATAATCTGGCGGGGGTAGTGGCTACACGTTGACGGATGGGGAGGGGAAAAACCCCTCCCCATCCGTCAACGGCTTACCACTACCCTGGCGGGGGCGAGATGGCAACTGCAACGTGGCACCGACGCGTAGACGAACTACTGGCCGCGCTGGCGGCGTATCCAAGTCAGGACCGGATCTTTAACCAGTATCGCAAAGTCACGTCCGACCTGGATCGCCCGGACGGGGCGGCGATCCGGCGCCAGAACCTGCGCCACTACCTGGCCGCCTTTGCCGGGGCGAGGTACGTGCTGGTCGGCGAGGCGGCGGGCTACGCCGGCTGCCGGTTCTCGGGCATCCCCTTCACCTGCGAGGCCCAGTTGGTCGGCCCCGAGCCGCTGAGCTGGACCGAGGGCCGCAACCTGGCCCGCAGCAGCACGGCCGAGACCCTCTGGGTCGAGCGCTCGGCGACGATGGTCTGGGAGGCGTTTGGCGAGCGGCGCGACTGCGTCCTGTGGAACGCGTTCCCCTGGCACCCCTTTGGCGCGCGGGGGCCGCTCTCGAACCGGCATCCGGGCCGGGACCTGGGCGATGGGCTGGAGGTGCTGCACCAGTTGCTGGACCTTTTCCCCGAGGCGCGCCCCTACGCCATCGGCCGGGTGGCCGAGAAGGCGCTGGCCCAGATCGGCCTGGACGCGCCCTACATCCGGCATCCGTCCCACGGCGGCAAGCGCCGATTTACGGCCGGGGTGGCGGCGCTGGCGCCGGTGTCCTGATTTGCAATCCTGTCACTGCGAGGAGCGAGCGACGCGCCGTCCCGGCATCGGGGAAGCAGTCTCCTCTGCACAACTGGGGATTGCTTCGGCCCAAACGACGGGCCTCGCAATGACATGAAAACAACAGTAAACAAGGAGGAAACGATGGACAAGCAAATTGTAGCAACAGACCAGGCCCCGGCGGCAGTGGGGCCGTACTCACAAGCGGTGCGGGCCGGCGATTTTGTCTTTACCGCCGGGCAGTTGGGCATCGTGCCCGGCACCAAGGAGTTCGCCGGGCCGGACGTCGAGGCCCAGACGCGCCAGGCGCTGGAGAACCTGAAGGCCGTGCTGGAGGCGGCCGGCTCTTGCCTGAAACACGCCGTCAAAAACACCGTGTTCCTGGCCGATATGGGCGAGTTTTCGCGCATGAACGCCGTCTATGCCGAGTTCTTTCCCGAGAACCCACCGGCCCGCTCGGCGGTGCAGGCAGCCGCCCTCCCACTGGGCGGCCGGGTCGAGGTCGAAGCGGTGGCCCTGGCCTGCGACTGCGACGATGGGGAGGGGTGCTGCTGCGACTAAATCGGACCGGAGTACTCCAGATTGTAGCCGGGCTTACTGTCCCTGGCTGCTCGTGGGGTATAATAGAGGCACAATTTCCCGGCGGCAAAGAAGGACAGGGGCAATCCTGCCCTTTTTGCGTGGCCGTGTCGAACCAGGAGGGACGAAGCGTGCAGTTTTGCACCTGTCTGAAGCGGGGGCAGTAGTCGCACCCGCGTCGGATTTTGTGATCTAGAGGCCAACAGAGACGGCGGGCGACACTGCCTCCGCGATCGGTTCATCCATCGCGGTACGCGGCGTATCGCCCGTTTTGTGTACCGGTTGGCCTTTTTGTTTCTGGAGGGAGAGATGCTGGACACGAGGCCCCGCCTGGCTTTTGCCGAGGCCCCGGCAACCGGCGGGCTCGAAGTGGAGCAGTTGATCGGCAATACGCCCCTGATCGGGTTCCGGCGAGTGGGGGCGGGCCTGTCGCCGGCGGTGCAGGTGCTGGCCAAGGCCGAGTGGGTCAATCCGGGCGGCTCGATCAAGGATCGGGCGGCGTGGCACATCATCTGCGCCGCCGAGGCGGCGGGACAGCTCACGCCGGACAGGATACTCGTCGACGCCACCTCGGGCAACACGGGCATCGGCTACGCCCTGATCGGCGCGGCCCGGGGCTACCGGGTCAAGCTGGTGCTGCCGGCCAACGTCAACCGCGAGCGCATCGCCATCTTGCGCGCCTACGGCGCCGAGCTGGCCTTCAGCGACGAGATGGAGGGCACCGATGGCGCCATCGAGGTGGTGCGCGAGAGGGTCGCCGCCGAGCCCGACCGCTACTTTTACGCCGACCAGTACGGCAACCCGGCCAACTGGCTGGCCCACTATCACACCACCGGCCCCGAGATCTGGCAGCAGACGGCCGGCCGGGTGAGCCATTTCGTCGCCGGGCTGGGCACCAGCGGCACGATGATGGGCGTGGGCCGCTACCTGCGGGCCAGGAACCCGGCCGTGCGGCTCGTCTCGCTGCAACCCGACGGCCCGCTGCACGGGCTGGAGGGCCTGAAACACATGCAGACAGCCCGCGTGCCGCCCATCTACGACGCCAGCCTGGTGGACGAGAACCGCGCCGTGCGCACCGAGGCGGCCTACGAGATGGCCCGCCGCCTGGCGCGGGAGGAGGGGCTCTTTGTCGGCGTGTCGGCGGCGGCGGCCATGGTCGCCGCGCTGGACGTGGCGCGGGAACTGGAGAGCGGCATCGTGGTCACGGTCCTGCCCGACGGTGGCTACAAGTACATGAGCGAGCGGTTCTGGACGGAGAGGTGAGGGACGTGGACGAAAAGACAAGGGTAGAGCTCGTGGTCAGCCCCGGGCAGATGGCACGCATGGCCGCCCACGCCGAGCAAGCCTACCCCTTTGAGGGGTGCGGGATGCTCTTGGGCCACGTGTCCAACGGCCGCAAGGTCGTGGTCGACGTGCTGCCCACGGGCAACGCCCGCGAGGCCGAAGCGCGGCATAACCGCTACCTCATCCCGCCCGAGGAGATTCTCCAGGGCGAGCTGGAGGCCGAGGCGCGGGGCCTGGACGTGATCGGCTACTTTCACTCCCACCCCGACCACCCGGCCCGGCCCTCCGAGTTCGACCGGGACCACGCCTGGCCCTGGTACTCGTACCTGATCCTGGGCGTGCGTGAGGGCCGGGTCGAGGCCAGCCGCTCGTGGCAGTTGCGCGAGGATCGGAGCGGGTTCGACGAGGAGGTCCTGGTCGCGACCGACTAACAACCCTCGTCACAAACGGATAGTCCCGTCGGAGATTGCTTCGGCCCAAACGGCGGGCCTCGCAATCCGCAGGACTATCCGTTTGTGACGGTGATGTGATAAAGAGGAGAGTGAAATAATGACAAAAACGAACAGCAACGGACAAGTCTCCCTACGCATTCCCACGCCCCTGCGGGCGTATGCGGACAAGCAGCCGAGCATCACCCTGGAGGGCGCGACGGTCGGCGAGGTGATAAACGGTCTGGTGGCGCGCTACCCGGCGCTGCGCCAGCACCTGCTCGACGACGAGGGCCGGCTGCGCAGCTTTGTCAACGTCTATGTCAACGGCGAGGACGTGCACGCGCTGGACGGGGTCGAGACGCCGTTGTCGCCCGGCGACAAGCTGGCCATCATCCCCGCCATCGCGGGGGGAGGGGACACGGGTAGGGCTGTCACTCCGGAGAATCGGGGTCTGGAAGGGGCACAGGTGGAAAGATGAACAGGAGAGCAAGCAACGGATTGGAGCACCAGGAGATCCGGCGCTACAGTCGGCACCTGCTGCTGCCCGAGGTCGGGCTGGAGGGCCAGAAGAAACTCAAGGCAGCCCGCGTGCTGGTCATCGGCGCCGGCGGGCTGGGCTCGCCGGTGGCCCTCTACCTGGCGGCGGCGGGCGTGGGGTGCATCGGGCTGGTCGATTTCGACGTGGTCGAATACTCGAACTTGCAGCGGCAGATCATCCACGGTACGGGCGACGTGGGCCGGCCCAAGCTCGACTCGGCCCGCGACCGCATCCTGGACGTCAACCCCCACGTGGAGGTGGTGCTCCACGAGCGGGCCCTCGACTCGGGCAACGCGCTGGCGATCATCGACCAGTACGACGTCGTCATCGACGGCACCGACAACTTTCCCACCCGCTATCTGACCAACGACGCCTGCGTCCTGCTGGGCAAACCCAACGTCTATGGCTCGATTTTCCGCTTCGAGGGCCAGGCGTCGGTGTTCGACGCCGGGCGGGGGCCGTGCTATCGCTGCCTCTTTCCCGAGCCGCCGCCGCCCGGCCTGGTGCCGAGCTGCGCCGAGGGCGGCGTGCTGGGCGTGCTGCCGGGCGTCATCGGCAGCATCCAGGCCACCGAGGCGCTCAAGCTGATCCTGGGCGAGGGCGAGCCGCTCGTCGGCCGGCTGCTGCTCTACGACGCGCTGGAGATGTCCTTCGACGAGGTCCGGCTGCGCAAGAACCCCGACTGCCCCGTCTGCGGCGAAAACCCGACCGTGGCGGAGCTGATCGACTACGTGCAGTTCTGCGGGCTCGACCCGGCCGAGATGCTGGAGCCGTCGTGGGAGATCACGGCGCCGGACCTGGCCGAAAAGCTGGAGAACGGCGACCGGCCGGTGCTGCTCGACGTGCGTGAGCCCCACGAGTGGGACATCGCCCACCTGGCGGGCGCGCACCTCATCCCCCAGGGCGACCTGCCGGCCCGGCTGCACGAGCTGGACAGCGCCGACGAGATCGTGCTCTACTGCCGCTCGGGCGAGCGCTCGGCGCGGGCGCTGAACCTGCTGCGCGACGCCGGCTTCCGCCGGCTCAAGAACCTGCGCGGCGGCATCAACGCCTGGGCGCGCACCGTGGACCCCGACGTGCCGCAATACTGATAACGACCACCATCCTGATTTTTCACCGCAAAGGCGCCAAGGACGCCAAGTTTTATAGCATTTCTTTGCGTTCTTGGCGCCTTTGCGGTGAGCCAGGGGGCTATCCCGAAAGGAGCAAGTCGCGTGATTCAAACTACATTTGTTAGAATTCTGCCCCTGACCCTGCTGGCCCTTCTCGTCCTGCCGCTGAGCGGCCTGGCCGCGTTCGGCGCCCAGGCGCCGGCCGCGCCCATCCCCATCACCTACGGCCAGGACGTCACCCTGACGACCATGAACTTTCACGAGTCGCTGTTCGAGGACGACCCCGCCGACCATCCCGGCCTGCCCTGGCCCGCCCAGCGCGAGGCGACGGCGACGGGCAACATGGCCCGTGCCGCGCTGACGGCCGGCCTGGATGAGGCCGGCGTCGCCATCGCCCGCGTGGGCGTCGAGTACGACATTCTGCCCGGCCCCCA
Source organism: uncultured Anaerolineaceae bacterium (assembly GCA_964387775.1). Lineage (GTDB taxonomy): Bacteria > Chloroflexota > Anaerolineae > JAAYZQ01 > JAAYZQ01 > CAYLZO01. Next base: position 11,427 of record CAYLZO010000071.1, read on the forward strand.
CAACTGGGACGACATCAAGAACGAGCCGGTGGTGGTTACGGTCCAGTTTACCTACACGCTGGCGGCCGACTGGGCGACCGGGGCGGGCAGCAGCAACGCCAACCTGGCCGTCCGCCCGCTGCACGCCGCGCCGGGCTGGTTCGACCGCCTGGGCTTTGAGACGGGCGAGACCGGCTCGCGGGGCGACACCGTGACCCGCGCCTACCTGACGACGCCCGATCTGCTGGGCGACAAGACCTTGCTCGAAACCTACGTCCAGGCCCACACCGCCTCGGGCAGCGTCGACTCGACCTCGGCGTCGGAGGTGACGGTGCAGAGCATCCACTTTGATTTCGAGCCGGAGCTGGTGGACCTGACCTTCGCCGACCTGGAGGTGACGCAGGGCATCCAGAACCTGGCCAACGACATGCCGCTGGTCGAGGGCCGCCACACGGTGGTGCGCGCCTACGCCGAGAGCGACGTCAAGGACCAGGCGGGCGACGTGGAGGACGGCCCCCTGCCGCCCGCCCAGCTCGCCTGGTCCTCGGACCTGGACGGAGACCTGGGCACCGGCCGCGAGGTGCTGACCGACACTCTCTCCTTCGGCAGACACGAGATCACCCTCACGGCGACGGATGATGACGGCGAGATGGCCGAAGCGACGATCACCCTCCACGTCGTCTACCGGCTCTTTTTGCCGACGATCCGCAAGGAGTAGCCAATTCCGCTCTTGTCATTGCGAGTGGCACACGGCGGGCGGCCGCCGCTTGTTATGAAAGAAACAGTCACCTGTCACATACGGATAGTCCTACGGATTGCGAGCGAGCGCTGGCGACATCGAACGGAACGTTCGCGCAATCTCTGGCTGGGACAGAGCCGGGGATTGCTTCGGCCAAACGACCGGCCTCGCAATGACCGGTAAGAGAACCGCAAAATGCGCGGCGTCGCGTCTTGACAGAATCGCCGGTTGGCTGCTATACTGGACGGCGTAGCGGCCAACCGGTTCGTTTTGTCCAGATTCAAGGGAGGTGCAACGATGGCAGCGACAGCGGCTCAGGCGATCCCGCACGACGTGGCGCAGCAACTCTGCGACGCGATCCGCGCCGGCCATCGCGGCAAGTGGTGGCGCTGGCAGTATTGGATGTGCTGGGGCTGCGACCGGGCCACCGGCGGCGATCCGACCCAGCGCTGCTGGTACGACCCGCCCCAGCACCAGGGCTGCGCCCAGGTGAACCAGCGGTACGAGCAGCGCTAGACCTTTAGGGTTTCCAAAGCCCTAAAGATATTGGGAAACCAAGGAGGAAAAAATGTCACGCAGAAAACAATCACGCGGCACCTGCGCCTTTTGCGGGCGCGAGATGAGCAAGGGCGGGCTGACCCGCCACCTGAAAAGCTGTCCCGAGTGCCAGGCGGCCATTGAAGCCGCCGACGCGGGCGGCGGCCAGACCCAACAGCTCTACCACCTCAAGGTAGAGGACGCCTGGAGCAGCGACTTTTGGCTGCACCTGGAGATGCGCGGCCGGGCCACGTTGAAAGACCTGGACCGCTACCTGCGCGCCATCTGGCTGGAGTGTTGCGGCCACCTCAGCCAATTCTCCATCGGCGGCTGGGGCGGCAGAGAGATCAACATGGGCCGCCGGATCGAAGACGTGTTCAAGCCGGGCCTCGAACTGGAACACATCTACGACTTTGGCACCTCGTCGCACACGATGATCACGGCCCACGACGTGCGCCGGGGCAAGCCGCTGACCGAGCACCCCATCTTTTTGATGGCTCGCAACCACCCGCCCGAGGTGGCATGCACCGAATGCGGCCAGCCGGCGGCCTGGCTGTGCATGGAGTGTATGTACGAGTACGACGAGCCGGGCTGGCTGTGCGACGAGCACGCCGAGGACCATCCCCACGACGACTATGGGGGACCGCTGCCGGCGGTCAACTCGCCCCGGCTGGGCATGTGCGGCTACGACGGCCCGGCCGAGCCACCCTATTGAGTGAACGTAGACGGCGGTGAGCAATAACAAAGAACAGAATCCAACGGACGTGGCCCTGGCCTTTGTCGCGGCCATCAACAGCCGCGATCCCGACCGGCTGGCGGCACTGATGACCGAGGATCACGTCTTTACCGACATGGACGGCCAGGCGTGGCAAGGTCGCGAGACGATGCGCCAGGGCTGGGTGGGTTACTACCGACTCTTCCCCGACTATGCCATCGAGATCGGGCAGGTGGAGCGGCGCGGCGACCTCGTCGTCCTGCCGGGCCGCTCGACGGGGACGCTGTCCGACTATGGCCAGGAGGCCCTCCGCCGCGAGGATGGCAGCCTGCCGCCGGCCGACGAGTTGCAGGGGCCGGCCATCTGGACCGCGCGCGTGCGCGGCGACCGGATGGCCGAGTGGCGCGTCTACGCCGACACGCCGGCGGCACGGGCCGACCTCGGCCTGTCGGGCGGAGAAGGCACGTGAGCCGCGACGGCTACGCCATCGCCTACCCCCGCAAGCGGCTGGCCCGGGGGACGCTGCGCGGGCTGGGCCAGACGATCATCGAGGAGAAAGTCCAGCGAGACGTGGTGATGAGCATCCCCACCCGCGTGCGGCGCTTCCTGTCGCGGTTCATGATCGTGCTGGTCGTAGCCCTCTCCATCGAGTCGCTGGTAGGCGTGTTCCAGTTCATCCACACGGAGCCGGAGCAGTTGCCCAACGCCGCAGCCATCAGATTGGTGGCCGCGGCCTTGATGGTGGCCTGGGGCGTGTTCGTCAAGCTGAACCGCAGCGCCGAGGAGCTCGAATCGGAATCCATCCAGCGCGTCTGTGAAGAAGACGAAAAGGTCGAATGAGAAGGAAGAGGAATGCCTATCTACGAATACCGGTGTCAAGCCTGTGGGGAGGAGTTTGAAAAGCTGTCTCGCGCGTTCGATGGCGGGATGAACGGCGTAATCTGTCCGGCCTGCGACAGCCCCGAGGTCCAGCGGCTGATCTCGCCCCCGGCCATCCGCGTCGGCGGCGGGGCCGGCGGCGAGACCGAAGCCGAGGAAGCCACGCCGTCCAAGCCCCCGGTCTTTGGCCGCAAGGAACTGAACGAGGCCCTCAAGAACAAAGGGTAGGAACCAAGAGTTCACTGGAGCGGCAGCGGCACCTCGACCCGCTCCATCACGATGTCCGGCTCGTGCCAGCCCTTGGCCTCCATGAGGGCCTGGAAGGTGCGGCGGAAGCGCAACTCGGCCCTGACCGTTACCGGCCCGCCCCCCGCCGGCACCTCGAAAATATACGCCGACGTATCGCTCTCCATCGCCGGGATGCGATTGTCGGCGACGACGAGGGCCTGCTTCCAGTAGCTGACGACCGGCCACGCGCCGCTCTCGACGTCGCGCAGCAGCTTGGCAAAGGCGGTGCCCGGCCGCCCGGCCTGGTCGCCGCCCCACTCGGGCACCGTCGGCCCTTTTTGCAAGGTCAAGTCCTGTCCTTGGCCGCCCGTCGCCGCCACGGTCAGGATCAGGTGCCGGCCCGGGTGGTCGGTGGGCACGTGGTGGCCGGCCTGGGTGTTGGTGATGGTCACGGTCACGCGCACCACGTTGCCGTCCGGTTCTGCCGAAACCGTCATGCTGACCGTGTTCTGCAGCAGTTCGACGCTTCGCGCGCCCAGTTGGAGGTGCGACGGGATCGACTCGGGTGGATGGGGCAGCCCGCCCTTGCCGGGCAGGGCAAAGTAGGCGTCGCCCGTGGGCGGCATGTGGCAGTCCTGGCAGGTCACGCCCTCGTCCGCGTAGGGACTGGCCAGCCACTCCTCGTACGACTCGTAGATCGGCGTGCCCCAGAAGCTGAACTGGTGGCAGGGCGCGCAGAAACGGCTCTCGGAGATGGCGGGCAGGCGCGTGTCGGGGTCGGGGATGTCGTCGTAGGGCCCGACAAAGATGTCGTCGCCGGGCGGGGGGCGGAGCAGGCGCGTGCTCTGGGCGCCGGGCACGTTGGCATAGACCGACTCCGTGGCCGGGTCCAGGTAGACGCCGCCGATCTTGTGGCAGTAGTCGCAGTGGACGCCGGCCGTGATTTCGTCGCGGACGGCGTTCATGTCGGTGGTCAGGTAGCCGTCGATGCCGGCGCCGGGCGCGTGGCAGTTGGCGCAGTTGCCGGCCGTGCCCGGAAAGTCGAGCACGTAGCCGGGACCGACGGCCACGGTGCCCGTCAGGTCGGTGCCGTTGTAGAGGCTGTAGAAACGCGGGTTGGAGACGGCGCTGCCGTGGGCGTTGGTGATCCACTGGGCGACGATCATGGGGTGGCAGTTCTCGCACGCCTTGGCCGAGGTGCCGGTCAGGGGCGACGTCCAGGTGTAGCCGGGGTGGTCCTGTTGGTGGTAGGGCCGCAGCGTCAGCGTCAGGCCGGCGACGGTGGGCGTGACGTGGGTGCCGGCGATGTAGTAGCCGTCGACCCAGGCCGTGATCTCGATCTCTTGACCCTCCGGCAGCCCGCCGAGGCTGAAGGCTCCGTCGGCGCCGGTGGTGGTGACGTGCTCGGTGGCCCGCCAGCGGACCGTCGCCCCGGCCAGCGGCCCCCCGGCGTCGACGACGGCGCCGCTGACCGTGGCCCGGTTGTCGGCGTCCGCCGAATTGCCGGCCAGCAACAAGCTCCAGCCTATCACCACCAAGCCCAAACCCAAAATGCCGGTCAAAATGATACGTCTGCTCATAGTCCCCTCCACACGTGCAAGAGCACACAACGTTCGTAGTCGACAGGCGCGCTTTAGCGCCGTGATCCTACGAAGCGCACAACTACGGATCCCTCAAGACAAGGGGCAGGTAGACGCCGCCGGGCGCCGGGGCCGGGGCGTCGCCGACAAAGACCTGCTCGCCCTGGATCGTCAGCGTATTGGCCCGATAGACCGCGCCCTCCGCCGACTGGCCGCGCAGCAACAGGCCAATGGAGAACGTGTCGGCCAGGCCGGGACGGTCCGGCGCGTCGCGGCCGACGAGATCCAGGTTGGGAAAGTCGGCGCTCAGTGCGACGGGGTCAAAGACGACCTCGTAGGTGTCACCCTGGAGCGTCGCCTGGCCGTGGGCCAGGATGAAGCCGGGCATCGAAAGGGTATAGTCCACCGTCGCGCCGCCCAGCCCGGCGGGCAGCGCGACGCTGACGACGATGGGCGTGACCTCTTGATCGAACGCCAAAAAGCCGGGCGACGGCGCCGAGACGTCCAGCCGCTCGCTGCCCCGGGGCACGACGTAGAACCAGTAACGGCCGCCGTCCGAGCCGAGCACGTCGCCCGAGGGGCAGTCGTAGTGGGCGGGGTCGGTGGCGCACAGGACCTGTTCGCCGGTGCCGATGCGCCCCTCGTGCCAGACGCGGACGTCCACGGCCCACAGGCCCGGCTCGGTCACGACGAAATCGTCGTCCGGGTCGTAAAAGTAGCCGACCGAGTTGGCCTGGCCGTCCACGAGGTGCTGGGCGCCGCCGGGCGAGGTGACGGTCACGGCCACCCGGCTGTCGAGCGTGGGCAGCAGGTGCCCGGCGAACGCGAACGTGTCGCCCACCTCCAGCACGGCGCCGGGCCGCACGCCGGTGGGTTGGATAAAGATGTGCACATCCTCGCCCCGGAGGGTCAGCAGCGGGCCGCCCTCGGCGGTCCAGGGGCCGTAGCCGGCGAAGGGCGGCATCACGCGGCTGCCGGTTGGATCATCCTCGGGGATGAAAATCCAGGCGTTGCCCGCGCCCAGGTACTCGTTGCGGCCCGTGTCTAAATCGCGATAGACGGCGCCGACGTACTGGAACTTGAAATCGTTGACCTGGTCGCCCAGCACGCCGACGCCCAACTGGTCATCGTAGAGGGTGTCGAGCCGCCAGTAGCCGCCGTTCTCCCCATCCTCCGAGACGACCTCGCGGACGCGGACGCCGGGCCGCTGTGACGAGCGGTAGCTGTAGGCGATCTGGTCCACGCCGCCGGGGTCGAGCAGCGGCGAGCGGCCCGAGCGGGTGCTGCTAAACAGCGGCAGCTCACCCACGGCCACGCGCTCCTCGAAGGTGCCGGGCGGCGCCAGCGCAGGATGCATCCGCGCAAAACGGGTCTCGATGGCCGCCTCGACGCTGCCGACGGGGTCCTGTACGCTGGCGCCGATGAGCAGCGAGTCGCCGCCGTAGGGGCCGTCGCTCATGCGCGTCCAGAGCACGTCGCCGTTGTAGTAGGGGTTCCAGGTGTGCGAGATGGCGCCCTCGGGGATGGTCAGATCACGGCCGGCGACGAACCAGTGGTTGGGGATATACTCCAGGCTGTCGAGGCCGCGCCGCCCGTGGGCGACGAGATCGGCTTCGGCGTCGGGCGTCATAACCACGCCGCCCCAGGTCAGCGCGCCCATGTGGAGGGTGCCATCGGGGGCGGTGTAGCGGGCGGTGAGGTCGAGGCGGTATTCGCCGGGGGAGGAGAGGGATATTGGATATTGGGTATTGGCTGGCGTGAAGGTGCCGAAACGGTTGGCGGTGACGGTGAGGGTGTGGGTTTCGGCCTGGGCGGGATCCGAGTCGGGGTAAAGGGTCAGGGTCAGGGTGATGGCCGCCGGGACGCGGGGGTAGAGTTGCAGCGACGGGTTAAAGGCATCGCCCACGGCCAGCGGGGTGCCGGGCAGCACGCCGGGGTCGATGTCCAGCGGCTCGGCGACCCACAGGTCGTAGGTGCCGCCGCCGGCGTAGGCGTTGCCCCACACGTCGCTGAGGACGCCGGTCATGGTCACGACGTGGTGGCCGTACTGGTCAAAGATGAGCCGAAAGCGGTCGGAGGCGGCGGCCAGCGAGTAGACGTCCTCCATCTGCACCGTGCCGCCGTTCAGGTCGCCGCCCAGGCGCGTCGTCTTGGTGCGGTTGAAGGACTGGGCCAGGGGCTCGCTGCCCAGGTCCAATACCGTGCTGTCCGGCTTCTGAACCATCACGGCCAGCTCGCCGCCGGGCAGGTCGAAGGGCAGCAGCGGCGGGGCGGGCATGCGCCGGTCGGTGAAGGAGATCGTGGGTAAGAATGGCTCCAGCCGGTACTCAATGGGCTGGCCGCTGCGGGCGTCGGTTGGTGGTACGTAGAAAGGCGCCCCCTGGGACACAATCTGCGAGGCGATCTCAAAAGCCCCCTCGTCCTCGCGCGCGCCCGCGCCCCGCGTGCCCTGCACACAGTCGTCCATGAGTAGCTGCCAGGGCAAGTTGGGCAAGTTTGAAACTTGCCCTACGGCCAGGGGTGACGAGTTGGGCAAGTTTGAAACTTGCCCTACGGCCAGGGGTGGCAAGGCGGCCTCGTTCGGGCCGACGGCGTGATAGGTGACGTTGGCCGCCAGCCACTGGGTGCTGGTCGGCACGCCGCCGAAATCGAAGGTGATCGTCGGGCGGTAGATGCCGGGCGGCAGGTCATCGGGCAGTTGCAGGCTGACGGCGACGTCGCCCTCGACGGCGTGGCCGCCCGCGTAGCGCAGGTTCTCCGGGGCGACGTGGCCCTCGACCTCGGCCCGCGCCGCCGGGCCGCCCTGGATGGGAAAGCCGGTCGGCGTGAGTCGGGCCGACATAAAGTGACTCTCGGGCGGTACGGCGCGGCCCTCGCCGTCGAAGAGCATCACCAGGCCCGGCCAGCCGTGGACGTCGATGGCCTCCAGGTCGGTGCCGGCGTCGATGGCCGGGCTGTAGAGGCGCAGCACGCCCTCAACCTGGACCGAGTCGCCGGGGGCGTAGGCGCCGCCGGGCTCGGGCGGGGTGCCCGGTCCGTCGTAGCGGTAGCGGTAGAGGCCGCCGGCGGCAGCGCCCAGCAGCAGGTAATCCTCGCCGGCGGCGGGCGTGGCCTGGCCGTCGGTGTCGATACCCGGATAGCGGGTTGTCACCAGCTCCCAGGCGGGGCTGGCGGCGGTGCCCACGTTGCGCACGTAGGCCAAGGAGCCATCCCCCTGGCCGACGAGGAGATCCAGGTCGCCGTCGGCGTCCACGTCGAAAAAGGCGGGGGCCGTGTAGGCGCCCAGGTGCAGGCCGGCGTAGGGCTGCACCGGCGCCGCCCAGGCGGGGGTCGCCGGCGTGCCACTTGCAGTGAGCGCCACCGAACTGGTGTTCTCGACGAAGGTCAGCGTGCCCGCCTCGTCGCCGACGAACAGGTCCAGGTCGCCGTCGGCATCGATGTCGGCAAAAGTGGGCGTGCTCCAGCCGCCGACGTCGAGGTTCAGCCAGTGGTCGGTGGTCAGTGACCAGTTGGGAGTCTGCGGCGTGCCGACGTTTTCGTAGAAACGGAGGTTGCCGCCGGCGCCGGGTCCTCCCCAGCCGCCCTCGCCGATCACGAGATCGGGGTCGCCATCGCCGTCGACGTCGGCCAGGGCGGGGAAGGCGTGGGGGTGGTCGGTCCAGGGCAGGGTTAGCAGCTCACCGTCGGGCCGCCAGTCGGGCGCGGCGGCCGTGCCGACGTTGGTGTAGGCGTGCACCTGGCCGTGGACCTGGCCGATAAGGAGATCGGGGTCGCCGCCTGTGGTGAGCGCAGTCGAACCGTCGGCGTCCCAGTCGGCCAGGGCGGGGGCCGTGTCGCCAGCCAGCTCAAACGGGAACTCGAAACTCTGCTCAACCCAGCTCGGCGGCCCCTGGTTCTCGAAAAAGCGCAGGCCGCCCCAGTGCTCGCCGGTGACGAGGTCGGGGAAGCCGTCGCCGTTCCAGTCGCCGGCGCCGGGGCTGACGCCGCAACTGGCGCCGCCCAGGCCAATGGGGTCGGCGGCGTGGCGGGTCCAGGTGGGATTTGTGACCGGACCACCGCGCTCGTACCAGACCACAAAGCCGCAGAGGCCGACGAGTAGATCCAGATCGGCGTCGCCGTCGAGGTCGGCGAAGGCGGGTTGCAGGCCCTCGCCCGGCTCGCCGATGCCGCCGTAGCTGTCGGTCTGGAAGGTCCACGTCGGGGCGGCGGCCGTGCCGGTGTTGCGAAAGAGGTAGAGCGTGCCGCCGACGTGGCCGACGACCAGGTCCAGGTCGCCGTCGCCGTCGAGGTCGTCGAGGGCGGGGGCGGCGTTGCCACCGGCGCTCAGGGTCGCGTCGGGCGCGGCGGGCCAGGCGGGGTCCTGGGGCGTGCCCTGGTTGTAGTAGATGAGCACCTGGCCCTCGCCGGTGCCGGCAAAGAGATCGGGCGCGCCATCGGCGGTGACGTCGGCCAGGGCGGGATAGGCCCAGCCGGGGGCGCTCACGCCGGCAAAGGCATCGGTCTCGAACTGCCAGTCGGGGGTGGCCGGCGTCCCCCGGTTGCGGTAAAAGACCAGGCGGCCCGGCTCGGCGCCGACGAGCAGGTCGGCGTCGCCGTCGGCGTCGAGGTCGGCCGGGGCGGGATGGGTCCAGTTGAGGCCGCCCAGGTAGAGGCCGGACAGGGCCTGGCCGTCGTAGGTGCCGGTCAGCACGCGGGTCCAAGCGCCGTCGACGACCAGCGGGCCGACGGTGCCGGTCAGCGTCCAGGCGGCGCCGACGTAGTTGTGCGTGGCGCCGGCGTCGTCGATGTGCAGCTCCAGGCCGCCGGTGCTAGCAAAGGGGGTCTGGTAGTCGCCGTGGCGTGGGTGTGGGGCAGGTAAAGGATGGTGCCGGGGAAGGGGTTAACGCCCTC
>CAYLZO010000072.1:0-17720 GCA_964387775.1 uncultured Anaerolineaceae bacterium
GCCGAGGGGATCGAGATCGCCGACGAGTACGACATCGGCCCGGGGGTGGCCCGGCGCATCCTGGACGCGCGGACCGAGCTGGGCGGCGCGTTCACGTCGCTCCAGCAGGTGGCCGACGTCAAGTACGTGGGGCCGGAGCGATTCACCGAACTGGTGCTGGCGCTGACCGGGACGCCCGAGCGGCCGGCGACGGCGCTCTACGAGGAGCTCCTGGCCGAGGTGGCAGCGCTGCGGGCAGCGGTGCGGGCGCTGGAGGCCGGGGGCGGCCCCCGCTACCGGGTGACGCTCCGCTCGCTGGCACCCCACGCCTACCTGGGCCAGCCGGTGACGCTCGTCGCCCGCGTGACGGGCACGGCGGACAGACGGCCCCAGATCAACCGGCCGGTCCAGTTTGCCACCACCTGGGGGCGGCTGCGGGCCCCGGGCGGGGATCACGTCGAGTTGGGCAGCAGCGTAACCGCCCGGACCGGCACCGACGGCACGGTCCGCGTGACGCTCCTGCCGCCCACGTCCGAGACGCTGACCCAGGTGCAGCAGGCGGCGCTGGAAGCGATGCTGTGCCTGCTCGACCCCGAGGCCGGGACGCCCCGCGCCGCCGAAACGGGCCTGGTCGAATTGAGCCGCCACTACGACTGGGCGACCAACGTCCAGTTCCGGCGGGCGACGGACATCTACCTCCACGACTTTCGGCCCAAGCTGCTCGACACGCTCAACCGTCACGACTATATGCAGGTCTGGCGCTTTTTCGAGTCGCTGGCGGTCGTCTACGTCCAGGACGCGGATTCCGGTGACGGCGCCAGCACCCCGGTCGAGGGCTCGGCGGTGCTGAACGTGCGCTTTAGGGACTGGCTGGGGCCCTTCCTCCAAACGTACATGCAGCGCGCCACTCAGGCCAATGGGCTGGGTACGGCCCTGACCCAGGTCATTCAGCGCGGCGGCGCCGCGACCCACGTCCTGAACGGCATCTACGACCAGGTCAACGGCTGGGTCGGCTCGCGGTACGGCGCCATCGGCCAATACGTGGGCCGCAAGCTGGCGGCCGACACGCTGCACCAGGTCTTGGACGAAGGGCTGGCCGACCTGCCCCTCAATCTGCGTCGCAACCTGGCGCCCGCCCTGAAACGGGCCTCGAACACGGTCAAGGCCAGCGGCATCACCATTCTGGAGAGCCTCAGCCAGACCCAGGCCACCGTCGAGCAGGAGGTCGGCGCCGAGATGGGCCAGCAGATGGAGTCGGTTCGCACCCAACTCAGCGCCCTGGGCACGAACGTGACCGCCCTGTTCGACGAGATGAGCCTGGACCCAGTCATCCCCCTCCAGATCCTGAATCCGCCCAGTGGCGTCGAGCCGATCATCATCGGCGAGTACTGGGGCGGCGGCCTCTTTTTACCGCCCATCGCGCCGCCCATCGTCCCGCCCATCGTCGAGCCGTAGGGGCCGCCAGCACGATGCACGCCATCAACCTGAGCAATCAAACCTATATCCTCGATGCCAGCAAAAAGGTGCCCGGCGAGGACCCCGAGCTGTACCGCCACACCTTGAACTTTAGCTTTGACGCGAACGGGCTGGCCGACGGGATCAAGATCGTGGAGGCCCCCCTCAGCGGCCGATTTGCGGGCCACGAGTACGACCTGCCGGCCGGCACCCTGAGCGGCCTGGGCAGCGCCGTCGCCGTGACGCTGCCCTCGCCCCGGCGCGTGCGGCGCATCAACGTGCAGAACACGGCCTTTGGCGACGATCCGCGCAAGATCGAGCTGTACCGCGTGGACGTCAAAACCCTGGCCGAGGCGCCGACGCTGACGGTGGACGACGACACGGACCTCGGCGACGACTTCTCCGACGTCCGCTTTGCCCTCATGCGCCAGGGCGGCAAGAGCCTCGGCACCTCGCAGGTGCTGCGGGTGCAGGTGCGCAGCGAGCCCGCCAGCCCGCGCCTGGGTGTGGCCGTGGGCGGCGACCTGGCCGAGGTGGTCTATTTCTGGCAGGGGACTGACGAGATCGAGGGCGCCGATCTGGCGGGCACCCTCGGCCGCTTTCTCAACCGGCACCTGGCCGCCCTGGCCGAGGCGGGGGCGCCCAAACCGGCCGAGATCGACGTGACCCTGGTCCTGGAATCGCGGGCGCCCTGCCGGGTGACCCTTGACACGTTGCGCGTGGAGTACCGGCTGGTGACGAACACCTGGACGGACAGCCTGCCCCAGCGCGACGCCGAGAAATGGGTGCTGCGCTTCCCCGGCGACCGGTTGGACAGCCGGTCGCTGGAGATTGCCCTGCCGGCCGGCGCGACGGTCCAGGCGGCCACCCTCCGGGCCGTCGAGAGCCAGGCCCAGGCCCCGCTCCAGGCCGCGGACGGTGGGGAGAACGGGCCGTCGGCCCTCGCCAATCCGTCGCCTACCGAAAAGACGGGCCTGCACGTGGCGGCCGGCCGCTGGATCGCCCAGACGATTGAACCGGGTCAGGCGCTGACGGCCAGCCGCCTGGTGCTCGGCCTCCTGCCCCTGGTCGAGGGCACCGAGCTGACCGTCGCCCTCCAGGCATCGTGGAACGACCAGCCGTCGGGGGGCGACCTGGCGGCGGGCACGCTGGTGCTGGGCCAGCCCGGCCGGGCGGTGTGGGCCACGCTGGCCCTGCCCGAGCCGATCACGCTCAACACAGGGGCCTACTGGCTGATGCTGACGGCGAGCCAGGGCCAGGCCCTCTGGCTGGCCAAGACCGGCGCCGGGACGGCCAAGCTGTGGCGGCGCGCCGACGCCAAGCGCCCCTGGACCCGGATCGGCGACCTGAGCGGCCACCAACTCCTCTACCAATTGCTCTCGCCCCGGCCCGCCCCGGCCCAAGTCGCCGGCGGAAGCCCATCCCCGCCAGCCGAGAGCAGTTGCCGTTTGACGGCCGGCACACAGACCGTCTCGCCCGCCAGCCGCGACGGCGACACAGTCCACTACGACCTGGCCCCGGCGCTGAATGCCTACCTGGTCGCCGCCCGGGCCAAAGCCCAGACCGTCGCCGAACTGCTGCCCGAGGCTGAACCGGAACCCATCCCCGAGGTCGAACCCGAGCCGATGCCGGCCACCGGTGGCACAGCCGTCGTGGAAGCCATCGAGTTGACGCCCATCCCCCTGACCTTTGCCGCGTTGGGCCTCAAGCAGGCGAGCGTATTCCCGCCCCGCATCGAGTACACAATTTCAGCCAGTTGACGCCCTGAAAATCAGCCCGTCGCCCAAGGCCCAAAATCTTCCGCGCCTCGTCGGGCGTGGCGACGGGCCGGCCTACCTCGGCGGCAAGGCGGGCCACGCGGGCGACGAGCTGCTCGTTGGTCGCCAGCTCGCCTTTGCGGTAGTAAAGATTGTCCTCCAGGCCGACGCGGACGTGGCCGCCCATGACGATGGCCAGCACGGCCAGGGGCAACTGCCAGCGGCCCACGGCCGCCACGGTCCAGGTCGCGCCGGGCGGGATCGACTCGCTCAGAAAAAGCAGGTTCTTGGGCGTGGCCGGGAGCGAGCCGCGACTGCCCAGCACAAAATCAAAGTGGAGCGGCGGTTCGGCCAGCCCCTCGTCGGCCAGGGCCAGCGCATTGGCGATCATGCCCACCTCAAAAATCTCCATTTCGGGCTTGGTGCCCGCCTCGCGCATGGCAGCGGCCAGGTACTCGATGCCGGCAAACGAGTTGGCGTACACCCGGTAGGGAAAGCTCATCGAGCCGGTGGTCAGCGAGGCCATCTCGGGCCGGATGCGGCGCACGGCGGCGTGCAACCCTATCCCCAGAATGGCGTATAGGGGGCCAATGATAACAAACCCCGATGCTCTGCCCTCAAGTGGGCAGAGGCGGCGAGATTAGAGGAGGTGTTGAGATGTCAGACTTTGAAGACAAAGTGGAAAAGCCCTTGCACAAAGAAGCGGAAGTAAAAGCATTGACGCCGCGCCCCCGCCTGGGGCTGACGCGCGAAGAGATGAACTGGGCCGCCGTGGCCCACGCCAGCATTTTGGTCACGTTGTTGCTCGGCCTAAGCACCGGCGGTCTGGCTGCCATCTTTGGCCTGGCCATCCCGGCCATCATCTGGGCCGTCTATCGCGACAAATCGGCCTACGTCGCCGACCAGGCCCGGCAAGCGACCATCTTTCAGTTGGCCGGCATCGTCGCCCTCTTGGTCCTGACCCTGGGTGGCGCCATGCTCGTCGTGGTCGGTTGGGCAGTCACCGCGGTGCTGCTCGTCATCCTCGTCGGCCTGCTCCTGGTGCCGGTGATGATCCTGCTCACGGTGCTATGGCCGATAGCGATCCTGGTGCTGCCCATCACCCAGGTGGTCTATGGCTGCTACGCCGCCGCCGAGGCCTACAACGGCCGGCCCTTCCGCTACCGCTGGACCACCGACCTCATCGACCGCTACGAGTCCCAGATCTAGCGCCATCTATCCGGGGCGCTCTGGTTCACGCCTGAGCCTCCATGCCGCAGCGGCCCTTCGTCCCAGGGGGAGACGAGGGGCCGCTGTGTTTTGTCCGGGCACCGGCCTATTCGGAATTTACCGCCGCCTCCTCGGTTTCCCGATCCCAAAAGCGGTGCCGCAAAAAGAGGGCAACCAACCCGGCGGCGACGAAAAAGATGGCGATCCACTGCGCCGCCGCCAGCTCGCCGACCGTCCAGGCGTCGGGGCGGAACATCTCGACGAAGAAACGGCCCAGCGGGTAAAGGACGAGGTAGCCGAGCATCACGTCGCCATTGCGCAACTTGTCGGGCATACGGGCGTGGACGGTGTACAGAAGCACAAAGACGGCCAGGCTCCATAGCGACTCGTAGAGGAAAGTGGGGTGAAAGAGCGTATCATAGTCGGTGCCGCGGGGCAGAGGCTGGTGCGGCAGACCGGGGTTTATCTTGATGCCGTACCAGCTCGATCCGGTCGGCGGCCCGTAGAGTTCCTGGTTGATAAAGTTGCCCCACCGCCCCACGAACTGGCCAAAGGCCAAGCCGGGAGCGCCGAGGTCGAGCCAGACGAGGGGATTCAGCTTGTTCCACCAGGCATAGACCGCCACGCCCAGGATGCCGCCCACGATGGCGCCATAGATGCCCAACCCCTGAAAGCCCCCCGTCTTCCAGACGGCGAATGCCTCCAGAAAGTGGTCCTTGTAGTAGGGCCAGCCGCAGGGAAAGGTGGCGTCGGGCGGGCAGCCTGCCGGGGTCGAAAAGACGTGGTAGAGCCGGGCGCCGAGGATGGCCATGATCACGGCCACTATCAGCCCCCCCCACACGTGGTCCGGATCGTGCCCTCGCTTGCGGGCCAGCCGGGTGGCAAGATAGGCCCCCAGGGCAACCCCGGTCATGATTAGCACGCCGTACCAGCGCACCTGAAAAGGACCTATCTCGACGATGACGGGTGGTATCGGATTCATCATATTTTCTCTGCTCCATGCCCTAGAATTCTTTGTATTATATCACAGATGGGGTATAATCCGAACTGGCAAGAGCGGCAGTGCACGTTGCGTGGCACGAGGAGGAAAGCGTGACCGAAAAGTTTGACAAAGTCGGTTATCTACGCATGGTAGATATCTTTCGGGATCTGAGCGAACACGAGATCGAGGAAATCGACCGGGCGACGACGGTTACGTCGTCCCGCCGGGGCAAGATCCTCTATATGCCCGAGGATACCAGCGAGGTCCTCTTTCTGCTCAAGCAGGGCGAGGTTCAACTCTATCGCATCTCGCCCGACGGCAAGAAGCTGGTCATCGCCACCCTGGAACCCGGAGCCATTTTTGGCGAGATGGCCCTCATCGGCCAGGGGATGCACAACACCTTTGCCGAAGCAACCGAGGATTCGGTCATCTGTGTGATGAGCCGCGACGACGTGGAACGCCTGCTGATGACCAAGCCCCGGGTCGCCCTGCGCATCTTTGAGGTGCTGGGCGAGCGGCTCAAGGAAGCCGAATCACGCCAGGAAGAGATCGCGTTCAAGGGCATTCCCGCCCGGCTGGCCTCTCTGCTCTTGCAGTTGTCAGAGCGGGAGGACAGCAACGTCATCACCGGCTTGACCCACCAGGACTTGGGCGAGCAGGTGGGCACCTACCGCGAGACTACGACCCAGACCCTCAACACTTTCAAGTCCGAAGGGCTGATCGACATCGGCCGCAAGCGCATCACCATCCTCGACCGCGAGGGCCTGGCGCGCATCGCCGAATCATGAGGGGGCTCTGCCGGTCGAACCGCCACCGATACAAAGAGACCCCTGGCCTGGGCCAGGGGCCTTCTGTTTGCCGAATCTGAGGCAATCAAGCGTAGGCGGCCACTCCGATGACGCCCGGCCCCGTGTGGGTACCGATGACGGGACCGAGGTCAGAGATGTACAGCTCGCCGCAGCCGAGCCTGTCCATGAGTTCCTGGCCAAAAGCCCGGGCCTCGTCCGGCACCAGGGCGTGGGTCAGCGTGGCCTTTGCCAGCGGCGCTCTGCCGTCCAGCTTTTCCTCGATCAGGTCCAGCATCCGGGCCAGGGCCTTGCGTTTGGATCGCACCTGCTCACACGGCTCGATGGCCCCATCCTGGAGGATCAAGATCGGCTTGACCTTGAGCAAGGTGCCGAGAAAGGCCTTGGCGTTGCCGATGCGGCCGCCCTTGGCCAGGTACTCGAGCGTATCCACCACAAAGAGGACGTAGATCTTTTCCTTGATTTCCTCAATCAGGGCCTCAACGTCCTGGCGGCTGGCCCCCGACTCGATGGCCTGGATGGCCGCCTCGACCATCAAGTAGAGGCCGACCGCGGCGGAACGCGAGTCGATGACCGAAATCCCGGCCTCGGGCAGCATCTCTTTGGCCGCCATGGCCGAACTCCACGTGCCGCTCAGCTTCTGGGAGATGGTCAAGGTTACAACCTCGTGGCCGGCCCCGGTCAACTCCTGAAACACGGTGTGAAAATCGCCGACGGAGGGCTGGGACGTTGTGGGCAGCTCCGGCGCCTGGGCCAGGCGGCGGTAGAATTCCTCGTTGGAGAGCTCCACGCCCTCACGAAATGCCCTGCGGCCAAAGTGCACGTACAGGGGAACGACGCGAATGTCGTGCTTTTCCACCAGGGAATCGGGCAAGTAGGCGGTCGAATCGGTAACGAGCTTGATCATGGCACTCCTATCTCCACGCTGTGATCGAGTCAGTCGAGGGCGTCCAGGGCCTCTTCCAGAAACTGTACCAGGGCGGAACGAGCCTCGGCGTTAAGCTTGGGCAGGCTGGCCTGGTAGTGACGGGCATGGTCCAACAACCGCTGGGTGAGAGAAGGCTCGGTGTCGTCGTCGGCGGTGAGGGTGACGCCGACGCTGAGGCCGGCCAGGGCCTCCAGCCCGCCGTCGTCGGCCCGGAGGGCGGCCAAGGCGCGGAAGGGGTTGAGGGCACCAGCCCGCGCCCGGACACGCCGCATGTTCAGCAAGAGGGCGCCGATCATCTCGGTGCAATAATCCAGCGGGGCAGAGGCATCGGGCAGGCGGGCCAACAATTCGTTCAACGTGTCGCGATAGTCTGCCTCGCGGGCCTCACGCAGCTTGTCCAGGACCCGTTCGCGGACGCCGGGCCAATCCTCGCCCAAGGCAAGCGCATCGGGGACCGGCGACAGGATCTGCTCCCCCTGGGAGGTGGGGGAGAAGACGATCATCGAGCGCCCGGGACCCGAATGGTCCGCCGCCAGGGCATAGCTCGAAGAAACCACGCCCTTTTTCTCCAGGACCTTCATCATGTCGTAGGCCGAAAAGCGGCTGACGCCCAGCCGTTCGGCGACGTCGCTGTAGTGAACAGGGCGTCTTCGCTCGCGGTAGAGATCGCGGAGTTTGTCCAAAAAAGCACGCTGCCTCGGAGTAAGCTTTGGGATCCGTCCCATCTTTTCCCCCTTGTCGGTCCCCCAAAAAACCAAAATTTCCTTCCCGATTGTACCCTGTTCTGGCCCATTTGTCAATCAGGAGACAACGTAAAAAAGGGAGACAACCAGCGGAGCCCGCCCTGCTGTCAAGCGACAGGTATTTTATCGTCAGCAGGCGCAGGACGCGAAGCGGCGGCGGGCGCCATCTCGACGACGATGCCACCGGTGGCCCGCGCGAGAAAATTATAGGCCAGGCCCACCAGGGCGATGACGCCTGCCAGAAGGGCACCGCTCACCAGGGCCAGGACCAGGACGCCAAAGATCAACACCGGCAGCGAGGCAGCCGCCACCACCTGCAACACGTCCAGCACCCGCTCCAGCCCCAAGAGGTGCACAAAATCGAGGCGGGCGAGTTCCTGGCCCAGCAGGCGGACGGGCACGTCTTGCCAGCCCTCCAGCCAGCGGCGCACCACCAGGGCCAGGCCCAGGCTGAGCACGCCGCAGAAGAGGCTGGGCAGAAAAGCGGCTACAGCCCCCAGCAGGCAGCCCATCCGGCCCAGGGATTTTAGACTCACGCGCTGGATGGTGACTTTCATGGGCTTTGGCCTCCGCCAGAAAAGTGTTGCGTATTGCGTATTGCGTAATGTACGGCGAGATACGGAATAGGCAATGCGCAATACGTTTTACGTTTCCCGCATCGCCTCGGCCACCCGGAACGGGTCCGTGGTGACGACGCTCTGGGCAAACATCTCCATCGAGCCGACGTCGGAGCGGCGGTTGGCCGGATCGCCCCGGTCGATGAGCCGGACAACGAGGGGAAAGCCCGTCCAGTCCTCTGCCACCGGGGCCAGGGGCGGCTGATAGACCACCAGGTTAAAGCTACGCACGCTGAGCCGGGCCACGAACGCCTGCAAGGCCAGGTACAGGGCCGCCGTAAGGTCCGCGCCCAGGTCGGGCGCGACGATGTGCGTCTCCTTCTCCTTGAAGGGGGTCAGGGTGGGAAAGACAGCCGCCGCACCGTGGTGCGTGGCCAGGCCCAATGAATCGTACACGGCGACCAGGTCGTCGAAATAGTTCGCCCCGTGCTGCGCCCGGTAGTTCAGGGCCGCCCGGCGCCAGGCTTCGACCTTGGCGTAGTGCATGCCCTGGGTTACGATCATCTGGGCGTGGCCGTGCAGGATCGAGGCGCCGCTGCGCCACAGGCAGTTCCACAGAAAGAGGGGATAGCGGGCGGGCGGGTCGGCCTGGTGGGCTGCCTGCGCCCAGCGTTGCGCTGTATCCACGTAATCGGCCACCTGCTCGGCGGTGAAGCGCAGGGGATGGTGCTCGTCGAAAACCACGACGGCGTGCCAGCCGTCGTATTTGGCCACGTTGGAGGCGCTGACGCAGAATTCACCCGTGACCCGGCCAAAAGGGTCGGCCGGCGTGCCCTCCAGCGGACGGCAAAAGGGTCCGCCCTCCGTCTCGCGGATCACCTCTTCCACGTCGGCGGCACCGGGCGGGGCTTCGATGGGCTGGCTGGCCCGCAGCTCGTTGAACAGCGCCCCCTCCCAGGTCACCTGGTTCGTCACTTTGACGATGCGCTGCCGGCGGACGGCCGCCACCGAGCCGAACTGGCCCTCGATCCAGGCCTCCATGGCGGCCGGCGGCGCGAGACGACCGGTAACGACGTCAAGGCAAAAGATGCGCTCAAAGCGTGCTCGATCCTCGCCCGGCAGCGCCGCGACGAGGTCGGCCAGATCGGCGATGCGGCGGTCTGCACCGGCCTCGGTCACGAAGGCACCTGGTATTTGTCCAGGCCCGGACGAGAAATGCGGCTGGCGATGGCCCGGCGGTAGAGTTCGACGTACTTTTGCGCCGAGCGATCCCACGAAAAGTCGGCGCTCATGCCCCGGAGCTGGATCTGGCGCCAGACGTCACGGTGCTTGAAGGTCTCGACGGCGCGGACGATGGCGGCAAAGAGCGCCCAGCGGTCGTAGGGCTCGAAAACGAAGCCGATGCCCTGGCCCGTGCGTGGATCAAAGTCCTGCACGGTGTCGGCCAGGCCGCCGGTGGCCCGCACCACGGGCACGCTGCCATAGTGCATGGCGATGAGCTGGCCGGTGCCGCACGGCTCGAAACGGCTGGGCATGAGGAACATGTCGCTCCCGGCATAGATGCGCTGGGCCAAGGGCGCGTTAAAGGTCAAAAAAACGGCTGCCTGGCGTGGATACTGCTGAACCATGCGGCTGAACAGGTCGTGATAGTGCTGGTCGCCCGTGCCCAGGAGCACGAACTGCACCCCCAGGTCGAGCACGTGGTCAATGGCGTCGCCCAGGATGTCAAAGCCTTTCGAGTCGGTCAGGCGGGAGATGATGCCGAGGAGGGGCAGGTTGGCGTCCTCGGGGAGCTTGGCCTCCCGCTGGAGGGCGAGTTTGTTCTCCACCCGGCGATCCAGCGAGGAGGCGTCATAGTTGGCCGCGATGTGGGGGTCGGTGGCCGGATTGTTCATCTCGTAGTCGATGCCGTTCACAATGCCAAAGAGCCGGTCACGCCGGTCTCGCAGCAGGGGGTCGAGCCGCTCGCCGTAAGCCGGGGTCAAGATCTCCTGGGCGTAGGTCTCACTGACGGTGCTCACCAGGTTGGCCCAGTAGATGCCCCGGCCCATCAAGTCCACGACCTCGTTCAGGTCGGCCATCTCGGGGTGATAGATAAAGCCCCACTCGTCCAGGCCGGCGATTTCGAGGACGCGGTGGCCAAAGATGCCCTGGTAGGCCAGGTTGTGGATGGTATAGATGGTCACGACGTCCTTGAAAAAGGGATCGCCCTCGTAGATGGTCTTCAACCAGTTGGGCACGATGGCCGTGTGCCAGTCGTGGCAGTGAATGACGTCGGGCTGCCAATCCAGGTGCCTCAGGGCTTCTAGCGCGGCCCGGCAGTAAAAGATAAAGCGGTCGGCGTCGTCAGGGTACATGTAGATGCCCTCCCGATCGAAATACTTGGCGTTTTCGACCAGGTACACGGGCACGCCGTCGCCGATGATCCCCCGCACGACGCTGGCCGGTTCGGTGGTGCGGTGGACGGGCACGTCGAACTCGGGGACTACTTCTTCCAATTGGAACTTGACCGGATCGATGCGCCCGTAGCGGGGCATCGCCACGCGAACGTCGTGTCCCAGGGCCTTGACGGCCTTGGGCAATGCACCGGCTACGTCGGCCAGGCCACCGGTCTTGGCAAAGGGCACCACTTCGGCGGCGAGGAGGAGAATTTTGAGCGATTCGTTTTCGGTCATGGGCCAGCGTCCCTCCGATCCAATCGGTTGAAAGTGGCACCGAGTCTAGCACATCTTGGGGGTTTTGGCAAGTGGGCGCGTGGAACCGTGAACGATGCCCATGACCCATCAATAATAAACAACAGGCCCCCACCTGTGCAGTGAGAGCCTGTCCCCGCCCCAATCCCTGGCTCCTCGGGTAGGACTTGAACCTACAACCAACCGGTTAACAGCCGGCCGCTCTGCCGATTGAGCTACCGAGGAACGCGAAGCCATTATACTCAAACCGACCCGAAGTGTCAAATCATCGGTCGCGGTTAGATATTAAATCGGCTTCTCTTGACCAAGTGGGGATTGCTTCGCTGCGCTCGCAATGACAGGCATGCCATTTTCACCTTGAAAAGGTACTAACCTAAATAGTCACGGAGCTTGCGGCTGCGCAGGGGATGCCGCAGCTTGCGCAGGGCCTTGGCTTCGATCTGGCGGATGCGCTCCCGGGTGACGCCAAAAGCCTGGCCCACCTCTTCCAGGGTGTGACCCCGGCCATCCTTGAGACCGAAACGCATCTCCAACACTTTTCGCTCTCGATGGTTCAGTGAGTCCAGAATCCTGCCCATCTGTTCGCGGAGAAGCTGTTTTGACGTGGCGTCGTCCGGCTCGGGGATGTTCTCGTCCTTGATAAAGTCGCCGAGGTAGCTGTCCTCCTCGCTGCCCACCGGCATCTCCAGCGACATCGGCTCCTGCGAGATACGGATGATCTGCTCGACGCGACTGACCGCCCGCCGCAGCTTGCGCTCCAGGATCGGGTCAAGCCGCTCGTCGTCATCCAGCGCCTCCTGGATGGCATCCCGCTCTTCGTCCTCAAGGCCCACCGTCCCGCTCATCTCCGGATCGAGGACCACGTCGCGGGGTGTGGCGTCCCGCCCCAGTTCCTGTTGCAGCCGACGCTGAGTGCGGATCAGGTGGCTGATCGTCTCGACCATGTGGACCGGAATGCGGATGGTGCGCGCCTGGTCGGCGATGGCCCGGCTGATGGCCTGCCTGATCCACCACGTGGCATAGGTCGAAAACTTGTAACCCATGGTGTAGTCGAACTTTTCCACCGCCTTCAACAGGCCGATATTGCCCTCCTGGATCAGATCAAGGAAGGACAGCCCCCGTCCGTTGTAGCGCTTGGCTACGCTCACCACCAGGCGCAGATTGGCCTCCGCCAG
This sequence comes from uncultured Anaerolineaceae bacterium, assembly GCA_964387775.1. Classification (GTDB taxonomy): domain Bacteria; phylum Chloroflexota; class Anaerolineae; order JAAYZQ01; family JAAYZQ01; genus CAYLZO01. The sequence continues at coordinate 12,285 of CAYLZO010000072.1, forward strand.
GTGGCGCCGCGCGCCATTCCCGGCGAGCACCAACGCCTGCAATTCGGCAATTTCCTCGGGCGACAGCGAGTCCTCCTCCTCCTCCAGCCGCCGTTTTGCCTCATCCCCGGCCTCCAGCGCCTTGGCCAGCCGCACCTCATCCTCCGCCTTGAGGAGATCCACCTTGCCGATCTCGCGCAGGTACATGCGGACCGGATCGCTCGTGCTCGATAGGCCGCCGTCCAGGTCCTCGAGCGACTCGACCTCCTCGCCTTCTCCCATCTCCTCTTCGAGGGCCCGCAGGTCGGTGAGACGCGGCTCTTCCTCCGCCTCGACCTCCATCATGGCAATGTCCAGGTCCTCAAAGAGATCGCGGAGCTCGTTGCCTTCCTCGAACTCCATGTCCCCATTCGAGCTGGAGTCCTGCTCCAGCTCGACGTCATTTGTTTCTCGTTCCAACTCGGGTACCAATTCCTCAACCATAGACCCTACCTAGCACCTGTCTCAACAACCCCTCTCACTCCTCGCCAAAGGGAACGCGGACGGCCGCATCTTCGCGCTGCCGGCGTCCCGAGATAGAACGCGCGTTGATCGCCTGCTGCACCCGCCTGATCCGCAGCGCAGACTGGCTGATCAACGGGGCATAAGTCTCGGCAGACTCGAGATCGCGCGCGTCCTCCAGCAAAAAACGCAATTCCTGTATCTGACGCTGTAGATTCCGCACCCGGAGCCGGGCTACGGCATCGAGGACCCCATCGCGTAACAACTCCTCCGGGACTTCTGGCTCCTGTTCTTGGACCTCCACGAGGTGCGCGACGCGCTCCTGCAAACTCTCGGCCAGCGTATCGTAAAAGGCACCCCGCACATCGGGCGCGCCCCCGCCGGCCAGCCATCCCCGCCAGGCTTCCAAAATGGCCCGATCTTCAGCCCTCCTCAGGTCGTCGGCCGAAAAGCCGGCCTCCCCGCTGCCCTCCATCGCCCCATCCACCTGGGCCAGCAGCCGGGGATGGTGCAATACGGCCGCCAGGCAGTGCTCGTCCAGGGTTAGCGCCGCTTTCTGCGGCTTGCCGATGGCCCGCCTGGGCTGCGGGCGGCGAGGCTGCGGTTGGCGGCCGCCGGCCCGGCGGATCTGCTCCCAGAGCGACCGCTCGTCCACCTGGACCATGCGGGCCAGCTGCTGCAAGTAGTGGGTCCTCTGCACGCGGTCTCCCACTTCGGCCACCAGCGGGCCGAGGGTGCGCACCGCCTCAGCTTTGCCCTTGGCCTCGCCCAGGTCCAGGTCGGCCGTCAGCGCCTCAAAATAGTAATCCATGACCGGCTTGGCCTTGCCGACCAACTGCGCCCACTGCGACGGGCTCTCGCGGATCACCTCGTCGGGGTCGCGGCCCGCCGGCAGGGAGACGATGCGCAGGTCGGCCGCCAGCCGGTCTTCGAAGCGGATGAGGCCCCTCGGCGTGGGCACCGGCACCACTTCGCGATCGGCCACCTGGCGGGCCACGTCGAGGCCGCGCAGCGTGGCCCGATCGCCGGCCACGTCCGAATCGAGGGCCAGGACGAAGCGCTGGGTGAAGCGCTTCAACTGCTTGAGCTGGGCCTCGGTCAGGGCCGTGCCCATCTGGGCCACCACGTTGTCGATGCCGTGCTGGTGGGCCATCAGCACGTCCATATAGCCCTCGACGATGACCACCTCGCCGGCCGTCCGGATGCCGCGCTTGGCCTCGTCGAGACCAAAGAGCACACTGCTCTTGTCAAAGAGGGGCGTCTGCGGCGAGTTCAGGTACTTGGGCACGCCGTCGCCCAGGACGCGGCCCCCAAAGCCGATGGTCCGCCCCCGGTGGTCCCGGATGACAAAGATCACGCGGCCCCGAAAGCGGTCGTAGTAGCCGCTGCCGTCCTCCCGCTCGACGATCACGCCGGCCTCGGCCAGGTCCTCCTGAGCATAGTTTTTACTCGTCAGGTAGCGGAGCAGGCCATCCCAGCGATCCAGGGCGTAGCCCACCTGGAACCGCGCAATCGTGTCTTCGTTCAGGCCCCGCTTTGCCAGGTAGGCCCGCGCCCGCGCCCCCTCGTCGCTGTTGAGCAGCAGGTGATGAAAATAGGTGGCCGCCGATTGGTTGATCTCGCGCAGCAGGTCCAGCCGCTGCTGTTGCTCGGCCGCCTGCGGGCTGAGGGGCTCCAACTCCACGCCGGCCCGCCGGGCCAGGATTTTGAGCGCCTCGCCAAAACTGAGGTTTTCCTGCTTCTGGACAAAGGTGAATACGTCGCCGCCCGTGCCACAGGCGCCGAAGCAGTGCCACGTGCCCGTCTCGGGAAAGACGACGAAGGACGGCGTCTTTTCGCTGTGAAAGGGGCAAAGGCCCTTGTAGTTTCGTCCCGCCTTTTTCAGTGGCACGTAGCCCTGAACGACCTCGACGATGTCCAGGCGGTCCTTCACCTCGTCAACGACACTCATGGTCTCTCGCAGCAGACTCCCTTTCCGCCAGCGGCCCAGCTAGACAACGTACATCGGTACGTGTGGAGGAACCAGGACGAATCGGTGCGGCGCCCGTCCAGGCCAACGCGGAATCATATCCAATCCAGAATTCCTGGTGAACTACTTCTCGGCCGCCTTTATTCTACCACAAAATGGGAGGGCAGCCAAAGAATGGCTGCCCCCGCGTTGCAACGATGTGGTTCTTGGGCTAAGGACGTTCGTGCCGATCTGGCCGCTACTTCGGTTTCTTGCTTTCTACTCCTTCGTCGGCCAAGACCTCGGCCAACTCTCGCTCTGCTTTCAGCCGAGGGATCGGTTTCATGTCCGCCAGAAGTGTTTCAATCTCGACTGTCAGATCCTGAAACACCTCCCGGATGCTCTGCGTGGCGTCCACACGCTGGAAATGATATTCCTCGACCATTGCCTCAAACTGGGCCAGAAGCCGGGTCTGATACTCGACGAAAGCGTCGTAATAGTCCCGATTCGGCAAAAAGTCCATGCCCGATTCCCAATAGTCAAAGCCCCGGGCGTTCAGCACACGGGGAATGAGGTGAGGCAAGTCGGCGTGCAGGTAGAACACGGCGTCGGGGACCAGGGCAAAACCAAAGACGTCGCGGATCCAATGGGGATCCATGCCCCGCACCATCGCCCGGGCGATGATCGAATAGATGTAACGATCCGTGAGCACCACAAAGCCCGCCCGCAGCGCCGGGATAATGATCTTTTCCAGACGGTCCACCATGTCGGTGGCGTAAAAGAGATTGGCCGTCAGGAGGCCGAGGGTGTGGCCGCGCATCGCCTCCTTGATGCCCTTGCCGGCCAGGTCGGAGCGCTTCAAGCCGGTGGACTGCACGGCGTACCCCTTGCTCTCGATCCACTCCCGCAAAAGGGCGATCTGGGTGGACCGCCCGACGCCGTCGGTCCCTTCCAGCACGATCAGGCGGCCGGGCAGCGGTTTTTTGCGGTCGAATCCGGCCAGTCCATCCCCGTAAAAGGCGATTTCGGTCATGGCCCGCTCCTTTCGGGCAGAACCTCTTCCAGGTAGCGCCCGTACACGTTTTCGGCGGCCAGTACCTCGCGCCAGGCACTCGGCTCCGCCCGCAGCGCCCCGGCCAGGAGGGGCGTAATGGTCTCCCGCACAATCTCCTGCTGCTCGATCAAGGGCAAGGTGGCATCGATCACGGTCAGGTCAAACTCGTCCACCATCTTGTCGTACTCGTCCAGGATACGCCCCTGAAAGAGGGCAAAGCTCTCGTAGGGATCGTCGCTCAGGCCGATGTCCATGCCCGCCTCGTAGTACTTGAGCTGCGGCCGCCCCCCCAGGATGCGCCGCAGCGACTCTTCCAGGGGCACCCGGAAATAAAAGGCCACCGTGGGCTTGACGGCCAAGGCATAGACCTTGCGCACCCAGTCGGGCGAGACTTTGCGGGCCACGTCCCGTCCAAAGGCCGTGTAGATGTAGCGATCGGCCAGAACGATGGCCCCGGCCTTGAGGGCGGGCAGGATCCGCCGCTCCAGCCGGTCGGCAAAGTCGGCGGCGTGGATGAGGCTAAACGAGGCCGGCGACAGCATGTGCTTCTTTTTGCCCTTTTTCGTCGTCGCCTTGACCAGTCGCGACGAGTTCCACTCGGTAAAGGCGACGCAGTAACCCTGGCCGATGAGCCACTTGCTCAACAGATCCAATTGGGTGCTCTTGCCCGAGCCGTCTATCCCCTCGACAATAAACAGCTTGCCGGGCAGGGCCCGGCCGTCTGGAAGTTGTGCCATAAGCTGACTCCTCCCTTGTGTTTTGACGCCATCTCGAACCGGCGAATTTCTGGAGCTAATACTACTACCGCACTTCTGCCTCACTGTCATTCTGAGCAACCGAAGGGAGCAAAGCCCGTCCTGAGCCGGGTCGAAGGAAGCCAGGTCGAAGGAAAGCAATCTCCGGCTGTGCCCAGGTGATTGTTTCTTGCATAATGAGCGGCGGGCAACCGCCGTGGGCTACTCAGAATGACAAGTACGGTTGAAGTACTAAGGAGTTGTCCAAAAACAACTTTGTACTCTTGCAACTAGCCTGAAATCATCCTTCGACGGAGCTCAGGATGATTTCAGGCGGTTTCTACTTCAGAGACCGCAAAAGTCTTCCTTCGACATGGCGGCCCGGAGGCCGCACATCAGGATGACTTTTGCCGGCTTTGCATGTGCAAAGTTAATGATGGACAAGCCCTAACGCAAAGCCCTCTCGCGAAGGACTATAGCACAAATCGCGGCGAGCGACAACCGGTGTTACAAGCCAACGACAGGCGCTTCCATGCCGGCCGTGCGATAGGCGCAGGCTATGTGCGGGGTGTTGTGGTACCAGCCAGGCCGGCCATCGGGCGAGAGGAGGATCACGCCGCCCAGGCCGTTCACCTTGTCAGCCAACACGCCGATGGCCAATTGTGCCGCAGCCATAGGATCGCCCGTTTCGTGCAGAGATTGCAGCGCCAGCCGGGCCAGGATGACCTTGGCGATGGCCTCGCCCCAGCCGGTGCACGACGCCGCGCCGAACTCGTCGTCGGCGTAAAAGCCGCAGCCGACCATAGGCACGTCGCCCACCCGGCCGGGCAGTTTGTTGGGCGTGCCCCCGGTGGAGGTGCCGGCGGCGAGATGCCCGGCCTCGTCCAGGGCCACGCAGCCCACCGTATCCCTGGCTGGCTGGCGGGCGAACGACTCGCGTGCCGAGTAGGTGCGGTCGTAGAGCAGCTTCTGCCAGCGCTCGAACTCGCGGGGCACGGCCAGGTCGGTCAGGTCGCAGGCCGGAAAGCCCATCTTCTGAGCGAAGCGTTGGGCGCCCTGGGCGATGAGCAGCACGTGCTCACTCTCTTCCATGACGGCCCGCGCCAGGCGGATGGGGTTGCGGATAAACTGCACGCCGGCGACCGCGCCCACGGCCAGCTCGCCGCCGTCCATAAACCCGGCGTCCAGCTCGACCTGTCCCTCGGCGGTAAGAAACGAGC
>CAYLZO010000072.1:17730-20922 GCA_964387775.1 uncultured Anaerolineaceae bacterium
CCTCCATGATGACGATGGCCGCCTCGACGGCGTCCCGCGCGGAGCCGCCCCCGGCCAGCACGGCCCAGCCGGCCTCGACGGCCCGGCGGACGCCCTGGCGATGGGCCTCCTGCTGCGCCTCGGGGATGTCCCACGCCCCGCCGTGGACGATGATCGATGGCTGCATTGTGCGCCTCCTTGAGAGAAATAAGCCTTGCGAAGGGTAGGCTCAAGGGACAATCGTGACCAGCGCCTCCCCCTGCCCCACGTCCCGGTCTGCCGGCCCGTGGACCGCCTCCACCACGCCGGCCCGGGGCGCCTTGATCTCCATCTGCATCTTCATCGATTCGACGACGGCCACCACCTGCCCCGCCTCGACCCGGTCACCGGCGGCCACCGGCAGCGCCAGCAGCCGCCCGGCCAGCGGCGCGCGGATGGCCAGGCACTCGGCGCCGCCCGCGCACTCGACCCGGCGGGCGCCCAGGTCCGGCCGCCGGAGCTCGACCTCGACCGGGTAGACCTGGCCCTGGACCTCGACGCGATAGTGCTCCTGGCCCTCCTCGACGAACAGGACGTAGCCCTCGTCGTCCAGGGCCAGCGAATAGACCGGCAGCCCGCCCACCTGCTCCAGATCGACGTAGAGGGGCCGGCCGTTCACCCGCACCAGCCGGTCGTGGTCCACCTCGATCTCGAACGACCGGCCCGCGACGGTCACGTTGTACTTCACGCTCTGCCTCTAAGCTGTTCCAGCCGGGCGATGGTCTGCCAATTCGCCCCGCTGCCCGCCCCTTGACGGCCATCCCTCCGTCCTTCCACGTAGCGCCGATACTCGACCAACGTCGCCGCCAGCGCCGCCGCCAGCAACTCCCCCTCCCCGGCGGCCTTCTGCTCCCTTTCCTCCACGTCAACCGGAACATCCACCAACAAATCCAAATCGATCATAAAACTCTCTCACCCCAATTCGTCATTGCACCTTGCACCTCGTGCATTCACAACGGAATATTGCCGTGTTTCTTCATCGGCAGCGAGGCCCGCTTGCCGCGCAACACCTTCAGCGCCGCGATGAGCCGGGGGCGCGTCTCGCGCGGGGCGATGACCGCGTCGAGGTAGCCCTGGGATGCCGCCACGTAGGGATTGGCGAAACGCTGGCGGTAGTCGGCGAGCAGCTCGTTGCGCAGGCTCTTCGGGTCCTCGGCGGCGGCCAGCGCCTTGCGATGGACGACGTTCACCGCGCCCTCCGGCCCCATGACCGCGATCTCGGCGCCGGGCCAGGCCAGGTTGGCGTCGCCGCGCAGGTGCTTGGAACTCATGACGATGTAGGCCCCGCCGTAGGCCTTGCGCGTGACCACCGCCAGCTTGGGCACCGTCGCCTCGGCGTAGGCGAAAATCATCTTGGCCCCGTGGCGGATGATGCCGCCGTGCTCCTGGCCCACGCCGGGCAGAAAGCCGGGCGTGTCGGTCAGCGTCACCAGGGGCACGTTGAAACAGTCGCAGAAGCGGATAAAGCGCGCGCCCTTGTCGCTGGCGTCGATGTCGAGCACGCCGGCCAGCGCCTCGGGCTGTTGGGCGACGAGGCCCACCGCCTGGCCGCCCAGCCGGGCAAAGCCCACCAGCAAGTTCGGCGCAAAGCCGGCCTGCACCTCCAGAAACTCGCCGTCGTCCACCACGGCGCCGATGACGCGGCGCATGTCGTAGGGCCGGTCGGGGGCCTCGGGCACCAGTTCGTCGAGCTCGGGCGCCAGCCGGTCGGCCGGATCGGAGGCTTCGTGCCAGGGCGGATCGTCGGCGTTGTTGCCCGGCAGGTAGCCCAGCAGCCGCCGCACCCCGGCCAGCGTCGCCTCCTCGTCGTCGTGAACAAAATGGGCCACGCCGCTCTTGCCGCCGTGGACACCGGCGCCGCCCAGCTCGTCAAAGCTGACCGCCTCGCGGGTCACGGCCTTGACCACGTCCGGCCCGGTGATGAACATGTGGCTGGTGCCCTGGGTCATAAATACAAAATCGGTGATGGCCGGGCTATAGACGGCGCCCCCGGCGCACGGCCCCAGGATGACCGAAATCTGGGGGATGACGCCCGAGGCGATGGTGTTGCGGTAGAAAATCTCGCCGTAGGCGGCCAGGGCCTCCACACCCTCCTGGATGCGCGCCCCGCCCGAGTCGTTCAGGCCGATGAGGGGCGCACCGTTGGCCAGGGCCAGGTCCATCACCTTGCAGACCTTGTGCCCGTGGGCCGCGCCCACCGAGCCGCCCACCACGGTGAAATCCTGGGCAAAGACGTAGGCCGGCCGGCCGTCGATCTCGCCCCAGCCGGTGACGACGCTGTCGCCCGGGGCGTCGTCCTCGCGCTCGCGCACAAAGGCGTCGATCTCCTGGAAGGTCCCGGGGTCAAGCAGGATTTCCAGCCGCTCGCGGGCCGTGTACTTGCCCCTGGCGTGCTGCCGCTCGACGCGGGCCGGCCCGCCGCCCGCCCGAGCCCGGGCCTCCATCTCGCGCAGGCGCTCAATCGCTGCTCTGCTCATCCTCACGCTCCGATCCCCCATCCGCTGCTCTCCGCTTTGGCACTTCCAGTTTGGGCCTCGGCTTGCGCCGCCCGTGCTCGTCGTACAGGATCTGGAACAGCCGGGCGTCGATCCGCCGCCACAGCCGCCGCCAGAAGGAGCGCACCCGGGCCCAGCGGTAGCGCCACCGCCGCCAGAAGGTCATGTGGCCGGCCGGGGCCGGGGCCGGCAGGGGCAGGCTCCAGCGGATGGCCGCCGCCGCCCAGGTCAGTCCCGCGCCGAATCCGACGCAGACGATGAGGTCGTCGCGGCGCACCCGGCCCTGATCGATGGCCTCGCACAGGGCGATGGGGATCGAGGCCGACGAGGTGTTGCCGTAGCGCGACAGGTTGGAGAACATCCGCTCCGGCGCCACGCCCAGCCCCCGAGCGGCCGACTGGAGGATGCGGTCGTTGGCCTGGTGGGGCACGAAAAGGGTCACGTCCTCGACCGAGAGCCCGGCCCGGTCGAGCACCTCCCGCGAGGCATCGGGCATGATCCGCGTCGCAAAACGGAACACCTGCCGCCCCTGCATCTGGAGAAAGTGTTTGCCCGCCTGGACCGTCTCGGCGCAGGCCGGGTGGGCGCTGCCGCCGGCGTGGCCGTGGTGGCGGTCAGCGTCGTCTTTTTGTTTATGGACGCGGAGACCACCGAGAGGCGAGACCGGGCGCAGGCCGGC
>CAYLZO010000073.1:0-7652 GCA_964387775.1 uncultured Anaerolineaceae bacterium
CGAACTCGACCCGGAGCAGCCGCGCACTACACTCGGCGGGCGACTGGCCAACTGGTGGACCCAGACCGACCGCGACCTGCGCCTACGCAACGCCGAGCGCCTGCGCGCCCTCGTTCGCGACCACGGCGATGCGGTGCGGGTCTTTTGCTCCCACGATCCAGGCCAATTGGAGCATTTGACAGCGGCAGGTTAGTGTGACGGTCGGCTCGATTGGGACCAACGGGTGATTGACAGGCGGGGCGTGGCCGAGTATAATAGCCGCCGTGTCGTTGCTCGCACCTCGCCCGCTTTGGCTGGCGAGCTAGAAAGAGGATGCTTTGGCTTACATCAATTACATCGGCCACGCCACCGTCTCGATAGACATCGGCCAGATCCGCGTGCTGACCGACCCGATCCTGCGCGATCGCGTCTTTTTCTTGCAGCGCCACGGGCCGAATCCGGCCACCGATCTGCTCAAAGCGCGCGCGCCCGACCTCGTCCTGCTGTCGCACCTGCACTACGACCACGCCGACCTGCCTTCCCTCCGCCGCCTGCCCCCTTCGACGGCCGTCATCGCCCCCAGGGGCAGCGGCGCGTACCTCTCCCGCTGGGCCGGGGTCGAGGTCCACGAGATGGCCGAGGGCGAGACCGTGTCGGTCGCCGACGTCGAGATTACGGCCCTGCCCGCCGAACACGGCCCCCTGCTCTCGATGCCCCGGCCGGTGACGAACTGCCTCAGCTTTGTCCTGCGCAACCGCCTGTCGGTCTATTTTGCCGGCGACACCGACCTTTTTGAGGCCATGGACGACATCGGCCGCGATTTTGACCTGGACGTGGCCCTGCTGCCGGTCTGGGGCTACAGTCATCGCCTGGGGAGCGGGCACCTGAGCCCCTTCACGGCGGCCCAGGCCCTGACCCGGCTCCAGCCCCGGGTGGCGGTGCCCGTCCATTGGGGCGCCCTGCGCTACCTGGGACCCGAATCGTGGTGGGGGACGATGGGCTTTCTGCACATGCCACCCCACGCCTTTGCCCACCACGCCTCGCGCCTGGCGCCCCAGACCGAGGTCCGCGTGCTCAATCCGGGCCAGGGGACCGCCGTCCACTGAGCGGCAGGGTCAAAGAGATCGTCGGGCTGCCCTTCAGCCCGCTGCCGGTAAGCACGACGACGACGGTCTCGCCGGCTCTCACGCCGGCTGCCAGGGGCTCCATCGCGGCCACTGCCGTCGCGCTCGTCGGCTCCACGAATAGGCCGCGATGGGCAAGTTGTGCCCGGGCTTGTACGATTTCGTCCTCTGTGACGATCAGGCAGCGGCCGCCGGTTTCGCGCAGGGCTTGCAGCACCCGCCGGCCCCGCACCGGCTCGGCGATGGCCAGCCCCTCGGCGACGCTGGTGCCCCGGGGCTCGACGCCCGGCACGTGGTCCAGCCCGGCGTGCAGGGCTTCACACACCGGCGGCAGGAGGGCCGGTTGCACGCCGACGAGGCGGGGCAGTCGCTCGACCAGGCCCGCCGCCCTCAGCCGTCGAAAGCCGAGCCAGGCGCCCAGCAGATGGACGCCCTGGCCCACGGGCACGACGAACCAGTCGGGGGCGCGGCGGCCCATCTGCTCCCAGACCTCCCAGGCGACCGATTGCTGGCCGAGTAGGAACGCAGGGTGGTAGACGTGGGAGGCGAGGACGACGCCCTGCGCGGCCAGCGCCCAGGCCGCCAGCCTGGCCTTCTCCCGAGGGCCTTCAACGGGATGGACCCGCGCGCCATAGACCTCGATCTGGGCCTGCTTGGCGGGCGAGGCGTGGGCCGGGATGAAAATGTCGGCTTCGAGACCGGCGCGGGCAGCGTAAGCCGCGACCGAGGCCCCCGCGTTCCCCGACGAATCGTCCGCCACCCGGGTGGCTCCCGCCCGGCGCACGACGTTGATCATCACCTCGGTGCCCCGGTCCTTGAAGGAGCCGGTCGGGGCGAGAAAGTCGAGCTTGAACCAGGTCGAGGGGTTGTACGCAGGAAGCTGCACGAGGGGCGTCCAGCCCGCCGAAAGGCTCAGGGGGGCGCCGCCCGGGTCCAGGCCAAAGTGGTGCCGGTAGCGCCAGATCGACTGGGCGCGCGAGTCGATGGCCGCCGGGTCGAAATCGGTGCGTTCCGGGGGCTCCCAGGCGCCGCCGCAGGGGCAACGCCACTCGGTCAGCGCCAGGGAGGCTCTCCGGCCACATTCGGGGCAAAACACATCCATGTCTCTCACCTCAAAGATCGTCCGCTCGCCCTAGCAGCGCGAGGGCACCAGGGACGGTGATTGGCTTTGCGTGACGCCCAATCCTACCATAGCTCGGGAATTCGGTCAAAGGGCTCGGCCAACGCTTTGGCCGGGATTTGCGGCGGGCGGCGAACTGGTTGACAGAAGGGGGACGGCATGGTAGAATGTACATGTTAACAAGAGGGAACGATTTGGGGAGCTTGGGGAGAACCAGGCTGAGAGGGCGACCGGAATCCGTCGCCGACCCTTTGAACCTGACCCGGGTAATGCCGGCGGAGGAAAGCGATGCGACGAGACCGCCGCCCGACAGGCCAGGCGGTCTTTTTTTTGTCAGAACAGCAGGAGGTGAGCGTGCGGGCGATCATCGTCGCCGGGGGCGACCCGGGCAAGGTAGAGGATTGGCAGAAGTGGATTCGGGACGGAGACCTGACCATCGGCGCCGACGGTGGCGCGGCGCGGATGCTGGATTGGGACCTGGTCCCCGATGCGGTCGTCGGCGACCTCGACTCGCTGCCCGACGAGGCCCGCGCCGAGCGGGAAGCGCGGGGCAGCCGCTTCGTGGTCCATCCCCGGGCCAAGGACGAGACCGACCTGGAGCTGGCCCTCACCTGGGCGGTGGAAGAAGGCGCGGACGAGATTATCGTGCTGGGCGCCCTGGGCGGGCGGCTCGATCACCTGGTGGCCAACGTGCTGCTCTTGACCTTGCCCGCCCTGGAAGGCGTGGCCGTCTCTATCGTCAGCGGCGGGCAAACGGCCCGGGTGCTGCGCGGCGGCGAGACGGTCCGGCTCGACGGCCGGCCAGGCGACGTAGTCTCGCTGCTGCCCCTGGGCGGCCCCGCGCGGGGGGTGACGACGGTCGGGCTGGCCTGGCCTCTGGAGGGCGAGACGCTACGCTTTGGCTTCAGCCGGGGCGTGAGCAACGAGATGACCGGTTCCACGGCCCACGTCTCTGTGGATGACGGCTACCTGCTGGCCGTGCACGGCTCCCCGGACATGGAAAGCGAGTAGTCGAGTAGAAGTAAACGAGAAGGAGGACGAGAAATGAGAACGCGACGTTTTTGGCTAATCCTTGGGATCGTGACGCTGGTGTTGGCGGCCTGCGGTCCCCAACCCACGGCCACGGTGCCATCGGCGACAGAAACCCCCACGGGCGCGACCGTGGGGGCCGCCGCCGTGGTCACGGTCATGACCCACGACAGTTTCGACGCGAGCGAAGACGTGATCGCTGCCTTTCAGAAGAGCTGCAACTGCAAGGTCCGGTTCTTGAAATCGGGCGACACCGGCCTGATGCTGAATCAGGCGTTGCTGAGCAAGGAGAACCCCCTGGCCGACGTGATCTATGGCGTGGACAATACCTTTCTCAGCCGGGCGCTGAACGGCGGCATCTTGGAGCCTTACGCGTCCCCGGCGCTGGACAACATCCGCGACGACCTCAAGTTGGACGCCAGCAACCGCATGTTGCCCGTGGACTATGGCGACGTGTGTCTGAATTACGACAAGGCCTGGTTCGAAGAGGAGGGCCTGGCCCCGCCTGCCGATCTGCCGGACCTGACCCAGCCCGATTACCAGGGGCTGACCGTGGTGGAGAACCCGGCCACTTCCTCGCCGGGCCTGGCCTTTCTGCTGGCGACCATCGGGCGTTTTGGTGAGGCGGGCGACTCCAACTACCTGGACTACTGGGCCGACCTGCGGGCCAACGACGTGCTGGTCACCGATGGCTGGAGTGATGCTTATTACGGCAACTTTACCTACGCCTCGGAGGGCGACCGGCCCATCGTGGTCAGCTATGCCAGCAGTCCGCCGGTGGAGGTGCACTTTGCCGAGGAACCCTTTGAGGAGGCGCCCACCGGCGTCGTCACAGCCGATGGCAGTTGCTTCCGCCAGATCGAGTTCGTCGGCATCCTGAAGGGCACCGACAACCGAGCCCTGGCCGAGCAGTGGATCGACTTTATGCTGGGCGAGACCTTCCAGGAGGACATCCCGCTCAAGATGTTTGTCTTTCCGGCCAACGTGAACGCCGATCTGCCCGAGGTCTTTGCCGAGTTTGCCCAGGTTCCCGAGAATCCGGCCACGGTGGACCCGGAAGCCATCGAGGCCAACCGTGAGGCCTGGATTCAGGCCTGGACGGAGACGGTCTTGCGATGACGGGCTATCCGATGTCGGATTCCTTGCCGGCACAGCGGCAATCGCCAATCGTAAATCGTCTTGTATCCTGACCGCTCTTGTGGTATAATCTAGGCCAACCTGTCACCCAGGCGCCAAGGGCCTCATTCTACTCACGACTGACAGGGTGTAGAGAGCCTTTGGGGTCTGCTGGAGAGGAGTCAAGATGATCAAAGTCACGATTGACAGCGTTCGGGCCAGTTTGCTATCCCAACACCGGGTGGTGGTCCTCAAAGAAGAAGAGATGGAGCGCTACCTGGCCATCTGGATCGGCCCGTACGAAGCGGATGCCATCACCATCCGGTTACAAAACGTGGAGGTCGCCCGGCCCCTGACCCACGATCTGCTCAAGCAAGCCGTCGACAAGCTGGGCGCCAAGGTTTCCCACATCCTGGTGAACGATCTACACGACGACACCTTCTACGCCCGAGTGGTGATGGACCGTGAGGGGGAGCGCATCGAGCTCGACTCGCGACCCAGCGACGCCATTGCCCTGGCTGTGCGGGTCGGCGTCCCCGTTTTTGTCGCCGAGTCGGTGATGGAGCGGGCCGGCGTCACGCCTGACGAAGAAATCGACATGGATGCCCTCACGCCTGAGGAAGAGGAAAAGCTGGCACCCTACAAGGACTTTATCGAAGGGTTGGACCTGGACGACTTGGAGGAGTAGGCCCGGAAGGCAGTGAGGCTTCTGGCAGGCTGGGTGGCCGCCAAGCTTGCCGTCATGGAAAGGGTCGCAGGTGGGCTCCTGCTTTGAGGCGTAACGCCGGCGGGAGCCCGCTTTGTGCACTATGTGCGTAGCAAGGAGAAAGTTGGAGCGTGGCAGAGAGCAGCAGAATTGAACGGCTTCCGCCTCAGAACATCGAGGCGGAGGAGGCGGTGCTCGGCGCGCTGCTGATCGATCCCGACGCCATCATCCGCGTGGCGACCCTCTTGCGCCCCGAGGAATTCTACCGGGAGAAGCATGGCTGGATCTATGACACCGTCCTGGCCCTTCACGAGCGCCGAGAGCCCATCGATTTCCTGACCGTCTGCGACGAGCTCGACCGGCGGGAGCAGCTCGACGAAGTGGGGGGCGCGGCGTTCATCACCTCTCTGATCAACGCGGTGCCGACCCACATCCACGCCGAGCACTATGCCCGGATCGTGCAGCGGACGGCCACCCGCCGGCGGCTCATCGAAGCCGCCGGGCAGATCGCCGTGCTGGCTTATCAGGAGGCCGACGACGTCGACGAGGTGGTGGACCGCGCCGAGCAGATCCTCTTTGGCGTCTCGGAACGGCGTCTCTCCCGCGAACTGGTGCCCATCAAGCAGGTTCTGAGTGACTATTACGACCGGATCGAACATCTGACCCGCCACCAGGGCGAACTGATCGGCATCCCCACCGGCTTTGGCGACATCGACAAGCTCCTGGGCGGCTTACAGCGCTCGGATATGATCATCCTGGCCGCGCGGCCCAGCGTGGGCAAGACGAGCCTGGCCCTGAGCTTTGCCCACAACGCGGCCAAAAAATTCCGCCAGCGAGTTGCATTCTTTAGCCTGGAGATGTCCAACGAACAGGTGGTGCAGCGGCTCATGTCGGCCGAGACCGGAATCGACTCCCAGCGCCTGCGGCGGGGCGAGATCGCCGAAGGCGAGTGGGGCAAGTTTATGAAAGCCACCAGCGACCTGTCAGAGATGCTCTTTTTCATCGACGATACGCCCGGCATCTCGGCCCTGGAGCTGCGGACCAAGGCCCGTCGCCTCCACGCCGAGGTGGGCCTGGATCTGGTCGCCGTGGACTATTTGCAGCTCATGCGCGGCGACTATCGCTCCGAGAATCGCGTGCAGGAGGTTTCGGGCATCTCGCGGGCGCTCAAGGCCCTGGCCCGCGAGCTGGAGGTGCCGGTGCTGGCCCTGTCGCAGCTCTCCCGGGGCGTCGAGTCGCGCACCGACAAGCGTCCGATTCTCTCCGATCTGAGGGAGAGTGGCTCTCTGGAGCAGGACGCCGACGTCGTCATGTTTATCTATCGCGACGAACTTTACAACGAGAATACTGAGCGGAAGAACATCGCCGACATCATCGTCGCCAAACACCGCAACGGGCCGACGGGCACGGTCTCGCTCTATTTCCAGAAGGAGCTGGCCCAGTTCCGCGAGGCCGAGATGCGCCGCACGGAGGTAGACGTCTACTGATGCGTGCCGGGCGGCTGGCAAAGATGCTGGCCCCGATGGCGGTGGGCCTGCTGGCCTTGACCGCCTACTTGCAGACGCTGCTGCCCGGCGTGGGCGGGGGCGACGTGGCCCGCTTTCAATACGTGGCCCAGATCTGGGGCATCCCACACCGCTTCGGCTATCCGCTTTACATCGCCTTGAGCCGGCTTTTTGGTTATCTGCCTGTTGGGCAGTCTATCGCCTACCGCATCAACCTGATGTCGGCTGTCTTTGGGGCGCTGGCCGCGGTGGCCGTTTACTTGCTCGTCGTGCGGCTGGCCAGCGACGGGCTGGCGGCTGCCTCGGCGGCGCTGGCCTTTGCCTTTTCCGGGGAGTTTTGGCGGCAAGCCGTCGTCGCCGAGGTCTATACCCTCAACGCCTTTCTCGTCGGCGCGGTGCTGCTGGCCCTGCTGGCCTGGCACCAAAACGGAAAAGGTTGGTTGCTGTGGGCCGGCCTCGGCCTCTACGCCCTGAGCTTTGGCAACCACATGACGGTGGTGACGATGGTGCCGGCGGTGGCCTTTGTGATTATCGCCACCGACTACCGGGTGCTGCTGAATCCTGGAAAGGTCGCGGCCATGGCTGGATTGACGCTCCTGGGCGCAACGCAGTACCTGTACGTCGTCGTCCGCGCCCAACAGCAGCCGCTGCTCAATGAGCTGGGGCCGTTCTCCTGGCAGGGCTGGGTCCGGTGGATGACGCGCAGCCGCTTCGAGGGACAGTTCTTTGGCTACTCGCTGGGCGAGCAAGTGGATCGCCTGCGCATCTACCTGGAGCTTCTGGAGGCCCAGTTCTTCCGCTGGGGCTACGTCCTGGGCTGGATCGGCGCCTGGGAGTTGTTAAAAGACCGAACCAAGGGCTTTGTCTTTCTGGCGCTGGCGGCGCTGGGCAGCTACGCCTTTGGCATCAACTACGGCGGGGGCACCTTTGGCATCTATCTCATCCCGTCGTACCTGGTCTTTGCCGTGTTCATCGGCTGTGCCCTGGGCGCCATGCGCCGCTGGCTGGCGGAGGCGCTGCGGGAGCGGCCCCGCTGGCTGGCCGCGTCCCTCGTGGCCGGCCTGGCGGCGGTG
>CAYLZO010000073.1:7662-20722 GCA_964387775.1 uncultured Anaerolineaceae bacterium
CACGTTGGGCTCGACGAGGTAGCGGGTCTGCCCCTGGCGGCGGTGGTGCTCGTCATGCCGCTCTACCCGCTGGCCGCCAACTGGGCCGAGGTGGACCAGAGCGACAACGTCTACTACCGCGACCTGGCCTGGGGCTTTGTGGAGCAGGTGGAGCCCGATTTCGTATTGGTCGAGTCGGAGGGGCACTATCCTGACGTCGAGGCGATCCGTTACGTTGCCTGGGTCGAGAAGGGCTGGTACAATGCCCGCACGGTGACGCCCGGCGGCATCGAAACCTGGCTGGGCCGGCGGCCGGTGTACGCCTGGGCCGATGGCGCGGCCTGGCACGCCCGCTACGTCGGGGAACCCGTGTCTGGGCTGCCGGACATGGTCCACCTCGTGAGGCGACGCGAGTGAAGTAGCTAATATGAGGGAGATGTGATGGACAGGAATCTTGTTGTCTCTAATCCAAGCGTGATGATGGGCAAGCCCGTCATCGCCGGCACACGCATCACCGTCGAACTCATTCTGGAAAAGCTGGCCGCTGGTGAGACCGTTGAGCAGTTGCTCGATGCTCATCCACGCTTGACTTACGAAGGGATCCAGGCGGCGTTGGCTTTTGCCGCGGAGGCTCTGCGTGCGGATGTGGTGTATCCGATCCCGGAGGCAGTTGCGTGAACCTCTTGGCCGATGAAAGCGTGGATCGGCAAATTGTTGATCGCCTACGGCAAAGTGGCCACCAAGTGTGGTATGTCGCCGAGATGAATCCCGGCATTGATGACGAATTGGTGCTTGATCTGGCAAATCGCCAATCGGCTCCGTTGATCACGGCCGATAAGGACTTTGGTGAACTGGTGTACCGACAAGAGCTGCTGTCGCCAGGTGTTGTCTTGATCCGTTTGGCAGGCTTGGCCCCAGTGACCAAGGCCCGGGTGGTGGCTTCTGCTCTTGCCCAACACGCTGCAGAACTGCCGCGAGCCTTTACGGTAATCACACCTGGTGGCATACGCATTCGAAGGCTGAGACAGAGATGAAAGGCTTCACCGGGTTCCCGGCCGGAAAACAACCCTATACGCCCGTGCCCAACCTCTTTTTCAGCGAGGTTCTGCCCGAGGTGGACCACCTGGGCGAGCTGAAGGTGACGCTCCACGTCTTTTGGCTGCTGACCCAGAAAAAGGGGGAGCGGCCCTACGTCAGCGGCGAGGAGCTGGTGGCCGACGGCCGCCTGCTGGCCGGGCTGTCCGCGCCGGGCATGTCGCCCGTCGAGGCCCTGCGCGACGCCCTGGACCGGGCCGTGGCCCGGCGCACGCTGCTGCGCGTGACCACCGGCGGAGGAACCGGCTCCGGCGAGCCGAGTCGAACCGTGCATGGTGAGCCGAGTCGAACCGTGCATGGTGAGCCCAGTCGAACCAGGGGAGGCGAGTGGTATTTCGTCAACAGCGAGCGGGGCCGCCGGGCCGTGGACGACCTGCTGGCCGGCAAGTGGTCACCGGCCGGGCCGGAGGAACCGATCCGGCTCCACGCCGAGCGGCCCAACATCTTTGTGCTCTACGAGCAGAACGTCGGCGCGCTGACGCCGCTGCTGGCCGAGGAGTTGATGGAGGCTGAGGACACCTACCCGGCCGCCTGGATCGTGGACGCATTTCGCGAAGCGGTAGAGTTGAACAAACGGAGCTGGCGGTACATCCAGCGCATTTTGGAGCGCTGGGCTGCCGAAGGACGTGAGGATGAAACGTCTCGACGAGGCGCTGAACGAGACCGGCGTCGCTTCATCGAAGGCGAATACGCCGACTATATCGAGCACTGACGAGCAAGCCGACGACGTCTGCCCCATCTGTGGTGGCTTGGGCTACGTGCGCGAAAATGTGCCGGTCGGGCATCCCGACTTTGGCAAGCTCTTCCCCTGCCGCTGCAAACAGGCCGAGGTCAAAGCCCAGCGGCGGGAGCAGTTGCGGGCCCTGAGCAACTTGGAGCATCTGTCACGCATGACCTTCGAGACCTTTGTGCCCGAAGGCTATGGCCTGCCGCCCGACAAGGCCGCCAATCTGCGTTTTGTCTACGATCTGGCCCGCCGCTACGCCCAGAATCCCGAAGGCTGGCTCATTCTTTTTGGCGGCTATGGCTGTGGCAAGACCCACCTGGCAGCGGCCATCGCCAATCAGATCGTCGAGCGTGGGGAAGGCGTGCTCTTTGTCGTGGTCCCGGACCTGCTGGATCATCTCCGGGCCACCTACGGTCCCAACAGCCCCGTGACCTACGACCAGCGCTTTGACGAGGTGCGCAATGCACCCCTCCTCATCCTCGACGACCTGGGTACCCAGAGCGGCACCCAATGGGCCCAGGAGAAACTTTTTCAGATCCTGAACTATCGCTAC
This sequence comes from uncultured Anaerolineaceae bacterium, assembly GCA_964387775.1. Classification (GTDB taxonomy): domain Bacteria; phylum Chloroflexota; class Anaerolineae; order JAAYZQ01; family JAAYZQ01; genus CAYLZO01. Next base: position 10,017 of record CAYLZO010000073.1, read on the forward strand.
AACGCCCGCCTGCCGACCGTCATCACCTCGAACCACAGCCTGGAAGAGATCGACCTGCGCATCCGCTCACGGATGGTGGACCCCGACCTGGCGACCATCGTCACCATCCTGGCCCCCGACTTTCGACTGAGCGGCGTGGACCAGGACCAGTCGGACCTGTCGAGCCTTTCGCTGCTGGAGGACATGACTTTCGACAGCTTTGACCTGCGCCAGGACGAGTTGCCGCCGGAGGAGCGGGCCAATCTAAAACGCGCCTTTGAGCTGTGCCGGGACTTTGCTGAGGAGCCCGAGGGCTGGCTGGTGCTGACCGGCGACTATGGCTGCGGCAAGACCCACCTGGCAGCGTCCATTGCCAACAAACGGGCCGGGACAGGCCATCCGGTGCTTTTCATCGTCGTCCCCGATTTGCTGGATCACCTGCGGGCTACGTTTAGCCCTCACAGCCAGGTGCGCTTTGACAAACGCTTCGAAGAGGTCAAAAAGGCGCCGTTCCTCGTCCTCGACGATCTTGGGACCGAGAGCGCCAGCCCCTGGGCCCAGGAAAAGCTCTATCAGCTCTTCAACTATCGCTACAACGCCCGCCTGCCGACCATCATCACCATGGCCCAGCCCATCGACGAGGTGGACCCGCGCCTCCGCACCCGGATGCTCGACGTGGGGCGCTGCACGGTCTTTGCCATCCTGGCCCCCAGCTACCGGGGCACGCTCCGGCGCCGGGCGGCGCGCAAGGGCCGATCTAGGAGCAAGTGAGGTGGTGTATGGCAAGCAAAGTTGAGATCAGGGATAATCTACTTGAAACCCTAGAGTCACTCGGCGACGTGGAACAGGCGGTGGATACGGCCTTGCGTCGATACACCGTGGAACAAATCCTGGACAAGATCGCCGAGTTGCAGGCCGAAGATAGACAGTGGCAAGAGAAATATGGCTGTGACTACGAGACTTTTTCCGAGCAGATGGCGACTGATGAAGTTTTTCACAGTCACGTCGAACAGAACATCAACAGTCAATGGGAAGCTGACTTGATCCACTGGGAATTCGCTCACGAGGGGGTGGAGGATTGGCGACGTCACTTGGAGACCTTGTTCGCCAGCTAATCGCCCAGGCAAGGGCTCATTTTCGCCAAGTCCGGGTGACACGACAGGAAATCACGCCCGAGCGCGCGATCGTCGCCATCGAGTGCCGTTACGGCCGCTATGATGTGTACATCTCCGAGACGGCAGGCGCCTCCTGGCGGTGATACAGCTACTATGTCCTGGACGGAGACAGGATGGTCGTTGGTTTTGACAACGCCGCCGACCGGCCAGCGATCCGGTGCAAGTATGGCGATGACCGGCTAGCGCACATCCATGATCGAATTCCACATCGCCACGGCCCTGGTCGGGACGAGCTAACCTTGACAGACGAAATGACCTGCGAGACGGTTTCCGCCTGGCTCCGGGCCTATCTCCCAGAGAGTTGAGGAGCATAACCTTGACCCAACATCGGCACCGCCGTCCCTGGCTCTCCGAAGCCATCATCATCCTCGCCCTGCTGCTCCTGCCCCTGCTCTTTTGGTGGCGGCTGTGGGCGCCCGATCCCGCCGACCGGGCGGCGCTGCCCAGGGGTGACTTTGCCGGGCAATACTACCCCCTCCAGTTGTTCGCCTCGCGCCAGCTCACCGACGGCCACCTGCCGGCCTGGAACCCCTACCTCAACGCCGGGCAGCCGGGCCTGGCCGACATCCAGACGGGGACCTTCTACCTGCCCAATCTCTTGCTGAACCTTGTGCTGGCCTTGACGGGACGGAGCCTCACGGTCAGCCTGCTCACGTGGCAGGTAGTCGTCCACTTTGCCCTGGCGAGCCTCTTTACCTACCTTTTTGTCCGGTACCTGGCCCGCCGCGCCGGGGCGCGTCTGCCGGCGGCCCGCTTTGCGGGGGCCGTCGCCGCCCTGTCCTTCACCTACGCCGGCTATCTGACCACCTTCCCCGTCCAGCAGCTCACCATCCTGGAGACGGCGGTCTGGCTGCCCCTGGTCCTGCTCTTTGTGGACCGGGCGTTCCGGCGGGCCAATCCCCTGTTCCAGCTCATCCTGGCCGGCCTCGCCCTGGGCTGCGCCCTGCTGGCCGGCCATCCCCAGACGGCCATGTACCTCGTCTACGCCACACTCGCCTACGGCCTGTTTCGAGTTGCGAGTACCAAATACCAGGTCTCGGCTAGCACGCATCACGCATCACGCATCACGCATCGCGCACTCCGTATTGCCTATTGCGTAGGATTGCCGCTCGCGCTGGGTGCCGCCCTGGCCGCCGTCCAGCTCGTGCCCACCCTGCAATTCATCGCCCGTTCGACGCGGGCGGGGCTGAGCTACGACGCGGTGGCCTCCGGTTTTGCATTGGCCGAGATCACGCACCTGCTCTATCCCGGCTACTTTGGCGGCTCACCCCAGTACGTGGGCATCCTGCCGCCGATCCTGGCCGTAGCCGGCCTGTTCGTGCGGCGCGCCCGGCGGGAGGTTGTATTCTGGGTTGGCCTGGGCCTGGTCGCCTTTGTACTGGCCTTTGGCGGCCACACCTTTCTCTACAACGTGGTCTATCTGCTGCTCCCGGGCTTTGGAGCCGTGCGCAACCAGGAGCGGATCATCTACCTCTTTAGCTTTGCCCTGAGTGTGCTGGCCGGCTACGGCGCGCTGGTCCTGGTGCAACCCCTGCCCCGCCCGGTGCGTAGAGGATTTCGTCGATTCGGCCGGGGCCTCGGCTGGCTCTTTGTCGCCTTTGCGGCGCTGACGGCCCTCTGGTATTTTGGTTTCTTGCAGGGCGTGCAGCAAGCCGCCGAGATCAACATGTTCGAAGGGGTGCTGAGGCACCACACCCTGCTGCTCCTGGTTTTGGGCGGCTCCGCCCTGCTCTTTGCCCTGCGGCAGCGTGGCCCGGTTCGGCGCAAGTGGCTGGTAGTCCTCGCCCTGGGCCTCATCGGGCTGAACTTGTTCACCGTCAATTGGCGCTACAACGTCATCGACCTGGAGATCGGCGGGCCGCGGCCCAGCACGCCTGAGGGTCCCTTTGTGAAAACGGGCCTCGTCTCGTTTTTGCAGGAGCAACCGGGCACCTTTCGCATCTCCAGCGCCGGTCTGTTGCCGGGTGGGGCCAGCGCCGGGGCCGTCTACCGGCTGGAGGATATCACGGCCAACACGCCCCTCCGCCTGGCGGCTTTCCAGCGCTTCGAGGACGAGGTGGCGAGCTGGCGCCGCTGGCAACTGTTCAACGTCCACTACGTGCTGAGCCGAGAAGATCTGGACGGCCCCGGCCTGGAGCGCATCTACGAGGAGGGCGGGGTCAAGGTCTACCGCGTCGGCGACCCATTACCCCGGGCGTGGACCGTGCACCAGGTGGTGGTCGCCGGCGACGACGAGGCCCTTGAGACGTTGAACAGCGAAGAATTCGATCCGCGAGCCATGGCCGTGCTCTCGCCGGGTCACGGCGCGCTTCCGCCGCTGGAGACGGGGGCAGGGGCCGCCGCGCAGGTTGCCGAATCGGCGCCCGGACGGCTCGTGCTCGACGTGTCGCCCGAGACCGACGGGCTGCTGGTGGTCAGCCAGCCCTTCTATCCCAACTGGCGCGCCGAGGTGGATGGCCGCCGGGTGCCCATCTACCGGGTGGACGCTTTGTTGCAAGGCGTCCCGGTGTCGGCCGGCAGCCGCCGCGTCGAACTGACCTATCACCTGCCGGTGTGGCCGGCGACGGTCAGCCTCGCGGCCCTCGTTGCCTGCCTGCTCGGCTGGGCCGCCGGCCGGCGCCGCCCGTGACCGCGTGGCCGGGCGAATCGTTTGCCAAGGGTTGTCTTTGAAGCTATAATGAGTCCCAGTTGCGGCGCTCGCACCCAGGAAACTGTATGAATCATTCCAAGGCCGGCATGTTCACGGTCTTGAAAAATCGAGACTTTTCGGCGCTCTGGTTGAGCCAGCTCATCTCGAAGGTAGGCGACAATTTCGCCGTGGTGGCTGCCCTGGCCTTGATCAACGAGCTCGCTGTGGCCTCGGGTATCGCCACGGTAGTCATCGGCATGGCCGTGACCATTCCCCAGCTCTTTGCCCTGGCCAGTGGCGTCTTTTTGGATCGCTTCAGCCGCAAGGCAGTGATGATCGCCTCCGACGTGCTGCGTGCCGCGGCCATCCTGGCTGCCCTGCTGGTGCAGGACGCCGGCCATCTCTACATCCTCTACCTCACCGCCTTTGTCGTCATGGGCCTGGGCGCCGTCTACATTCCGGCCCGCAACGCCTCCATCCCCAACCTGGTGCCCGAGGAGCACCTGCTGACGGCCAACGCCCTCATCCAGGCTACCGAGTTGGTGTCGCTCATCGTCGGCGCTTCCCTGGCCAGCGTGGTCATCGGCCTGACCTCGACGACGACGGCCTTTGTCGTGGATTCTGCCACCTTTGTCGTTTCGGCCCTCTTTTTGGTGGCGGCCCGCATTCCCCAGGGACGCCCGGCGACGGCGACCACAGCCCCCGGCAGCGAGTTCCGCAAGTTCTGGGACGGATTCATGGATGGCGTCCGCTACATCGGCGGCCACAAGCACCTGCTCCAACTGATGGCCATCACCACCATGGCGACCCTCGGCTTGAGTGCCACGATCCTGCTGGCCGCCGCTTACTTTAAGCAGTTGACGGGGCTCTCGCCCGAGTACCTGGGCTTCTTGCAGGCGACCGAGGGCCTGGGCATGGCCCTCGGCGCGCTGCTCATCAGCGCCTACGCCTCGTGGGCCCGTTCCCGCCAGATCGTGAGCGTGGCCATGATCGTGCTGGGCAGCGGCATTCTCATCTTTGCCTGGGCGCCGGTCTACTGGCTGGTGCTGGTGGGCGCGCTGGTCGTCGGACTGTGCGTCGTGTCGGCCCGGACGACGCTGGCGGCCATGACCCAGGCCCTCGTGCCCGATTCGCAGCGGGGCCGCGTGGAGAGCGCCATGGTCACCGTCATCGGCATCGGCACCATGGGCGCCCTGATCATCGCCGGCATCCTGGGCGACGTGGTCGGGCCAACGAGCGTCTTTGTCTTTACCGGCGTCGTCGTGCTCATTGCCGGCGTCGCCTCGATCTTTATCCTTCGCGGGGCGGAGGAGGAATTGGTCAACGGCGAGAACGGGTACCTGTCCCCCCCGCTGGAGTGAGTGGAGTCAAAAAGGAGGTCGTATGCTGCGCACCAAGATCGTCTGCACGTTGGGACCCGCTTCGGACGACGAGGCCACCATCCGCGCCTTTGTCGAAGCGGGTATGGCTGTGGCCCGCATCAATTTCTCCCACGGCACCCACGAGGACCACGCCCGGCGAATCGCGGCCGTGCGCCGGATCGCCGACGAAAAAGGTTTGGCCCTGGCCGTCCTGGCCGACCTGCAAGGCCCCAAGCTGCGCGTGGGCCTGCTGCCCGATCACGAGATTGAGCTCGTCGAGGGGAAAACGGTGACGCTGGTCAACGAGCCGTCCTCCGACGAGCCGGGCATCATCCCTGTGCCCCATCCCGAGGTCATCCGCGACGTCGAGCCCGGCGATCGCATCCTCATGGACGACGGCCTGTTGGAATTGAGCGTGACGGACCGGACCGGGGAGCGATCCGAGGCCCGGGTCGTCGTCGGGGGCAAACTCAAGTCGCGCAAGGGGCTCAGCCTGCCCCACACCAAGTTAAAGCTGCCTTCTGTGACCAAGAAGGACCAGGCCGACGCCGCCTTTGCCCTGGAGCAGGAGGTGGACTATTTTGCCCTGTCCTTCGTCCGGTCTCCGGAGGACGTGAAGCACCTGCGGGCCTGGCTCGACGAGCTCGGCGCCGATACGCCGATCATCGCCAAGATCGAAAAGCCCGAGGCCCTGGATTGCATTGGAGACATCCTGGAAGTGTCCGAGGGCCTGATGGTCGCCCGGGGTGACCTGGGCGTCGAGGCGCCGGCCGAGGAGGTGCCCATCGCCCAGAAGCGGATCATCCGCGCCTGCAACGAGGCGGGCAAGCCGGTCATCACGGCCACGCAGATGCTCGACTCGATGATGCGTAACCCCCGCCCCACCCGCGCCGAAGCCTCCGACGTGGCCAACGCCATCCTCGACGGCAGCGACGCCATCATGCTCTCGGGCGAGACGGCCGTGGGCAAGTATCCGCTGACCACGGTGCGGACCATGGCCCGCATCGCCCAGGTTACCGAGCGGAGCCTGCCCTACAAAGATTGGCTGCAACGCGCCTTCCTCGCCGAGTCGCGGAGTGTCACCGGGGCCATCAGCCAGGTGGCCAGCGAGATCGCGGCCGAGCTGGGCGCCCAGGCCATCCTCACCTCGACGACGACGGGCAGCACGTCGCGGCGGGTGGCCAGCCACCGGCCGGCGACCCTCATCGTCGCCCCCACGCCCAGCGCGGCGACCTATCGGCAGCTGGCCCTGGTCTGGGGCGTGGTGCCCCTGCTGGTGGACCAGTTCACCGACACCGACACGATGATGGTCACCGCCGTGGACGCCGCGCGGGAGCGAGGCCTGATCGAGGACGGCGATCTCGTAATCCTCACCGCCGGGGTGCCGCTGGGCGGCGCCGGGCTGACCAACATGCTCAAGGTCCACCGCGTCGGCGAGGAGAAGGGCTGGAAGTGAGTACCCGCCGCTACGACGCCATCTTTTTCGACATGGGCTACACGTTGGTCTACTTTGAGCCCATCCAGGAGGTCATCGTCCAAGAGGTGCTGCGAACGATGGGCGTGAAGCGCTCGGTGGCCGAGATCGACGCCGCCGTGCGCACCGTGTGGGGCGACTATTTCAGCGAGGCAGCCACGGCCGACTTTCCCGCGACAGAAGCCTACAATGACCAGGTGGAAGAGGGATTGAACCGGCTTCTTCTGGCCGAGCTGGACGTGACGACGGACGAGGAGACGCTGGAGACCTACGCGGAGGGCGTCGAGTCGTGGTTCAGCCGGCCGGGCGTGATGCGCCCCTATCCTGAAGTCGAGGAAGTGCTGGCCGTGCTCCAGGAGGACGGCTACCGGCTGGCCATCATCTCCAACTGGAGCTGGAACCTGCGGGATCGGGTGGAACAGGTCGGGTTGACGGGTTACTTTGAGCTAATCTGGGCCTCGGCCTACGCCGGTTGCAACAAGCCCCATCCCGGCATCTTTTTCCAGGCGCTGGAGCGGATGCCCCCGCCCGAGATTTCGCCGGGCCGCAGCCTGTACGTGGGCGACAGCTACCGGCACGACGTGGTCGGCGCCCGGAACGCCGGCCTCGTTGCCGCCCTGCTCGACCGCGAGGGTACTGCCGACGAGCCCGACTGCCCCGTCATTCGGGACCTGTGGGGTATGTTCGAGTTATTGGAGGAGAAGCTAACCACGACGACGTGCTAATGATCTTTAGCTGAACTATTGTAATGTAACCGTTCAGGTGGGGTTATGATTGGACACGGATTAAACGGATTTACACGGATTCGCGCTGACGAAATTGGTTGGCATTCCGTCGCGAGTAGCTAAAATCCGTGGAATCCGTGTCCAATTCAAGATCCCCCTGAACGCTTACCTCTACGATACAGGTGCTCGCAACATCGAAGCCCGAACTCTAACCCGCCTTGATCTCTACCTGAAACGGCGAGCGGCTATTGTGCTAGGCAAAGGGAGTAAGGAACGGCTGGTTACCTTTGGCCGACGGACCCAGAAAGCCCTGCGTCAATGGTTGGAAAAGCATCCGGGTGGTGATCTGATCTTCATCACCAAGGAATGCCGACCTATGAGCCGCTGGTCTGTGCTCCGCGTGGTCAAGCATTCAGCTGCCAAGGCCGGGATCCCGCACAAAATACGACCCCACGACCTGCGCCATGCCGCGACTTTGGCTACACTGGATCTGGGTGCAACCGTCGTGAAAGTGCAAGGACAAATGGGCCACGAAAGCCTTTCAACGACACAACGCTACGCCCAAGCCCGTGTGAGACACCGCATGCACCTGCACGACAAACATAGCCCATTGGATAGACTGAACGAACTTGCAGCAGAAGACTGGTGATTTGCATGAGGTGACGTGATGTGATAGAATAGGAGCATAGAAAAGAAAACTGCTTTTTCTCACACCGGGGCGTAGCGCAGTCCGGTAGCGCACTTGAATGGGGTTCAAGTGGTCGCCCGTTCAAATCGGGCCGCCCCGACCACAAAGAGGATGGTCGATGGCAACGAGCTATCGGCCATTGCTTTATCTTGGGGCCACACCTGGGCTTCAACGATAGTAGAGGGATTGTTTTCGAAACGAGCTTATGCAAACCTCTTCGTCATCCTGGACAAGGCCGGGCTGGCGGTTTCTCGGAGCTGAGAAACGGATGGACAGTGTTGTTCACGAATGTGAAAGCCTGACCCAACAAGATATCGCCATGCTCAAGAAGCTGGAATCCGACCTGGGCCTGCTCGCAGACCTCAGCCGCGCCGACGTGCTGATTTACTGTCTGTGTGGCGACGAGCAAGCAGCCCTGGTCGCCCAGGCCAGCCCCCACTCGATCCTGCCGATCTATGGCGAATCGACGGTGGGCCGCGAGGTCACTCACAACGAGGAGCCAGCGGTTCTGCGGGCCCTGAGCGAGGGCCGCGAGACCTCGATGGAGGTGCGACGCCAGATCGGCAATCGGAGATCGGCAGCCAAGAGCGCGCCCATCGTCCAGGAGGCTTATCCTCTCCGGGGTGACGACGGCCAGGTGGTTGCAGCCGCTTGCATCGAGACGAACCTGATCGAGCGCGAGCGCCATCGCCGTCGCAGCAAGGTGTTCCAGCGGGCTCTGCGCCAGTTCCAAAAGATGGTGTTGGCCGGCGAATTGCGGGGGGCGGACGAGCTATCGCCCTTCGACGAGCATGATGGGATCATGGTTGTGGATGCACAGCATCGTATCCAATACGTTAGCGGCATCGCAACCAGCCTCTACCGCCAGTTGGGCTACGTGGGCAATTTGCTCAAGCGGCGCATCGAGGATCTGGAACTGGACGACTACAACCTGGCTTTGGAGGCGATGGAACAGGGGCGTTGTCTCGAACGCGAGATGCAAGTCGGTGAGCTGGTCTGGCTGAAAAAGGCCATCCCTCTCTATTCCTTTGGCCGAGGGTGGCGCCGCCTCTTTTCGAATTCGAAGGAAGCCCCCCGGCTGGAAGGCGTGCTGCTGACCATCCACGACGAGACCGCTACCCGCCGCCAGGCCGGGGAGCTCCGGCTCAAGACGACCATGATCCAGGAGATCCACCACCGGGTCAAGAACAACATGCAGACCATCGCCTCACTGCTGCGGCTCCAGTCGCGGCGGGCCGCGTCGAACGACGTCCGCCAGGCGTTGCAGGAAGGCATCAATCGCATTATGAGCGTGGCCGTGATCCACGAGTTTCTGGCCCATCAGGACGCCCGGGTGATCAACATCCGCGACGTGAGCCAGCGGATCATCAATCAGGTGCGCGAGGGGGTGCTGGACCAGGAGAAGGGCATCCGCTTGGACCTGAAAGGCCCCAACATTTACTTGCCCACCCAGCCGGCCACGGTTTGTGCCCTGGTGGTCAACGAGTTGCTGCAAAACGCGCTGGAGCATGGCTATGAGCGGCAGGAGGGCGGCACCGTCACGGTGAACCTGGTGGATGACGGCGAACAGGTGACGATTGCCATAGACGACGATGGCGTGGGCTTGCCCAACGATTTCGACCTGGCGAGCACCAGTAGCCTCGGCTTGCAGATCGTGCGCACGCTGGCCGAAGGCGACCTTAAAGGCAAATTCAGTATGCACAGCCGGGACAAGGGCGTCTCTGCAGTTGTTACATTCCCTAAACATACCCAAGGAGGTAGGTAATGGCAGAGCGGACACGCATGATCGTTGCAGATGACGAGTCTATCATTCGCATGGACTTGCGCGAGATGTTGACCAACCTGGGCTACCTGGTCGTCGGCGAGGTCGGCGATGGCCGGAGTGCAGTCAACCTGGCCCGGGAATTGCGACCCGACGTGGTCATCATGGACATCAAGTTCGAGGGAGAGGAGTTCGACGGCATTGACGCTGCCCGTATCCTGACCGAGGAGCGGATCGCGCCGGTGCTGCTGCTGACGGCGTACAGCCAGCGGGAGTTGGTGGTGCGCGCCCGGGAGGCGGGCGTGGTCGGCTATCTGGTCAAACCCTTCCGCGAGGCGGACCTGGCGCCGGCCATCGAGGTGGCCCTGGCCCGTTTCGCCGAGTTCGAGACGGTGGAAAAGCAGGTGGGCGATCTGGAGGAGGCGCTGGAGACGCGCAAGTTTGTGGATCGGGCCAAGGGCATTCTCATGGACACCCAGGGTCTGAGCGAGGCCGACGCCTTTCGCAAGATCCAGAAGATGAGCATGAATACGCGCAAGCCGATGAAGGACGTGGCCGAGGCGATTATCCTGGCCCACCAGACCCAGCAGACGGCGGCCTGATCGGCCGGTGGTTTCCGGCAGAGGTAAAAGCCCCTACTCTTGGGTAGGGGCTTTTCGGTTCGGGACTTGCTTCAGTCGAGAGTCAATAGCCCAAAGCGCTGCTTAAGCACTCGCCAGAGGAAGAGGGGATTGCCGATGAGGTAGCGTTTCCAAAGGCGACGAGGCTCGATGATGAGCCGGCCCAGCCATTCGAGGCCATTGTCCGTCATCCAGGGGGGGGCGCGGCGCAGCTCACCGGAGATGTAGTCAAAGACAGCCCCGCCGGTTAGGGCGACATTGGCGTCGATGCGATCCCAGTTTTCCAAGAGCCA
>CAYLZO010000074.1:0-15728 GCA_964387775.1 uncultured Anaerolineaceae bacterium
GGTCCCGGCGATGCTGTCCACGGGGATGCCCTCCCGCTCCAGCACCTGGAGGACGCCCACGTGGGCCAAACCCCGCGCGCCGCCGCCGCCCAGGGCCAGGCCTACTCGCTTGCGCTGCTGCCCCATAGGTCCTCCGCGATGTCGGGCAGGCCGAGGCTGACCAGCGTCTCGGCCGTGGGCTTGCCCGTCTCCCAATCCCAGCCGCGGTGGGCATAGTATTCCTCGCGCAGGATGTCCATGCGCGGCGTGCGCCCCTTCGAGCCGTTGGAGATGGGGATGAGCAGGCGTTGGGGGAGCCGGTCGTTGCCCCGGTTCACGCCCAGCCGATTGTTGAAGGCGCGCTTCAGGTTGAAGGCCCGCTCGCCCGTGCGCTGCCACCAGACAATGTCCGACGACCAGCCGGTGGCGGCGCCCAGCAGTTGGGTCAAGACCGGCACCGTGGGATTGACAAAGACGCACATGATGGCGCTGTTGTAGAGCGTGCGCCAGTCCTGCAAGCGGGCGGCGATGGGGGACTTGCCCCGGGTCTTGAAGCGCCCGCCGGGCACGACGCCGATCTCTTTCATCGTCAGGCCCATGTCCACGACGTACATGTCGCCCTGCATGTGGCAGCCACCCCGGGGCGACGTGGCGTACACCACGGCCATGCCCGACAGGGCGCGGGGGTCGTGGGCCGGTAGCTCCAGGCCGTTGACGTGGACGGCCATGTCCTCGGCATTGTAGCGGGCGCCCATGCGCTGCACGACCTCGGCCAGGACGTCGCCAAAGCCCTGGCGGTGGGCGATCATCTCCAGCAGGGTGTGGGCCGTCTCGATGTCGCCCCAGGCCAGCGGCAGGCCGCCGGTGTCGGCGGCGGTGATGAATCCCCGCTCGTAGAGCAGGTAAGCAAAGGCGATGGACGAGCCGGCGCTGATGGTGTCCAGGCCGAAGCGGTTGCAGAGGTGGCCGGCGTAGGCCACGGCCGGCAGGTCGTCCACCAGGAGCAGCGAGCCGAGGGTGCAGACGGTCTCGTACTCAGGGCCGTCCACCACCTCGACGCCGTAGGGCGTATCGGCGAGGGTCACTTCGCGGCCGCAGGCCACGGCGCAGCCGTAGCAGGGCACGGGCCGGGTCAGGATGCTCTCCATCATCGACGGGCCGCTGAGGTTCGTGGCCTCCTCAAAGTTGGGCTCGGTCCAGTATTTGTGGGGCATGTTGCCCCACATCAGGCTCATGTCCACGAAGGAGGTGGTGCCCATCTGGCGGTAGACCTGGGTGGTGATGTCGTCGAGCACGATCTGGACCGCCCGCTTGGCCGTCTGGCTAAATGCCTCTTTTTCGGCCAGGGGGACGCGTTGTGTGCCCCGGACGGCGATGGCCTTGAGGTTTTTGGCGCCCATGACGGCGCCCAGCCCGGCCCGCCCCGCCGCCCGCCCGTGGCAGTTCATGATGGCCGCGTAGAGCACCTGGTTCTCGCCCGCCGGGCCGATGCTGGAGACGCGGACCTTCTGGTCGCCCAGTTCGTCGCGCAGGCGCTGCTGCGTCTCATAGTGGTCCAGGCCCCACAGCTCGGTGGCGTCGTGCAGGGCCGGGGGCTCGCCCTCGCAGATGGAGAGCCAGACCGGCGCGTCGGCCCGGCCCCGGACGACGATGCCGTCGTAGCCGGCAAAGCGCAGTTCGGCGCCCCAAAAGCCGCCCGAGTTGGACTCGGCCCAGATGCCGGTCAGCGGCGAGAGGGCGCAGACCTCGTGGCGGCCGCACGACGGCGCCCGGGTGCCGACCAGGGGGCCGGTCATGAACATCAGCGTGTTGTCCGGCCCCAGGGGGGCGGTGTCGGGTCTCAGCTCGTCGTAGAGGTAACGGGCGGCGTAGCTCGCGCCCCCGACGAAATCGTGCGCCAGATTGTAGTCCAACGGCTCGTCCTTGAGCTCTCTGCGGGTCAGGTCCACGACCAGCAGTTTTCCCAGGTACCCAGTCATGGCAATGTCCTTTCTGCGTTGATTTGAGTACGGCGATTTGTGCTTCGCTGCACAACGCCCTGGATTCTGATTGTAACACAGAAGGGGGCGTAACGCAATGCAGCACGAGGGGAACAGGCATTTTCTTTGCTGGCCCCTGGCGGCGCGCCTGTTGACCATTCCCCCCGATCATTGTATAATCACCCCGTTTTCCCAACTCGCGGGTATTGGCAAGGGAGCAAGCGCGTTCATGAGTGATCGAGTCATGGTGGTCGTGCCCACCTACAACGAAGCGAACAATCTGCCGGAACTGGTCGGCGCGTTGCTGGCCCTGGACGTGCCGGGGCTGGAGGTGCTGGTCGTGGACGATAACTCGCCCGACGGGACGGGGCAGGTGGCCGATGCGCTCGCCGGGCAGTATCCGGGCCGGGTGCACGCGCTCCACCGGCCGGGCAAGCAGGGGCTGGGCACGGCCTATCGCGCAGGGTTCCGTTACGCGCTGGACCACGGTGCCGATTACGTCGTGCAGATGGACGCCGATTTCTCCCACTCGCCGCACTACATCCCGCAATTCCTGGAGGCCATAGAGGACACCGACGTGGTGGTCGGCTCGCGCTACGTGGGGGGCGGCAGCCTGGACGAGCGGTGGAGTTGGTGGCGCTACTTTCTGAGTTGGTGGGCCAACAGCGTCTACACCCGCCTGATCCTGGGTGTGCGGGTCCGGGACGCCACGGCCGGCTTCAAGTGCTGGCGGCGGGCCACGCTGGAGGGCATCGGCCTGGACCGGGTGCGGTCCAACGGCTACGTCTTTCAGGTCGAGATGGCCTACCTGACCGAAAAGCTGGGCTATCGCTTCCAGGAGATTCCGATCCACTTTGAGGACCGGCGCATCGGCCAGTCCAAGATGACGATGCGGGTCAAGATCGAGGCGGCGCTGCGCACGTGGCAGGTCCGGTGGCGGCATCGGAATGCCCAGCGGGCAAACAATGACCAATGAGCCAATGACCAATTCACGCGAGGCATTTTGGTCATTGGTCATTGAGCATTGGGCATTCTCCGGTTTGTGAGCATGACGCGATCCAAGAAGGCATGGCGGGACCTGGCAGCCATCGCCGTCCTGTTGGCCCTGCCCCTGATCCTCTTTTGGCCGGTGACGGTCGGCTCCAAGACCCTCCTTCCGGCCGACAACGTCTACCAGTGGGAGCCCTACCGGGGGTTTGCCGCCGAGCAGGGGGTCTCGCTGCCGCCCCACAACGAGCTGCTCAGCGACCTGGTGCTGGAGAACCTGGTCTGGAAGCAATTCATCCGCCAGTCCATCGAGGCCCGCGAGCTGCCGCTCTGGAATCCCCACCTCTTTGCCGGGGTGCCCTTCCTGGCCGCCGGGCAGCACTCGGCCCTCTATCCCTTCAGCCTGCCCTTCTACGTCCTGCCCCTGCCCCAGGCCTACGGCTGGTTCACCGTGCTGCAGCTCTGGCTGGCGGGGGCGTTCATGTACGTCTTTGGCCGGGTGCTGCGTATGGGGCGCGTCGCGGCGCTGGTGGCGGGCGTCACCTACCAGCTCAGTGCTTTCTTCCTGGTCAGCGTGGTCTTTACGATGGTCATCGCCGCCGCGGCCTGGCTGCCCCTGCTGCTGGCCATCGTCGAGGTCATGGTCCGCAAGCAGGAGGACAAGGGCACCGGCCCCTTTGTGCCCATCGTCTACGTCGTGCTGGGCGGCGTGGCGCTGGGCGTGCACGTCCTGGCCGGCCACCCCGAGATCCTGGTCTACACGCTGATGGTCACGGTCTTTTACGCCCTGGCCCGCCTGGCGTTGCTCTGGCGGCGGGTGGGCGACTGGCGGCCGGCGTTGCGGCTGGGGGTCTGGCTGGGGCTAATGGGCGGCTTGGGGCTGGGGCTCGGCTCGGTGCAGCTCATCCCTCTCTTTGAGCTCGTGACCCGCAACTTTCGCGAGGGCTCGGTCACATACGCCGACGTGATCGGCTGGGCCTATCCCAGCCGCCAGGTGCTGACCTTCCTGATCCCCGACTTGTTCGGGAATCCGGCCCACCACGGCTACTGGGACCTGGTGACCAGGCAGTGGGTGCCCGTGGACCGCATCTTTTGGGGGATCAAGAATTACGTCGAGGCGGGCAGCTACGCCGGCATCCTGCCCCTGCTGCTGAGCGCCGTCGCCGTGCTCGGCCTGCGGCGGCGTTCGGCGCACCGGCGCCACGTGGCGGTTTTCGCCCTGCTGGCCCTCGTCTCGCTCCTGTTCGTCTTTGGCACGCCCCTCTACGCCGTGCTCTACTACGGCCTGCCCGGCATCAAGCAGCTTCACTCGCCCTTCCGCTGGGTGTGGCCTTATACGTTGAGTGTGGCGGTGCTGGCGGGGTTTGGGGTTGGTAAATTGGAAGATTGGAAAATTGGTAGATTGGGGAAGCGCTCCCCCAATTTCCCAATTTCCCAATTTACCAATCTACCACTCCTCGTCGGTTTGGCGCTGTTGGCCGTGTTGCTCGTCGTACTCGTCGCGCCGGGGGCCTTTGTGCCGCTGGCCGAGCGGGTGCTGGCCTCGGTGGAGATGGCCCAAGGGGCGTTCGACAGCGGCCGGGTGTTCCTCTCCTACCAATGGCGCAATCTGCTCATCTTTGCCTTGATGCTGACGGCCAGCGGCATCGTCCTGCGCCTCAGCCGCTGCCGCATCTACGTCCCGATTCCCCGATCCCCCGATGCCCGATTCCCGATCTGGAAGCCGCTGGCCGTGCTGGTCGTGGCCCTCGACCTGCTCGTCTTTGGCGCGGGATTCAACCCCGCCGCCGACCCGGCCTGGCTAGAGTTCACGCCGCCGTCGATCGAGTTTCTGCAGGAGCGGGCCGGAGCAGCGGATACAGATGGTCCCTGGCGGCTGACGACCTATCAGCCGCCGGATAGCACCAAGACGCTGAATGCCAACATTCCCTGGCTCCACGGCCTGCAGGACGTGCGCGGCTACGACTCGATCATCCCCGCCCAGTACGTCGAGTACGTGCGCGCCATCGAGGCCCAGGGCGAGTTGCTCTACAACCGCATCGCGCCGATTTATGGTGTCGAGCACCTCAGCTCACCCCTGCTCGACCTGCTCACTGTGCGCTACGTGGCCACCGAGGGCGAGATCCCCAACGCCGACTATGAGCTGGTCTACGACGGCGAGATCCGCATCTATGAAAACACCGACGCCCTGCCCCGCGCCTTTGCCCTGCCCCACGCCGCGGTGTTGCCCGCAGCAGAAATCACCAACCGCCTGTCCTCCCTCGATCTCCGCCAAACCATCTTGCTCGACGAAGCAATTCACAATTCACAATTCACAATTTACAATTCACCAGACTGGCCCCTCCAACCCGCCCACGTCATCACCTACGCCCCCAACGTCGTTTTCATCGACGTCGAAATGCCCGGCCCCGGCTGGCTGCTTCTGGCCGACAGCTACTTTCCCGGCTGGAAAGCCTACCGGTCCAATATCCAATCTCTAGTACCTGATCCGAAGTATGAACCGCCGGATGAGACTGAGTTAGAGATTGTCCGCGCCGACGGAAACTTCCGGGCCGTCTACCTGCCCGAGGGGGCGCACCGGGTGCGGTACAAGTACACGCCCATGAGCTTCAAACTGGGACTCTATGGCAGCTTTATGGCCGCCGTGGTCATGCTGCTGCTGGCCCTCTACTGGGTGTGGACCCGTTTCTACCGGGAGAGCGACGAGGACCCCACCGTCAAGCGGGTGGCCAAAAACAGCCTGCTGCCCATGGGCTTGCAGCTCCTCAACCGGATCATCGACTTTGCCTTTGCCATGCTCATGCTCCGCATCCTGGCCCCCGAGCTGGCCGGGCGCTACTACTTTGCCGTGGCCTTTATCGGTTATTTCGACATCCTGGTGCGCTTTGGGCTGGGCACGTTGCTCACCCGCGAGGTGGCCAAGGACCGGAGCGACGCCAACAAGTACCTGAGCGTCACCACCATCCTGCGCGGCCTGCTGTGGCTCACCTCGCTGCCGCTGATGGCCGTCGTCCTCCTGGGCTACACGTTTTTTGGCGAGATGACGTCCGACATCCTCGTCGCCATCGCCCTCTTTGCCGTGGGCCTGATTTTCAGCAACCTGGCCGACGGGTTCAGCTCGGTGTTTTACGCCTACGAAAAGATGGAGTACCCGGCCGCCATCTCGACAGTCACGGCCCTGACGCGCGTCAGCCTGGGGGTGCTGGTCCTGCTGCTGGGCTGAGGGATCGTGGGGCTGGCCGGCGTGTCCATCGTGGCCAACGTCGTCAGTGCCGCCATCCTGGGGGCGCTGGTGGTCCGCCACTGCTTCCGGCCCCACGCCGAGTGGGACCCGGAGGCCGGCAAGTGGATGATGAACACCTCCTTCCCGCTGATGATCAACCTGTTGCTGGCCACGGTTTTTTTCCGCATCGACGTGCTGCTGCTCAAGCCGATGAAGGGCGACACGGTGGTGGGCTACTACAGCGCGGCGCTCAAGTACGTGGACGGCCTGCTCATCATCCCCCAATATTTCACCCAGGCGATTTTCCCCCTCATGAGCCGCTACGCCGCCTCGGCCCGCGATAGGTCTTCGACCCTCATGCGCGCCTACGTGCTCTCGCTGCGGCTGCTGCTCATGGTCGCCCTGCCCGTCTCGGTGGGCACGTTTTTCATCGCCCGGGGCCTCATCCTGGTGCTGGGCGGCGGCGAGTACCTGCCCGATTCGATGATCGCCCTCCAGCTCATCATCTGGTTTCTGCCCTTCAGTTTCATCAACAGCGTGACCCAGTACGTGCTCATCGCCATCGACCAGCAGCGTTTCCTGACGCGGGCCTTTCTCGTCGGCGTGGCCTTTAACGTCGTCGCCAACCTGATCGTCATCCCCGTCTACAGCTACCGGGGCGCGGCCGTGGTCACGATCCTGTCCGAGTGGGCGCTGCTCATCCCCTTCTACTACGCCGTGCGCAAGCACCTGGGGCCGCTGCCCTGGCTCTCGCTTTTCTGGCAGCCGGCCGTCGCCTCGGCGGCGATGGGCGGCGTGCTGTGGCTGCTGGGCGACCTCTTCTGGCCGCTGCTCATCCCCGTCGGCGGCGCCGTCTATCTGGCCGTGCTGGCCCTGGTCGGCGGCTTTCGCCAGCCCGACATGGACCTGCTTCTGCGCGTGATCCCGCTGGACCGGCTGCCGGGCCGGCAGCCTGCGAGCGGGTGAATGGGCGTCTGTTTCCGGCTTGTCCAACGGCCTCAGCCGTGCTATAATAGCCGGACTGAGGCTGTGGTGGTTTGAGCGTGGGAACGGAATGGTCAGACGCAATGCAGCATCCAATTGAGGAAGCGACGGAACAGGGCGCGCACCGTGCCCTCACCGGGCAGGGACGGCAGGAGCAAACGCTCAGGGCCCTGAACGAGGCCTCCATCGCCGTGCAGCAAGCCCGGACCCCCGACGAAGTGTACGACGCCGTCATTCACGAGATGGGCTCTCTCGATTACCACGCCTTCATCTTGGAGCTTACCTTTGACGGTCAGCATCTCCGAATCCGGCGCACGGACATCTCTGAGGAGGAACTGGCCCGGCTCGTGGGCCAGGCCGGCCGCTCCCTCGATACGTATCAGGTCTCGCTCGACTCCCTTCCCGGGCACCGGCGCGTCATCGAGCAAAAGAGGACGCTGTACCTCACCGATCTGGCCCCCTTTGTCAAGCGGGCTTTGCCAGCGGGGCTCACTCTGGAGCCTGACCAGATCGTGGGTCGATATTCGCTCCATCGGGCCATCGTTGCGCCGCTGGTAGTGGCCCAACAGGTGAAAGGCATCCTCCTGGTCAGCGCCGAGACGCTGGGCCAGGCCGACGTTCCGGCGGTGACGGCCTTTGCCGATCAGATCTCGGCGGCCCTGGACCGGGCGCGCCTCTTTGCCGAGCTGCAGGAGCGCGAATGGCGGGCGACGGTGGCCTACGAAATGGCCCAAAAGTACGCCGACGAGCTCCGCCAGTCTGTGGAGATTGAGCAGCAACGGCGGAGCGAGCTGGATCGCCTGAACCGGGCGTTGCGCCACTTTGCCAACCAACTCCGCGAACGCCGTGATGAGGCGTCCATCGCCCAGTTGCTGTGTGAGACGGTGCGCGAGGCCCTGGGCTGGACCCGGGTCATCGTCTCGCTGAGGGACTATCAAACGATGACGTCCCGGCCCGTGGCCCAGGTCGGCCATCCCCCCGAGGTCGTCGAGCAGCAAATGGCAATGCCGCCCACCCCCTTTGGTGACGCGCCGTGGATGCGGGAGGAGTTTCGGATCAGCCACTCGTACTATGTGGCCGACGTGCCGAGCATGATGGAGTCAGACACCAAAGGCCGGGTGATCGACACAGGGGTGGCCGAACAGCCGAAGGATCTGCTGGCCGTCCCCCTGGAGGCGGGCGGTCGGGTCCTCGGTATTCTGTCGCCGGCGGACCGCCAGGACCGCCAGCGCCCGACGCGGCAGCAGATCGAGCACCTGGAATTGTTCGCTGCCCAGGCCGCCATCGCCCTGGAGAGCGTGCAATTCTCCAAGACGGCCCAGAAATGGGCTGACGCGGTGCGGCACAGCGCCGACGCGATCCTCATCACCGATTTGCAGGGCCAGATCCTGGACGTCAATCCGGCCTTTGAGGCGCTGACCGGGTATGGGCTGGAAGAGGCCGTGGGCAAGACGCCCCACATCCTGAACAGCGAGCTGACGCCTTCCGGCACCTTTTCCGAGATGTGGCGCACCATCCGGGCTGGCGAGACGTGGCGTGGCGAGGTCGTCAACCGCCGCCAGGACGGGTCGCTCTACGATGCGGACCTGACCGTGGCCCCGATCCTCGGTGCTGACGAGGAACCTATCGGCTTTGTCAGCAGCCAACGGGACATCACCCGCCTCAAGGAGCTGGACCGGCTCAAGGCTGAATTCGTGTCGAACGTCTCCCACGAGCTGCGCACCCCCCTGGCCAACATCAAGCTTTACCAGGGTTATCTGCGCGAGAAGCGCCGTCCCAGCATGCGGGATCAGCTCTTTTCCGTTCTGAAGAAGGAGACCAACCGGCTGGAGCAGATCATCGAGGGGTTGCTGGACTTGTCCAGGCTCGAGACAGGCGGGCGGGCCTCCCATCGAGAGGCGCTGGATCTGAACGAGGTCGCGGGCGAAGTGGTCAAAGCTCACGCCGCCAGGGCCGGGGAGAAGGACGTCACCCTGCGCCTGGAGCAGGACGACGCGTTGCCCCTGGTGATGGCCGACCGAAGCCAGATGTTCTTGGTGCTCAACAACCTGGTGGACAATGCCGTCAATTACACGCCGCCCGGGGGCCAGGTCTGGGTGACGACCCGCCGGGACAGGGAGGGTGTGGTCCTCGCAGTCCAGGATACGGGTTATGGCATCGCGCCAGAGGAAAAGGAGCACATCTTCCAGCGTTTCTATCGGGGCCAGGCCGCGGGGCGGGCGGCCGTGGCCGGCACGGGTCTGGGATTGGCCATCGTCCAGCAGATCCTTGTTCAACACGGCGCGGCCATCGACGTCGAGAGCCAGGTAGGCCAGGGAAGCACGTTTTCGGTCACCCTGTCGTCGCTAGAAACCCCAGGTCCCCGCCCCACCGTCCTCCTGCTGGCAGACGAGCCCGACGAGCTGACTACGCTGTTGGAATACCTGGCCCAAGCCAGCTACCATCTGATCCCCACCATCAACGTCGAGGAGGCGCGGTTGAAAGTGTCAAAGGACCTGCCCGATCTCTTTGTGGTAGATCTCTCCTCGCCGGATCTGGCCTATGAAGATGTTCTGAACCAGGGGCACTTTTGGGGAGGCGGCAGCTCTCTGCGGACATTGTTCCTTGTGACCGCTGATACAGCCCCGCCACTTCCGGAGCGATTGTCGGGCCCCTGGGCTGTGTTGCAGATGCCGTGTACCGAGGAGCAGTTCCTCGGGCGCGTGCGACAGCTTCTGAATCGGGACGTACAAGGGGAGTATTGAGCATGACAGCGATGGGACACCAGCCGACGATCCTGGTCGTCGAAGACGATATGAGTATGCTGGACATCATTACCTTCCTGCTCGAAGATGAAGGGTACCGCGTGGTGCAGGCCACGGGCGGCTACGCCGCCCTCTCGATCTTGGAGGAGCAAAGGCCCGACCTCATTGTCTCCGACGTGATGATGCCGGGCATGGATGGCTTTGCCTTTTACAAGCGGGTCCACGCCGAGGAGGTTTGGTCCCACATCCCCTTCATCTTTCTAACCGCCAAGGGGCAGCGAACCGACGTCCGGCGGGGCATGGGCTTGGGTGCGGACGACTATTTGACCAAGCCCTTTGAGCCGGAGGAACTCATTGCCGCCGTCCGAGTCAGACTGGCCCGCGCTGCCGAGCGGCAAGAGGCCATCAGCGAGGCGGGTTCTGCGCTCTCCAAGCGGATCGTCCAGACGCTGACCCACGAATTTCGGACGCCGTTGGCCCTGGTCGTGGGCTATACCGAACTGCTCGAATCGTCGGGCCAGGAGATGGGAGGAGAGGAGCAGGGAATGATCCTCGACGGTCTCCGCTCGGGGTCCGAGCGGCTGATGCAGTTGGTCGAAGATTTCTTGTTGCTCAACCGATTAGAGTCCGGCTCCCTGGCCAAAGAGGTCCGAAGGGAGTCGCCGGAGACGGAGGAGCCTGATTGGATCGTCAGCCTGGAAGTGGAACGGTTCGAAGAGAAGGCGGCCAGGCGCCGGGTTCGCATGACCACCCAGCTCGAGACACCGGGGCTAACCGTCGCCGTTGGCCGTCAGGCGCTGTTGAACATCCTTCGAAAACTGCTGGACAACGCCATCAAGTTTTCCAACAAAGAGGGCGGGCAGGTCTGGGTCAGCACCCAGCAGGAGCAGGGGGATTGGGTTCTCGAAGTGGCCGACAATGGTCTGGGTATCCGGCAGGAGGCCCTGCCCTGGATTTTCGACCCATTCCGCCAGGTGGACCGGGACGAAATGGAGCAGCAAGGGGCCGGCGTGGGATTGGCCATCGTCCGGGGGCTGGTCGACACGTTCGGGGGCCGTGTCCAGGTCAAGAGTGTCTTTGGCGAGGGCAGCGTCTTTACCGTGCGCTTGCCGTTGGCCGGTGACGATGCGCGGCAGGGTCCGTAGGCTTTGCCCCGCCGAGTTCGTTCTTGCCTTTTGGGGAAAAAGGCGGTATAATTAGCCTGCCATCGAATCGGAGGTGACATTGGCAAGGCCCCCCTCCGATCTCGTTTGCGCAGCCAATCAAAGACGCAGGGGGAGATTCCATTTTTATGGAGGAGAAGCGAAATAACGAAGGAGAGCTTTTGATGGGAGAAATGGCCGAGGGGCAACCCGAGGAACATCCCATGAAAGCTCTGATGGACGAAGAGCTCAGTCTGCGGAATCTTCGGCGGGGTGACATTGTCGAGGGCATCATCGTCAGTGTCGCTCCCACGGAAGTGCTGGTGGACGTGGGCGCCAAATCGGAAGGCGTGATCCCCAGCCGGGAACTGGAGCGCTTGGGGCGCGAAGGACTCGAAGACCTGGAGATCGGTGCCACCGTCGCGGTCTATGTCGTAAAGGTCGAGGACCGGGACGACAACTTGATCCTGTCTCTTCGCCGGGCGGAGGAAGAGCAGGACTGGCTGAAAGCCCAGGAATTGTTTGAAGCCGAGGAAACCTTTGAAGGTCAGGTTGCCGGCTTTAACAAAGGAGGGCTGATCGTCCGGCTGGGCCGGTTGCGGGGCTTTGTTCCGGCCTCTCAGCTCGCCCGCAAGCACCAGGGCAGCAACAAGCAGCAGCCCGAGGAGCGCTGGGCCCACCTCGTCGGCGAGACGGTCCAGGTTCGGATCATCGAGCTGAACCGCCGGCGCAAGCGCCTCATCCTCTCAGAGCGCGCCGCACTGCGCCAATGGCGGGAAGCCCAGAAGGAAAAGCTCTTGGAAGAGTTGCGCGTGGGCGAGGTCCGCAAGGGCACCGTGAGCAGCCTGGTGGACTTTGGGGCTTTTGTGGACCTGGGGGGCGCCGACGGCCTCATTCACCTGTCAGAGCTGTCGTGGAATCGCTCCGACAAGCCCCGGGAGGTTCTGGAGGTCGGGCAGGAGGTAGACGTCTACATTCTGAATGTGGACGAGGAAAAGAAACGAATTGGCCTCAGCCTGAAGCGCCTCGAACCAGAGCCCTGGAGCACGGTGGAAAGCCGCTACTACGTCGGCCAGTTGGTGGAGGGCCTGATCACGCGTATCGTCAATTTTGGGGCCTTTGCCCTGGTGAACGACGAGATCGAGGGGCTGATCCACATTTCCGAGTTGAGCAGCGGCCGGATCAACCACCCCTCAGAAGTGGTCCAAGAGGGCGAAAAGCACGTGATGCGCATCATCCGCATCGAGCCCCGGCGGCGGCGGATGGGCCTCAGCCTGAAGCGCGTCGCCGACCCGGCCTACGCCGACCTCGACTGGCGGGCCGAACTGGCCGAGGCCGAGGCATCTTTGGATAGCGCAGAAGCCCAAGAGTCAGAGGAGGAGGACGAGGACCTGGCCGATACGGACCTGTAAGGAGATCGTGCGCTTCTTGCTCCGGTGACGGGTCGCCCTTTCGCATGGCGCGATCTCTGGACCCGCGGACTGCTCGATAGGTGGCATCCTTGATGCTGGCGTTGATCAGGGTTGAGCCCTAGTCATCTGAGTCGTCGCTGCAAACGGGGCTCGCCTGATTCAGGCGAGCCCCGTCGTGGTTCGGGACGCAGAGGGGAAAGACAGGGGAGAATGGGATGAGAGGCGTAGGCTGGATGGGCATGGGGGTGTGTGACACGGATTACCCACTTATCTCGGGGGCTGGGGTATAATTGAGTCGAGCAAGATAGAAACCTACCATGTGGAAAGGACATAAACGTGGCTGATAACTTTGACCGCTTTACAAAACGGGCCCGCCGGGTGTTGACGACTGCTCAGGAAGAGGCCCGGCGACTGAATCACCGCTACATTGGCACCGAGCACCTCCTCCTGGGCTTGGTGGCCGAGGAAGGCGGCGTGGCCATGCGGGTCCTTCAGGAACTCGACGTCAAACCTGAACAGATCAAATCCGCCATCGAGCGGACCGTCGGCCGGGGAACGCGACCTTCCTTCGCCCAGCCGACGTTGACGCCCCGCACCAAGCGGGTCATCGAGCTCTCGGTGGACGAAGCCCGCAAACTTGGCCATCACTACATCGGCACCGAGCACTTGCTCCTGGGCCTGATGCGGGAGGGGGAAGGGGTCGCCGTCGATGTCTTGCGACGCCTGGGTGCCTCACCAGACAAGATCCGAAATCAGGTGGGCAGTATGCTGGAAGAAGCCCCCGCCCACGCGGGCAGGCGCAAGCAGTCCAGTTCGACCCCGGTGATGGACCAGATCGGCACCGACCTCACCGCCCTGGCCGAGTCCAGGAAGCTCGACCCCGTCATTGGCCGCCGGACCGAGATCGAACGCGTGATCCAGATCCTCGCCCGCCGGACCAAGAACAACCCGGCCCTCGTCGGCGAGCCAGGCGTGGGCAAGACGGCCATCGTTGAAGGGCTGGCCCAGCGCATCATCCTCGGCGACGTGCCCGAGCCGTTGCTGGACAAGCGGGTTTTGCAGTTGAACATCGGCAACCTGGTGGCCGGCACGATCTATCGCGGCCAGTTTGAAGAGCGTTTGAAAAAGGTCATCGAAGAGATCAAGGACTCTGATAGCATTCTTTTTATTGACGAATTGCACATGCTCGTAGGGGCTGGGTCGGCCGGCAGCTCGGTGGACGCAGCCAACATCCTCAAGCCGGCGCTGTCGCGTGGTGAGTTGCAGTGCATCGGCGCGACGACCATGGACGAGTACCGCCGCCACATCGAGGGCGACGCGGCGTTGGAACGCCGCTTCCAGCCGGTGCAGGTCGAAGAGCCAAGCGTCGAGGAAACGGTCGACATCCTGCGGGGCGTAAAACGCCTCTACGAAGAGCACCACAAGCTGCCCATCAACGACGACGCCCTGGAAGCGGCGGCCGAGCTTTCGGCGCGCTACATCACCGACCGCTACCTGCCGGACAAGGCCATAGACGTCATCGACGAGGCCGCCTCCCGGGTGCGCATGTACAAGATGCCCCAGGCTTCGGGCCTGAAGGAAGCCTTCACCGAGATCAAGTCGGTGCAGCGCGAAAAGGACGAGGCCATCGACGCCCAGGAATGGGCCGAAGCGACGGCCCTACGGGAGCGCGAGCGGGAGCTCAAATCCCAACTGGAGCAGTTGCGCGTCGGCTGGGATTCGGGCTCGGGTTCCGTGGCCGTCGGCACCGAAGACGTGGCCGAAATCGTCTCCATGTGGACCGGCGTGCCGCTCATGCAGCTCGAAACCGAAGAGTCAGAGCGGCTGCTGCACATGGAGGACTCGCTCCACGAGCGGATCGTGGGCCAGGACGAGGCCATCAAGACGATCTCGCGGGCGGTGCGCCGCGCCCGGGCCGGGCTGAAGGACCCCAGCCGGCCCATCGGCTCGTTCCTCTTCCTGGGACCCACGGGTGTCGGCAAGACGGAGCTGGCCAAGGCCCTGGCCGAGTTCATGTTCGGCAGCGAGGAAGCCTTGCTGCAACTCGACATGTCGGAGTTCATGGAGCGCCACACCGTCTCGCGGCTGGTCGGTGCCCCGCCGGGCTACGTCGGCTACGAGGACGCCGGTCAACTGACCGAGACCATCCGCCGCCGGCCCTTCTCCGTCATCTGCTTCGACGAAGTGGAAAAGGCCCACCCGGAGGCCATCAACATGCTCCTCCAGATCATGGAGGACGGGCACCTGTCGGACGCCAAGGGGCGCAAGGTCGATTTCCGAAACGCCATCATCCTGATGACGTCCAACGTGGGCGCCGACGTGATCGGCCGCTCCAAGTCGTTGGGCTTTGCCCGAGACCGGGACACGGTCCAGTCGGAGCAGCAGGCATACGACGAGATGAAGGACAAGGTCCTGGCCGCGTTGAAGCGTGTCTTCCGGCCCGAGTTCCTGAACCGCGTGGACGGCATCATGGTCTTCCACTCGCTGAACCGCGCGCACATCCGGGCCATCGTGGACTTGGAGGTCGCCAAGGTGCGCCAGCGGCTGGTGGAGCACGGCTTGAGCTTGCGCCTCACTGAGAAAGCCCGCGACTACCTGGGCGAGAAAGGCTACGATCCCGATTATGGTGCGCGCCCCCTGCGGCGGGTCATCCAGATGGAGATCGAAGATGCCCTCTCAGAGGCGATGCTCGGCGAGCGCTTTGGCGAGGACGACTACGTCCTGGTGGACGTGAAAGACGGCGAGATCATCTTTCGCCACGACCCGGCTGCTGTCGAGGAACCCGAGGTGGATGAGGTAGAGGCCGAACAGCCAGAAATCCTGGAAGCGGCACTCCCGTAGCGATTCCTACGGCTCGTAGTTCTTATATTCGAGATCGGTAGTGGTGACAGAGTCAGTGATAATGTGGGGGACATCCCCCACATTATCACTGGCCGTTCTACAACTACCCGAGAGATCGATTTCTGGCAATGGAAATCGATCTTTCTTTCTTTGGAGAAGCCATGGCCAAGACACGCATCCAATACATCTGCCAATCGTGTGGCGCGACCAGCCTCAAGTGGGCCGGTCAGTGCCGGGATTGCGGCGAGTGGAACACCCTCGTCGAGACCATCGTCGAGCGGAAACGGGGCGGGCCGGCCGCGCGCTCGCTGACGCCCCTCAGCACGCCACAGCGCCTGCCCGACATCGAGGCCGACAAATTTCAGCGCATCCCCGTGGGCATCGGCGAGCTGGCCCGGGTGCTGGGCGGCGGCATCGTGCCCGGCTCGGTGATGCTC
>CAYLZO010000074.1:15738-20528 GCA_964387775.1 uncultured Anaerolineaceae bacterium
GGCGGCGACCCCGGCATCGGCAAGTCCACGCTCCTGTTGCAGACTTCGGCCCGGCTGGCCCAGGAGAACGATCCGGTGTTGTACGTCTCGGGCGAGGAGTCGGTCCACCAGATCAAGATGCGCGCCGACCGCCTGGGCTTGAGCGAGCCGGGGCTTTACGTCGTCTCGGAGGTCTCGCTGGACCAGATCGTGGCCCACGTCGAGCAGCTCAAGCCGGCCCTGGTGGTCGTTGACTCGATCCAGGCCATCGCTTCGGACGAGCTGGAGTCGTCGGCCGGCAGCGTCAGCCAGGTCAAGGCCTGCGCCACGGCCCTGCTGCGCCTGGCCAAGTCCGAGGGCATTCCCATGTTCCTGGTCGGCCACGTGACCAAGGCCGGCTCCATCGCCGGTCCCCGGGTGCTGGAGCACATCGTGGACGCCGTGCTCTACCTGGAGGGCGACCGGTTCCACATCTATCGCCTGCTGCGCAGCGTCAAGAACCGCTTCGGGTCCACGCACGAGGTCGGCGTCTTTGAGATGGGCGAGCAGGGCATGATCGAGGTCAGCAATCCGTCGGAAGCCTTCCTGGCCGAGCGCCTGCCCGACGCCGCCGGCTCGACCATCGCCGTGACGATGGAGGGCACGCGGCCGCTGCTGGTCGAGATCCAGGCGCTGTCGAGCACGACGAGCTTTCGCCTGCCCCGCCGCACGGCCAACGGCGTGGATCAGAACCGGCTGCTGCTCCTGGTGGCCGTCCTCTCCAAGCGCGTGGGCTTGCGCCTTTTCGACCAAGACGTCTTTGTGAACGTGGTGGGCGGGCTGCGCATCAACGAGCCGGCCGCCGACCTGGCCGTGGCCCTGGCCATCGCCTCCAGCTTTCAGAACGCGGCCTTGGCCCCCGATCTGGCGGCCATCGGCGAGGTGGGGCTCTCGGGCGAGCTACGCACGGTGAGCCAGCTTTCCCGGCGGCTGAACGAGGCGGTCAAACTGGGGTTCCGGCGCTGCATCGTACCGGCGACCCACCGGCGCCTGAAAGAGGTGCCGGACGGCATCGAGGCGATCCCCGTCCGCTCCATCTCTGATGCGCTGGCGGTGGCCCTGGGGCAGAAACAGGGGGACGAGGGGCCGCGCCAGTAATTTCGTTGACATTTGCATGTGATTGTGCTAAGATAGCGTCGATCATTTTGTAGACTTGTCCTGGTTCCTCAAGTTTGGTTGCCGCCGGCCGGGAATTCGGCTCGGCGGGCCATGACCATAGAGAAGGGCGGCTAAGGCATGTAGCGTCTCAGCTTGCTACGAAAATGAATAGGCGGTTGGAGGTCAAAGTTTATGATTTTGGAACTTATTCTTCGTTTTTTGGGCATGATTATCCTGGGAGCCGTGGGCTGGAGGGTCGGCGAGTATCTGGCCGGCAGTAGCGAGCCCCAGCACTACCTTCGTTTTGTCGTCGTCCTCATGCTGGCCGGCGTCGCCCTGGGAGGTCTGGTCACCCCCTGGGTGACCATCCGCCCCATCCGGTTTATCCGGCGCAGGATCCGCCAGCTTCCCGCGCAAGAGCTTTTCGCCGTTATCGTCGGCCTGATCCTGGGCCTGATCGTCGCTGCGCTGCTGGCCCCGGTCTTGGGCAACCTGCCCTCGCCCTTTGGCGAGATCATGCCCTTCATCGGCGCCCTGCTCTTTGCCTACCTGGGGGTGGCGGTGATGACCATGCGCTCGCAAGACATCTTTGCCCTGGTGGGCACCCGCTTTTCGGGTGAGGCTCGCCCCCTGGAGGAAAAGCCGGTTTTGCTCGACACCAGCGTCATCATCGATGGCCGCATCGCCGACATCAGCCAGACCGGGTTCATCTCGGGGACGATGTTGGTGCCGCGTTTTGTGCTGAACGAGCTGCAACACATCGCCGACTCGGCCGATCCCCTCCGCCGAAATCGGGGGCGGCGGGGGCTCGACATGCTGAACCGGCTCAAGGAAGAGTCGGTGGTGCCGGTGCGTATCACCGACATGGACGTGCCCGAGGCGTACGAGGTGGACGACAAGTTGGTCATGCTGGCCAAGAACTTGCGCTGCCCCGTGGTGACCAACGACTACAACCTCAACCGCGTGGCCCAGTTGCAGGGCGTCGTGGTGTTGAACATCAACGAGCTGGCCAACGCTGTCAAGTCGGTGTTGCTGCCGGGGGAGACCATCGGCGTCAAGATCATCCAGGAAGGCAAAGAACTGGGGCAGGGCGTCGGATTTCTGGACGACGGGACCATGATCGTCGTCGAAGAAGGGCGACCCTACATCAGCCAGACGATCCCGGTGTTGGTCAAGAAGGTCTTGCAGAAACCTGAAGGGCGGCTGGTCTTTGCCCAGCCCGATCTGGGGAGTTGAACGGCGAATGACAGTGATCACCCTTTCCCGTCATTGGGGCAGTCACGGCGAGGCCATTGCGGCGACGCTGGCCCAGAAGCTAGATCTGCGGCTGGTTGACGCCGAGACGATCAAGGAGGCGGCACAGCGGGCCGGTGTCCCCCAGATGGCGCTGGCAGAACTGGCGCACGAAGGCGAGCGAGGTCTCGCCAACCAGGTCCTCAAGGCGTTGCGCACGATGCCGAGCTTACAAACGTCGGCGCCCAGGTCTCCTGGTCCGGAAGCGGGTGCCCCTTCGGCAGAGGCGCCGGCCTCATCGTCTGCGCAGGAGGGGGTGGGTCTCTCCGGCTGGTCTGGGATGACGATCCCGTTTGCCGGACTCTTTTCGCCCACGGTCCCGCCCATCAGCGCCTCGTTGGAAGAATACGTGCGCATGGTCGGCCTGGTGATCCGGGGGCTGGCCCGGGAGGGTAACGTGATCATCGTCGGCCGGGGCGGGCAGGTGCTGCTGAGGAAGCATCCCCATGCCTTTCACGTCCAGATCGTGGCCCCTTTCGACTACCGGGTGCGGGTCGTCATGCAGCGAGAGGCCCTGAGCAAGCGGGCGGCCCAGAGCCGGGTTCGGGCCAGCGACCGGGCGCGATTCGACTATGTGCGGCGCTACCACGACGCCGACTGGCTCGATCCGACGCTGTACCACCTGGTCCTCAACTCGGCGTGGGTGCCCACCGCCAAGGCCGTAGACCTGATCGTCGCCGGCCAGCAAATGGTGACGAAATCAGGGAGCAGGTCAGGGAGATGAAAAGCGCGCGACGTGCTATCGCCTATTCTGTTTGGAGTCGGCATCGGACCTGCATCTGTCCCGGCGTCCCACCCCACGTCAACCCAAATCCCGATTCGAACAGGAGGTAAATACCCATGGCGATTACTGTGTACAATTTCATGACGCGACAAAAGGAAGCATTCGAGCCCGTGGAAGAGGGCTTTGTGAGCCTCTACGTCTGCGGGCCGACGGTCTATGACCACGCCCACATCGGCCACGCCAAGGCCTACGTCTCGTTTGACGTCATTGCCCGTTACTTTCGCTTCCGGGGCTACGAGGTGCGCTACGTGCAAAACATCACCGACGTGGGGCACCTGACCGACGACGCCGACGAGGGCGAGGACAAGATCCTGCGCCAGGCCCGGCGGGACCGGGTCGAGCCGATGGAACTCGTCCAGACCTACATGCGCAGCTACTTTGAGGACATGGACGCGCTCAACGTCCAGCGGCCCAACATCTCGCCCCGGCCGAGCTGCCACATCACGGAACAGATCGGGCTGGCCGAACAGCTCCTGGAAACGGGCCACGCCTACGAAGTCAATGGCTCGGTCTATTTCGACGTTTCGAGCTGGCCCGAGTACGGCAAACTTTCGGGCCGCAAGATCGAGGAGCAGGACGCTACGCGGGGCAGCCGGGTGGCCATCAACCCGGACAAGCGCCATCCGGCCGACTTTGCGGTCTGGAAAAAGGCAGAGAAGGGCCACATCTTGCGCTGGCCCAGTCCCTGGGGCTGGGGCTATCCCGGCTGGCACGTCGAGTGCTCGGTCATGGCCACCAAGTACCTCGGCCAGCCCTTCGACATCCACGGCGGGGGCCTGGAGAACATGTTCCCCCACAACGAGTGCGAGATCGCCCAGATCGAGGCGGCGACGGGCGAGCGCTTTTGCAACTACTGGCTGCTGAACAACATGGTCACCGTCGAAGGCGTCAAGATGGGCAAGAGCCTGGGCAACGCCATCTTTATCAAGGACATGCTCCAGAACTATGATCCGATGACCATCCGCTTTTTCATCCTCAGCAGCCACTATCGGTCGCCGACCGACTTTAGCGAGGAGGCGCTGGACGCGGCGGCCAAGGGCCTGGAGCGGCTCTACGGCGCCGTCAGCCTGGTCCGCGAGCGCCTGCGCGACGCCGAGGGCGAGGACGTGGACCCCGAATGGGCCGACAAGCTGGACGGCTACCGGGCGCGGTTCATCGAGGTCATGGACGACGACTTTGGCTCGCCGCAGGGCATCGCCGCGCTCTTTGACCTGGGCCGCGAAGTGAACGCGGTCCTCAACTCCGACGAGTCGTTGAGCCGGGGAACCCTGGAGGCCATCGACGGCCTCTACCGCGAGCTGGGCGGCGACGTGCTGGGCATCGTCCCCGCCGACATCGCCCAGCAGGCGGGCGGCGCGGTCGGCGACCGGGTGGACGACCTGGTCCGCCTGCTCATCGATCTGCGCCAGGAGGCCCGCGAGGCCCGCGAGTGGGAGCGGGCCGATGCCATCCGCGACCGCCTGGCCGAGATGGGCGTCGCCCTGGAGGACGGCCCTGAGGGCACCCGCTGGCGGCTGAGCCGATAAAAGTGCGCGAAATCCTCTACGGCCGCCAGCCGGTGCGCGAGGATGAAAAAGCGGATGGTCATCGGATCATA
>CAYLZO010000075.1:0-20447 GCA_964387775.1 uncultured Anaerolineaceae bacterium
GGAGAACGCTCTCTCGGTCAGACTGCTAGATGTCCCCAGCTTGATACGCTCACGGTCAAGCAGGATTGCCTACCAGGTTTCTTGTACAAGTTATTTGACAGGTGCGGTCAATTGAGGTATCCTGTCTGCAACATTCACCCGCTGGAAAGAAGGAATGTATGGACGAGCATACCCATAAACAGGCCATGACCCGCCGCCAGTTCGTGCGGTGGCTGACGGCCGCCGGTCTGGGCGCGACCCTTCTCTCGTGCGACAATCCGACGCCCGCGCCCTCCCAGGGGGCGCAAGCGACGAGCACGCCGTTGGCATCGCCGACGTCCCCGCCAGTTGCGCGAGCGACGAATACGCCGCTGCCGTCGCCCGCGTCCCCGGAGGTCGCGCAGGCGACGAACCCGCCTGGGGCGACGTCTACCTCGCTGCCAGCCCCGGCGACCGAGACGGCCCCACCCCCACCCGCTCCGTCGCCGACGCCTCGTGAGGCCGCCTACCTGGCCGTGGCCCGGGGCGGCGACCCGAAGGCCATCACCCGCGCGGCCGTGGCGGCCCTGGGCGGCATCGAGCGGTTCGTCAAAGCAGGGGACGACGTGATCGTCAAGCCCAACATCTGCGTGGACTATCGCTCCTACGAGTACGCGGCCACGACCAACCCCGAGGTGGTCGCGGCCCTGGTCGAACTGTGCCTGGGCGCCGGGGCCAAACACGTGCGAGTGATGGACAATCCCTTCGGCGGCAGCCCCGAGAGCGCCTACGCCCGCAGCGGCATCGCCGAGGCGGTGGCAGCCGCCGGCGGCCGGATGGAGGCCATGGTTCCGGCCAAGTTCCGCGAGACCGACATCCCCGAGGGCCGCGACATCCGCCGCTGGCCCGTCTACCAGGGGGTGCTGGCCGCCGACGTGGTCATCAACGTGCCCATCGCCAAGCACCACAACCTGGCCCGCCTGACCTTGGGCGGCAAGAATCTGATGGGCGTCATCCAGAACCGGGGCGGTATCCACCGCGACCTGGGCCAGCGCATCGCCGACCTGGTCAGCCTGGTGCGTCCCCAGCTCACCGTGGTCGACGCGGTGCGGACCCTGATGAACCACGGCCCGACCGGCGGCAACCTGGGCGACGTGCGCTTGACCGAAACCGTCATCGCGAGCCACGACGTCGTCGCCGCCGACGCCTACGCCGCCACCCTCTTTGACCTGACCGGCCCGGACATCGCCTACGTCCGGGCCGCGGCCGAGATGGGGCTGGGCACGCTCGACCTCGACGCGATCCGCGTCGAAGAGATCCCGGTGGGCTGAGGGAGCTAACGTTGAAGCTGAACCCGAGTGCTCGGGGATGGCGCCGGCTGCGCCGGGGGGTACAGATCCTGGCGCTGCTGCTCTTCCTCGGCCTTTTCGTCTACACCAACGCCCAGCGCCCCCAGCGCTTCTGGGCCGACCCCTTTTCACGCCTCGACCCGCTGCTGATGCTGGCCGCGTCGCTGGCCGGACGGGTGGTCCTGGGCGGCCTCTTGTTGAGCGGGATCGTCGTCCTGCTCACGCTGCTTTTTGGGCGGGTGTGGTGTGGCTGGTTCTGCCCGCTCGGCACCGTGTTGGAGTGGCTGAGCCCCCGCCGCCCGCGCTCCCAGGCGCCCCCGGAGAGGCTGCGGGCGGGAAAATACCTGCTGCTCGCGGCCGTCGTCGTCGCCGCGCTGCTGGGCAGCCAGGCGTTGACCTTTCTGGACCCCATCACCATCCTGAACCGGACGCTGACGACGGCGGCCTGGCCAGCGCTGCGCTACGCCGTGGCGGAGGCCGAAGCCTTCTTGTATGGCTTTGACGTTCTGTGGCCCGCCCTCGACGCGGCCCACGCGGCCGTGGTCCGGCCGCTCTTTCTCGACGTCCAGCCGGTGTTCTCCCTGGGCATCTGGCTGGCCCTATTTTTTGTCGGGTTGGTGGCCCTCAACGGGTGGGCCGAGCGCTTTTGGTGCCGCTACCTCTGCCCGCTGGGCGGCCTGCTGGGGTTGATCTCCAAGCTGGCGCTGGTCCGCCGCGAGGTGACGGGCGCGTGTACTCAATGCGCCCGCTGCACGCGGATCTGTCCCACGGGCACCATTGACCCCGACGACGGCTTCCGCAGCGACCCGGCCGAGTGCACGGTCTGCCTCGACTGCCTGGTGGACTGCCCCGCCGAGGGCGTTGCCTTTGGCTGGCAGTTGCCCCGCTGGCAGCCCGCCCGCTGGCGCGACTACGATCCCTCGCGGCGGCAGGCCCTGGCCGCTGCAGGCGCGTCCGCCGTGGGCGTGGTCCTGCTCGGCACCGAGCCGGTCACCCGGCGCGATCCGGCGACGTTGGTCCGGCCGCCGGGCACCCGCCGGGCCGAGTTCGGCGCGCTGTGCGTCCGCTGCGGGGCCTGCCTGCGCGTCTGCCCCACCCAGGGCTTGCAGCCGAGTCTGCTGGAGGGTGGCCTGCAGAATCTGCTCACGCCGCGCCTGGTGCCCCGCCTGGGCTATTGCAGCTTTCCCTGCCACGCCTGCGGCCAGGTCTGCCCCACGGGCGCCATCCCGCCGCTGGCCCTGGAGGAGAAGCAGGCGACGGCCATCGGCCTGGCCCGCGTCGACCGCGACCGCTGCCTGCCCTGGGCCTACGACACGCCCTGCATCGTCTGCGAGGAGGCCTGCCCCGTGGCCGACAAGGCCATCGAGCTGGAGGAGGTCGAGGTGGTGCTCGACAGCGGCGAGACGATCTGGCTCCAGCGGCCGCGGGTGGTCGAAGAGCTGTGTATCGGCTGTGGCGTGTGCGAGTACCAGTGTCCGCAGACTGGCGAGGCGGCCATTCGCGTCTATACGCCACTAGTGTGAGGCTGCTGCGTCCCCAACAAAGAGACCTGACAGGTGGCAGGAACGGCCACCTGTCAGGTCTGTTTGCCGAGAGTGGGCTTTTGCAGTACAATGGGCATCGTGAAGGGAGGGCGGGCATGAGCGTCGAGACCAGATTTGTCCACACCAACTTGGTTGCCCGGGACTGGCGAAGGCTGGCGCGCTTTTACGAGGATGTGTTCGGCTGCGAGCCGCTGTCGCCCGAGCGGGACCTGTCCGGTGCCTGGCTGGAGGCGGCCACCGGCCTGCCGGGCGCGCACATTCTCGGCATCCACCTGCGGCTGCCCGGCTACGGCGACGCGGGGCCGACGCTCGAGATCTTTCAGTACGACCGGCTGGCCGAGTGGCCCGAGACCGCCGTCAACCGCCCCGGTTTCGGGCACGTCGCCTTTGCCGTGGACGACGTGGCGGCCGCGGTCGAGGCGGTGCAGGCCGCGGGCGGCGGCGCCGTCGGCGAGATCATCTCGCTGGACGTGCCCGGCGCGGGCACGGTCACATTCGCCTACCTCACGGACCCCGAGGGCAACGTCGTCGAGGTGCAGCGTTGGTCGGAGCCGGGCCAATGAAATCTGCCCAACAGATCGCCCTCTGGGCCGACAAACTGCGCGATCTGTCGGCCATGGGCTTGAACTTTTCCAAGAACCCCTACGACCGCGAGAACTATGAGACCGTCCAGAACATTGTCCTGGAGATGGTGGCCCTGGCCGAGATCGAGCCGCTGCGGGCCACCGTTTTTAGCCGGCCGACGCCCATCGCCGTCGGGGATGGGGCCGTCATCGACGACGAGGGGCGCATCCTGCTCATCCGCCGCGCCGACACGGGCCAATGGGCGATGCCCGGCGGTGCGCTGGCCGTGGGCGAGACGCCGGCCGAGGGCGTGGTCCGCGAGGTGCTAGAGGAGAGCGGCGTGCGTTCTGAGGCGGTGGCCCTGGTTGGCGTCCACGACTCGCGGCTGTGCGGCACGGTCTCGGCCCACCACCTTTACCACTTTTGCTTTCTTTGCCGGCCCCTCGATGGTATAGAGCCGGTCGATCCACCATCGCATCACTTTGAGGTGCTGGACGCGGCCTGGTTTGCTGAGGACGCGCTGCCCGAGGATCTGGACCCCGGTCACGCCGGCCGCATCCCGGAGGCGTTCCGCGTCTGGGGCGGTGACCGGCGCGCCTATTTCGACGGGGATCCCCTGCCGGAAGCCACCCTTTGCCTCCTGCTGCGGGGCGATCCGCCGCGACAGGTGCTGCTGGGCTGGAAAAAGGCTGGGTTCGGGGCGGGCAAGTGGGGCGGCATCGGCGGCAAGGTCGAGCCGGGCGAGACGGCGGCCAGGGCGGCGGCGCGTGAACTGGCGGAAGAGACCGGCGTCCGGGTGGCCGAGGCGAACCTCGACTATGCGGGGCAGCTGACCTTCCTCTTTCCCCACCGGCGAGCCTGGAGCCAGGTGGTGCACGTTTACCGGGCGGCGGCGTGGGACGGAGAGCCGGCCGAGAGCGCCGAGGTGCGTCCCGCCTGGTTCGCCCTGGACGAGATCCCCTACGCGCAGATGTGGGCGGACGGTGCCCACTGGCTGCCGCGCATCCTGGCCGGCGAGTGCATCGAGGCGCGGTTTGTCTTTGCTGCCGACAACGAGACGGTGGCCCGGGTGCGGATCGAGACCTAAACCGCTGAAATACCCAGAAACCACCGAGGCAGCTCCGGTGACGTCAGCGTTTGGGTGGCTGTTTCTTTCGTCGTTTCAGTGCGGCCTGGGCTGCCGTCGCGTAGGGGGAACCGGGCAGGAGATCCACCACCTGGTTGTACTGTTGGCTGGCTTTGGCTGGTTCCCCCGTCTGTTCGTAGGCCAACCCCAAATTGTAACGACAAGCTGCCTCATACTTGAAGCCCAGGTGGGGCCGCTGTTCATCAGCCAGCACGTCTTCCAGGGTTTGGATGGCGGCCTCGGCCTGTCCGCTTCTGAGTTGGGCAGCTCCCTGGTTGGTCAGGACGATGAGGCGTGAGCTGGCGTCGGGCCACCAGGCCAGTCCCAGCCGGTAGAGGCGGAAGGCCAGGTCATAGTTCCCGCGCCCGGCCAGCAAGTTGGCGACGTCCACCAGGAGCCGCGAGCGCATGGTCACCGTGTAAAGGAGGATTAGGAACAAGAAGGGGTTGATCGGCGTGCCCAACAGCCACGAGCCCCCTATCAGCAGAACAGAGAGCCCCACCGATTCCAGGGCAAAGTGGATGGACAGCCCCTCGCGGCGGACCAGGCCCAGGCCGCCAAAGACCAAGATGTAAAGGCATCCGATCAGGATCAAGAGTAGGTAAGGATCGACCGTGATCATGTTGCTCCCCGATTCTGATCTTGCCCGCCGGCTTGAAGCCGGCGGGCAAGATGGTATTCAAGCGAACACGTGTGCCGCCGTCCGTTCGAGCATTTGAACGCCCTGCACTTCGGTCTCAAAAAGTGGCACCACGGCCCGCACGTCGGGAAAGGTTTGCCAGATCTCGTCCATGTACTCGGCCTGCATGGCCACGCGGTTTTTGACAAAGTCGGGCGCGTCGTCGGCGACGCTCGCTTCGTCAATAAGCATGTTGACCACCACGCCGCCCACGGGGATGCCGAACTCGTCGAACCAGTTGATAAAGCGGGTGATGACGGCGATGGGCAGTGCTTCGGGTAAGGTGACAAAGAAGAAGGCGGTCTGCTCCTCGTCGGTCAGCAGTTCTTTGGCGTGGCCCATCCGCGTGCGCAGGTTGAGCAGGTAGTCCATCAGCGGGTCTTTTTCCTTCTTCTTTTTGCTGTAGGACAGCAGGTCCTTGAGGCTCGTCGCCTCTTCGCGGCTCTGGACCATCTTGTTGACCCACATGGAATAGACGTCGGACATGCCCAGCAGGCGGCGGGCGTTGGCCGTGGGCGCCGTGTCAAAGACGTACACGTCGTACTCGTCCTCGAACATGAGGTCGATCATGTTTTCGAACATGGCCGACTCTTCAAAGGCCGGGTTCATGGTCGCCGACTCGACGAATTCGTCGGCCTTGGTCTTGATGTCGGCATACTTGAGGAACCACTCGATCTTTTCTCGGATCTCTTTTTTCGACTTTTCGATGGTCTTTTTGGTGTCGATCTCGTAGGCGTGCAGGTTGGGAGCCCCTTCGACTGGCGTGTGCCGACCATAGACGTCCTGGCCCAACAGGCTGGTCAGGCTGTGTACGGGATTGGTGGAGGCCAACAAGGTTTTTCTGCCCTGCTGACCAAACCAGAGGGCTGCCGCGCCGGCCATCACCGTCTTGCCCACACCGCCCTTGCCCCCGAAAAAGACGTACTTCATGCCGGGATGCTCGGCCAGGAATTGGGACGTATTCTTGTCAATCATGATCCTTACCCTCCGA
The DNA here is from genome assembly GCA_964387775.1 of uncultured Anaerolineaceae bacterium. Lineage (GTDB taxonomy): Bacteria > Chloroflexota > Anaerolineae > JAAYZQ01 > JAAYZQ01 > CAYLZO01. The sequence continues at coordinate 6,212 of CAYLZO010000075.1, forward strand.
ACATCTCGTTAGCCATCTTTTCGATCATGCCCAGGCCGGTGATGTCGCGCTCCATCTCGGGGATGTAGGCCAAGACTTCGTCGCCCAATTCGCGGCGGATGGTCGCCAGATGGCCGCTCTGCATCTCCAGCCGGTTACGCAGGTAGGCGGGGATCTCTTGCTGGGCCAGCGACTCGGGGATGACTCGGTTGACGATATAGCCCGACAGGGGCACGCTGTACTTGGCAAAGAGCCCGGCTGCCTTTTTGGTGTCGAGGATGGCCATTTCTTCGGGGATGACGACAAAGAAAAAGGCCGTCCGCTGCCGGTCGGTGAGGATGCCAGACGATTTGTTGATGCGCTCCTTGATGTACAGCAACTCGCGCAGGATGGCGTCCTCTTCCGATTCCTGATCCCGTTTCATCACGGACGCGACCTGGGAGTACTCTTCCATCTCGGTGCGCAGGGCCGTGATCTTGTCGATCCATTCGTCGTAGACGCTGGCCATGCTCAAGTAGTAAAGGGCGTGGCCCAAGGGCACCAAATCGTAGATGTAGTAGTCGTACTCGGCGCTGACGACGATGTCTACCACGGCGTCAAAGATGGCGCTCTCTTCCATGGCCGGCTCGGCGGCTGCGGCCTGGATATAGTTCTCGATCTCTTCCGGTACTTCTTTCAGGCCGTACATTTCCAGGATCTGCTGCCGGATTTCGTCCTGGTACTCGCGGATGCGTTGGTCGGCGTCGATCTCTTGGGCATAGAGGTTGGGCATGATCTCCACCGCGCCCTGGCCAAAGATGTCCTTTTGAAAGATGTCAGACAGGGAGGCCTGGGGATCTACGGAAAAGACCAGGACCTTGTAGCCCTGCTTGGCCAACCAGTAAGCGGACGCCGCCGAGAAGGTGGTCTTGCCCAGCCCGCCCTTCCCGCCGAACATGATGTAGCGGCGATCGGGCTGCTCTTCAAAGATCCTTGTTAGTGACAATTTTGTTTCCTCCTTCACGCCAGGGCGTCGGTCAAATCGCGCTCGCGGAGCATCCGGCGCTTCCAGGTGCTGATCTGAGGCACCACGTAGGGCAAGATCCGCAGCGAGTAGTAGGGCGGCAGGATGGGGATGCCCAGCAGGTCGCCCATGGTGATGAGGATAAACAAGTGCTCCATGCTGCCCCGCGTCTTTAAGGCGTAGCGGGTCATGTCGTGGCCGGCCATCCCGTAGAGGATGCTCTTGGCCGTGTCCAGGAAACCAGGACGTTTTTTCTTCTCTTCTTCTGTCATGGGCCTCACCTCGATTGAGTGTTAACCGATTTCTCCGTCAAACAGATCGACAAAATCGCGCTCGCGTAGCATGCTGTGGCGCCAGCCCTCGATGGCCGGGACCACGTAGGGTAGCAGGCGGAGGGCATAGTAGGGCGGCAGAATGGGCACGCCCAAGAAATCGCCGAACACGGCGAGCACAAAGAGCCGCTCAACCATGCCCCGTTCCTTTTCCAGCTCTCGGACCCAGTCGTATACTGTGGCACCATAGATTATCTCGCCGATGGTCCGGGCCAGCGTCCTCAGCCGGTTTGACCACGGTTCGGCCTGTCTCGTATCCATCGGATGGTCAGGCGGCCGGACTCTCTGGGTGGAGCGCGCGCAGGGTGGCCTTGAGCCAGCGGGCGTGGCGGATCTCGTCCAGCAGCAGCTCGGCCATGAGCTCCACCGTCTTTTCGTCGTCCAGGATGCCGGCGACAAGCCGGGCATACTCGACGATGGCCCACTGTTCGCCGCGCAGGTCGTGTTCTAGCCGGGTGGCCAGAGTGTCGCCGGCAGTCCCGGGTTCCGGCGTTTGGCCCGTTGGCCTGCCCCCCAGCTCCACGATCCGGGCCATCAAGCGGGCTGCGTGTTCTCGTTCGACGTCGCGTAGGGTCTCCAGCGCGACCTGGACGTCCGGCGGGTCGCCAGCTTGGGCGTGAGCGTCATAGTCGGCCACCGCCTGCCGTTCGGCGGCCAGGGCTTGATTCAGGCGCACCAGGATCTCTTCTTGCGTCAAGTGGGCCAAGGGCGGGTAGTCCATGCCTCATGCCCCTCCTTCCTGGCCGTTCGTGGGCGAGACAAAGAGCACGGGCACCGGTGAGCGACGCCGCACCTTGTCCTCGACGCTGCCAAAGAGGAAACGGCCCACCGCCGACTGCGGCAGGGTGGCCATGACGATGAGGTCCGCTCCTTCTTCTACCGCCAGGTCGACGATGGCCTGCTCCGGGGGTGTGGCGCTGATCACGACCCGCTCTTCCACCGGCACACCGGCTGCCTGGAACGGCTGAATGGCCTGGGCCAGGTACGCCTCCCCTTCTGCCCGGCGCCGCGCGCCAGACGAGCCGGGCTCCACCTGGACCTGGCGGAAGAACTGCTCTTCTGAAGCGACCACCGGCACCAGCCAGGCCAGGATGACGGCGGCCCCGGTGGCCTGGGCCAAGATGCGGGCGTGGCCCAGGGCCGCATCCTGGTACTGCCCATCTTCCATCGGCACGAGAATCAGCCGGTACACGTCGCCTGCTCCTCGGATCGAGCCAGGGCGTCTTCCAGCGCCTGGCGCTTCCAGCCCACGATCCGCACCTTGCCGTCCACGATCCAGGTTGGGTAGTGGCGCACCCGGTGGCGCAAGCTCTTAAACAGCCCCTCCGGCGATTGGGGATCGATGACCTTGATCACGATCCGGTCGCCGTAACGGCCGGCCAGATCATAGACCCAGTCGGTCAGGCGGTGAATCTCCTCCTGCCATTCGGGCGGATATTCGTCCAGGGCCCGCTCGGCGGGGGATTCGCCCAGGTCCGCGTCGGCCAGGACGAGCTCGCAGGCGGTGCACAGGCCCAAGCCCTGGAACGTCGGGGCGACCACTTCCAATCGCACCGGCTTCATGCCACTTTCCTTCTGCAAGAAAAAGGGGAGAGCCTGAGAGCAGGCTCTCCCCACACGACAGGCTGTCCGATTATTCACCGCCTCCCGCGCCAGCCTCGGCCATCTCGGCCCGGAAGCGCCTCACGGCCTGCACACCGTCCCAGGCCAGGATCACGGCGCAGATAAAGAGGATGACCGTCAGCACGTCGGCGATGATCTTGCCCGTGGTCAGATTATCAAACGAGAGGATAAAGGTGTTGATCATCGCCCCCATGGTGGTGATGAACATAAAGACAAAGGGGACAAAGGCCCAGAGGTAGTTTTTCCCCTTCGACATCAGCCACAGGGAGATGATCAGCAGGGCCAGGGAGGCCATGAGCTGGTTCGCCGCGCCGAACAGCACCCAGATCTGGGCCCAGAAGCCGGTCCAGATGAGGATGGCCGACAACACCAGGGCCACGACCGAGCCGATGTGCACGTTGCGCAGGGCCGGGATCTGGTCGCCCAGGAACTCGGCGCTGGCTACCCGCATGAAGCGGACCACGAGGTACATGATGGTCAGGGCCATCAGGGTGAGGAACACCGAGCCGTAGGGCACGCCAAAGGAGGTTGGGATGCCGATGCGGGAGAGGAACTGGGCCAGGCCCACGGCAAAGACGCCCGCGTTCTTGCCGGCCGACACCATGGCCACGTAAGTGGTTCCCTCCCCTGAAAAGCCAAAGGCCACACCGACACCGATCAGCGCTGTCAGCAGGGCCAGCACGGCCAGGAACATCTCCAGGAACATGGAACCGCCCCCGACAAAGAGCGCGTCGCCCTCTTTTTCGAGCTGGCGGGCTGTGCCGGAGCTGGAGACCAAGCTATGCCAGCCCGAGATGGCCCCACAGGCGATGGTCACAAAGAGCACGGGCCAGAGCCAACCCAACGGGGCCAGGTCGCCGATCTGGCCGCTCCAGTTGGTAAACGCTGGAAAGTCGGCCGGGATGCCCGGATGCCAGATGACCAGGCCGATGGTGCCGCCCAAGATGCCCAGGAAGACGATCCAGAAGGCGACATAGTTGATGGGCTGTGCCCAGCGCCAGATGGGCAGCACGGCGCCAAAGTAGCAGAGGACCAGCGTTACCAGGCTCCACAGGAACTGAGCCCAGGTGAGTTTGCCGGCGATCAACTCCGGCGAGGTGGCTGCGCCAAAGGTGCTCAGCCACATAAAGATGTCCTGGACGAAGGGCAAGGTCCCCAGCCAGATGCCGACAAACGACCCGACCACCGTCACGACCGAGGTCAGGATGATGTCCCGTTTCCATCGGTAGGTCATCTGGCCGGCCAGGAGGCCAAAGACGATCACCAGGATCACGCCCAGGGGGACGGCGGGGTTGGTCATCAGGTCGTAGCCGACGATCTTGCCAAAGGCGCCCATGATGAGCAGCAGGTAGCAGTAGATAAAGATCAAGAGGATGTTGCGGGCGCGGGGGGAGATCAGGCGATAACTCAGGGCGCCAAAGGTCTGGCCTTCTTCACGGACGCCCACGACGATGCTGGCATAGTCTTGCACCCAGCCGATAAAGAATGTGCCAAAGACGATCCACAGCAGGGCGGGGAGCCAGCCCCAGCGGATGGCGACGATGGGACCGACGATCGGACCCAACGCGGCTATCGACTTGAATTGATAGCCGAACAGTACGTTGCGGTTGGCCGGAGCAAAGTCCACCCCATCCATAAACATCGTGGCGGGTGTGGCTCTTTTATCATCCGGCTGGATCACGTTGCGGTCAATGGACCTGGCGTACCAACCGTACCCCACGGCAATGGCCGCGAGACCAATGATCAGGATCACGACACTCATCGTTTTTTCCTCCTACTCCATCGTGGAAAACGAAGGGCCTGGTTCAACCTTCCTGGTTGAACACCAATTGCTGCCAATAGACCTGATCAGATATGTTCCGGCTCTCACCCCCTTTCTCCGCGTCCCTGGGGCAAAACCTCAGGGGATCTGTGAGCAAATCCCGACACAAAAGGCAAGCTGGTTGCACTAGAGGAGCTCCGGATGGTTCCCGCCATGTTAATCTGCAATGCTGGCGCAACTGGGACCTAGTTTACCACTAATTGCCCTTCTTGTCAACTGCTTTTTTCAGATTATTGTCGATCACTGCTTTGGGGCACCAACTCGATCTCGAAGAGCTTGGGCCACCACTTGCCCGTCACAAAGAGGCGGTCCTTCTCGACGTCGTAGGCGATGCCGTTGAGTACGTCCACCTCCTGCGCCTCATCTTGGGGACTGAGCAGCCCGGTCAGGTCGAGCCAGCCCACCACCTGGCCGGTCTCGGGGTCGATGCGGGCGATGCGGTCGGTCAGCCAGACGTTGGCCCACACCTCGCCGTGGATATATTCCAACTCATTGAGGCGGACGACCGGCTGGCCCCGGTCGGTGACTTGCACCCGGCCGGTCTCGGCCAGGGTCTCGGGGTCCAGGAAATGCAGCGTGGCGGTGCCATCACTCATGATCAGCCGGCGGCCGTCGTGGGTCAGGCCCCAGCCCTCGGTGGGGTACGAGAATTCGCCCAGTTGCTCAAAGCTCTCCCGGTCGTAGATCAGGCCCACGTGGGACTGCCAGGTCAGTTGGAAGATGCGCCCGCCCAGCACGGCGATGCCCTCGCCGAAATACTCGGCGGGCAGGGCGCGGCTTTGCAAGACCTCGCCGGTCTCCAGGTCTACCCGGCGCAGGCTGGACTGGCCGCGCAGGCCGGTGCCCTCGTACAGCTCGCCATCGACAAAGACCAAGCCCTGGGTGAACGCCCCCGGATCGTGGGGATAGGCGTTGACCACGCGGGCGGTGTAGGCCGGCGCCGGCTCTGAGGGCGCCAGGCCCGGCGGGCTGGTGGGGATGATGGACGTCGGCGTTGGAGAGGGGCCTGGTGTTGCGCCGAGGGCCGCACAAGCGGCGACGAGCAGCAGCCCGGCGAGGGCGAGCAGACTTGGACTCACCAAGCGGCTGTGGGCTTTCATGAGCCCCCCTCCGGCCCCCGGGGAGCGACGCGGATGGTCTGCTCCTGCCGGTAGGTGACCAGGCCCGGCGCCGCACCGGGGATGCGGCGCACGTGGCGCCGCTGGGTATAGTCTACTTGGACGTCGCGCTCGTCCCGCAGTTGGGAAAAGTGGGCGGCCAGCTCGGCGGCGCGCTGGACCGTGTCGGGCGGTGGCTCCGGGCCGCCGCTGCGGACGATGACGTGGGCGCCGGGCACGCCCCGGGCGTGGAACCACCAATCGTCGCCGTTGGCCCGGCGGAAGGTGACCTCGTCGTTCTGGCGGCTGTTGCGGCCCACCAGGATGGGCAGGCCGTCGGGCGAGGTGAGCGACAGGGGCTCGCTGCGGGGCATCTGGGGCCGCTTCTTGCGGCTGGGGCGGAGGTGGCCGGCCTCGACGAGGGCCGCTCGCACCTCCTCGATCTCGGGCCGGCTTTCGGCCAGGGCCAAGTCCGTCTCCAGTTGGTCCAGGTCTTGCAGGGCGAGCTCGGTCCGGCGGATCTGGATCGGGATTTCTTTCTCGGCGCGCTGGGCCTTGCGATAGCGGTCGAAAAATGCCTGGGCGTTCTCCACAGCCGAGAGGGCGGGGTCGAGGGGGATGCGTTCCGTCTCGCCCGGTGCCACCTCGGCGACCAGCTCAGTCTGGCCCGGCTCGACGCTGTGGGCGTAGCCCAGGGTCCATTCGCCCCACTGGCGCAATCGGTCGGCGTCGTCCACCTGCTTCAGCGAGCGCCGCAGCGACTTGCGGCGGTGCTCCAGGCGGTCGCGGGCCTCGGCGATGGCCTGGCGCAGGGGCCGCTTGGCCGCGGCGTAGGGACTGCCCGGTCTGTAGCCGACGGGCCTGCCCTGAGCCGGGTCGAAGGGCTTGGCAGCCGCCGCCGTGTAGGCTTCAATTGCCTGGCTGATGGACGGCATCGGCTGGAGCTCGTCGCGGTGGGTGAGCGGGTAGGGGGCGTAGACGGCTGGCTCCCCGTCTTCCAGCGCGATGGTGGGCTGCCACTGGCCGTCGTCCAAAGGCGAGAGCAGATCGCCGATGGCTTCCAGGAGGGGCTGCATCCGCTCTACCCGGGCGACCTTGGCCCTCGGCTGGCCCAGGGCCCGGAATGCGACCTCGCGGGCCAGGAGGGGGCTCATACCTTGCAATCCGCGGACGAGGAGCCGCCACACCTGGTCCTTGTCCTGGCCGGCCTGGAGGATCTCCCGCAAGCGGTACTCGGTCAGCTCGGAGGGGGGCAGCTTGTCCTGGGGCGGCGGCGGTGCGTAGGGTTGGTTGGGCAGGATAGGGCGTACGCTGCTCAACTGCGGCCCGACGCGCTTGACGGCGTCGAGCACGCGGTTGCCGGGACCGACGAGGATGACGTTGGAGTGGCGGCCCATGATCTCGGCGACCAGCTCGGTGCAGCCCCACTCGGGGTGGTCGAATTCCAGGTGGAGGATGCGCTCGAAGGGCGGCTGCCGGATGTCGGACAGGCTCGCGCCCCGGACGTACTTGCGCAAGAGCTGGAGGAGCCCCGTCTGCTTCTCGACGCCGCGCCGCAGCTTTTCGGAGGCCAGGCTTACGCGGCCCAGCTCGGTGTGGGCCGAGGCCAGGAGGTAGTGGCGCGCCCCCCGGGCATAAACCTCCAGGCCGACGGAGCGCCTGGCGGGTAGGACGACCTGCTGCACCCGGCTTGCGAGGATCGTCGCGCGCAGCTCGTCGGCCACGCAGGCCAGGGTCAGGGCGTCAAAGTACACGGGAGCTCCGGCATTCTACCAATCGAGGATGAGCTTGCGGGCGAAGGTGTCCAGGTCGTCGCCGCCCTGGATGCGGACGCGCTTTAGCTTGAAGAGGTTGCCGCTGGCGTGGGTGGCGCCTTGCTCGGTCAGGACCGCGCCCCAGAAATCGGCCGAATGCAGCACGTCGATGACAAATTGGTCGTAGCGGCCCGAAGGATAGGAAAAGAAGTGGACGGGCTCGCCCGTTCGCTCTTCGATGGCACCCTTGGGGGCCAGGATCTGAAAGACGACAAAGTCAAAGCTGCGGTTGCGCATGTCGGGGTGGTCGTAGCTGTGGGGCTCGAACCTCATGCCGGCGGCGGCCATTTCTTCCACTTCGGCCCAGGAGAGGTACTCGGGCAGGTTGGCGTCGATGCGGCCGGTGATCAGAAAGAAGGTGGCGGTAAAGCCGTATTCCTTCAGAAGGGGAAAGGCGTGGGTGTAGGCGTCGGTGTAGCCGTCGTCGAAGGTGAGGATGATCGGCTTGGGGGGCAGGGGCTTGCCCCGGGTGAGGTGCAGGGCCAGGTCGTTGAGTGAGATGGTCTGGTACCCCTCGCGGCGGAGGTAACGGAGTTGTTCCTCGAACTTGGCCGGCGAAACCGACAGATCGCGGCGGTAGACGTTGGCGCCGGGCGGCGGATCGGAGAGATAGTGATACATGAGGATAGGCACTCGCGCCTCGCGATAGATGCCGTCGGGCGTGGGCCGCCAGGGCGTGGGCGTCGGCGTCCACGTGGGGGTGGGCGTGTGTGTGGGTGTGTGGGTCGGCGTCGCCGTGGCGGTGGCGGTCGCCGTCGGCGTCGCGGTGGGGGTATCCGTTGGCGTTGAGGTTGGGGTCGCCGTGGCGGTGGGGGTCGGCGTAGGCGTGGGCGTGTGTGTGGACGTGGGGGTCGCGGTGCCGGCGTAGGCCATGCGCGGGTTGCCCTCGGCATCAAAGGTGGGTGTCTCGGCACGCCAGTAGGCGGCCATGATCAACAGGGCCACGGACGGCAAGAGTGCCAGCTGAATTAGTGCCATTTTCCGGGATTTCAAGGTGAGCTTTGACCTTTCTTCACCACGTTTGCTTGCAAGCTCGTACAAGATACCGTAACTGGCCCGAACTGTCAAGTCAAATGTGCCCATCGCCGCCGCATTTGATGGGCGAGGTGGGCTTGAATACTTGATTGAGGGCTGTTCTCGTGGTATAATTTATGTGGACCGATGGGTGAGCCGCCGCTGGACAGCCAATCGCTGTCCAGAGGAACTTCCCGACTCCCAGTCCTGCATCCGGGATATCTAGTTGGGCGCAGGACAGGTCGCCCCACGAAACCGTAAGTGGGGGCAGGCCGGCGAGAGCCGCGTCCTGACTACAACCGCAACAGAAAGTATTCCCGCGAAGGCCTTCCGCAGGAAGGCCCGTAAGGGGCGAACCGGTGGGGTAAGAGCCCACCAGCGGTCGTGGCGACACGGCCGGCTAGGCGAGCGTGCGACCGGGAGCAAGGCGAGTGGGCCGGGCCAGGAGGCGCCCTGAGCGGCGTCAAAGGGTTCGGTCTCGCCGCAGCGGCGACGGTGAGGCCGGGTCACACCCGGCAAGCCAGGAGCCGCCACCCCGAAACCGGGGTGAGACAGATGGCGGCAGCCCGCGCACAAGGCGGGTGGACAGAATCGGGGGCATGAAGCCCATCGAGTCCGGGCATCGAATGCCGACGTGGCGGAAATGGCAGACGCGACAGATTTAGGATCTGTTACCCTTTGGGGTGTGGAGGTTCAAATCCTCTCGTCGGCACACGCGATTTGGGAAGAACCGCTGTTCAGGGAGCGAAGAGGGGAGTCGCGGGCGTGGGACATCTAGTCGCCGAGGATGGGGCGATGGTAGATGATGCGGATGAGTTCATCTGGTCCGACGAGTATGATGGCACCCGACGCAGGCTCTATCCACATACGTGCGAGTTGTGTGGAACGGTGACCTATGTTCCCAAGAACAGGCTGAAGGATCGCCGCTATTGTTCGACACGGTGTGCTCAACTTGGTCAGCGCAGCCGAGTGCGTTTGCAATGCGCGTACTGTGGTACAGAATTCGAGCGGCCTGCCAGCAAAGACGGACGCTATGCAAAGAGTGGCCCGACCTTTTGCAGCCGAATCTGCCACAGATTCTAGGGGGGTTGGTGTTAACGGGAGCACGGCGCCCTTGCACGGCGTAAGCGTGGGTTCGAATCCCATACCCTCCACTATTTGACTTGCACGGAAGATACGCTCGGTGGGGAGGGCAGCGATGGGCCTGTCGCTGCCCTTTCCCATATCTGTGAGGCAGGAGGACAGGGATGGCAAACCAACGGAAGGCGCTCTTTGACGGGCTGATCCGCGATGAAGAGGGCAAGCCGGTCGAGGTGGTCATGGTCGGCGACGAGCCGACCTACGTGGTCGAGGAGGCCGGCTTCCGGCGCCACGTCGACTCGGAGGCCGTGGACCGGCAGGTGATCGGGATGCTGCGCGACCAGTTCCTGGCCCACCGCGAGATCGCCACCGAGGCGATGCTGGAGATGTTGGGCAAGGACGATCTGTTCACCAAGGCCCTGATCGACGCCTCGATCCAGAACATGGATCAGATCATCGAGCATGGCCTGCCCGACGATGCCCGGGCCTGGCTGGGGATGCTCGGCTTCCGGGTGGTCATCAATCGGCACGGCGAGGTCGTGGCGCTGGACATGCCCGAGGCGACGGAGGAGTTTGGCGGCTGGGGGGAGACATGAGCCGCCCGGCGTGGGAGTACTGCCTGCTGACCTGCACGCCCTTGACCGGTTTGGACGACGACGGCGTGCGCCTGAGCTACCACTTGGTCGCGCCCGAGGGGGCCGGTCAGGGCGAATTGCACAGTGAGGACGCCTCTCCCCGCTGGCGGCCATCGGGCGGCTGCTCAACGAGCTTGGCGCCGAGGGTTGGGAGTTGGTGAGCTACGATACGACGACGAACCGGGGCGTGTTCAAGCGCCCTGGATTGCGACAAGGAGACGGCGAATGATCCGCGAGATTCCATCCCCCGGCAACGAAGAGATCGACCTCTACATGCGCACCTACTACTCGCTGCTCCGTTCCACCAGCGACATCCGCATCCGCTCGCTGGAGGAGACGCACTCGGCCATGGACTCTAGCCTGCACATCGGCGCCGACCGGCCCACGCCCGACCTCTCGGCCTTTGTCTACAGCGTCATGCGGCTGCCCCGGTGCATGCCCCAGATCTGCCTGGTGCTCATGGGCCAGTCGGACGAAGTGTTCGACCGGCGGGGCTATCCCGACGTGGAGGCCTGGCAGTCGGTGACGGCCCACTCGCGCCGCCGCAAGATGTTCTTTGACGGCGAGAGCACGTTGGCGGCCTTTATCGCCAGCGTGTCGGACATCGACGACCTGATCCCGATGCTGACCGCCTACCAGATCGAGTGGAACAAGCTCCACGAGCAGCTGCTCGACTCGCCGATCCTGGGCCGCATCGAGCAACACGTGTCGGGCGAGAAGCCGCTAGAGGCCGACGAGGTGGGCGAGGTGGCCGACGCCCTGGGCGTGCCGGCCGACGATTTCGTCAAGCTCCAGGTGGCCTGGGGGCCGGCGCTCTGGCCGAACCTGCTCCAGGCCGGCCGCCGGCGCAAGGACATGGCCATCCGGCTGCTGGCCGGCTCGCTGACCGACTACCGGCGGGCCACCGACGGCTGGTGGTACACGATCCATCAAGAGATCGACCGCGAGCTCTCGGGCGACCTCTTTTACCGGCCCGTCTATTTCGTATCGTCCAATACTCACAGCCTGGCCAACCTGATCAGCGGCTATGCGCTCGAGATCGAGGAGGAGCTGGCCGCCTACCTGGAGGCGGTCAATCCCGAGAACCTGTGGCGTAACTACCAGCGGATCAAGGCCGGGCGGGGGCGCGACTCCCTTGAGAACCTGCACTACTACGTCTTGAGCAAGTACCTGCTCCACGGCAGCCCCGAGGAGCAGGCGGACAAGGTCGCGACCATGCGCCGCTATCAGCGCGAGTGCGGCTTGCTCCACGTCGAGAATCCCAGCTACCTGGACGTGGCAGCTCAGATCATCGAGCTAAAATCCCTTTGCCCCGGCCGTTTCGACCGGCGTCTGCGCGCCGACGGGCTGGAGATGCTGGCACAGAGCGACGCCCTCATCGTCAACGTGGACTATCCCCTGGGCATGGCCGCCTACCAGATTTTCACCGAGGTGGCGGCCAACCTGGGCGAATTGCAGGGGGTCTATTTCATGGGCAAGGCGGCGACCCTCAACGGCCAGGTGGGCGACGTCATGATCCCCAACGTAGTCTACGACGAGCACTCGCAGAATACGTTTCTCTTCAGGAACTCGTTCCTGGCCGACGACCTGGCGCCCTACCTGGCCCAGGGGAGCGTGTTCGACAATCAGAAGGCGGTGACGGTGCGCGGAACGTTCTTGCAGAACAAGGACTTTATGAGCGTGTTCTACAGGGAGGGCTACACCGACATCGAGATGGAGACGGGGCCGTACCTGAGCGGCGTGTACGAAAACATCTATCCCAAGCGCTACCCGACCAACGAGATCGTCAACCTCTTTATCAACGCCCCCTACGACATCGGCGTGATCCACTACGCTTCGGACACGCCCTACAGCCGGCGGCAGACGCTGCTTTCCAAGAGCCTGTCCTACTTTGGCGTCGATGCCAGCTATGCCGCGTCCATCGCCATCTTGCGCCGCATTTTCGACCAGGAGATGGTCAACTTGCGGGAGCTAGGCAAGGTCTAGAGCGTTTCCAGGCAGGCCGGCAATTCCGCGAGGCGGCCAATGGTTACGTCCGGCTCGACAGGGGCTATCTCCACAGGCCGGTCGTAGCCATTTCCTTCCTGGCGAGCATCCTCCCGCGAGCGAATCCAGACGCAACGCATTCCCGCGCGCCGGGCGCCCAGGATGTCGGCGTCGAGGGTGTCGCCGACCATGACCACCGCCTCGGGCGGCAGGCCCCAGGCGCCGAGGATGGGCGCAAAGGCCGCCGGATCGGGCTTGCGGACGCCGACCCCCCCGGAACTCAGGGCCGGGTCGAGCCAGGGCCGAAAGCCGAAACGGTCCACCAGGCGCTGGATGAATGGGTCGTGGGTGGCGTTGGAAAACATCCCCAGCCGCAACCCTCGCCCGGCCAATTCGCTCAGCACCGCGAGCGATTCGGGGAGCGCTTTCCAGCAGATTTCCTCGTAGGCGAAAAAGGCGTCGATGGCGCTGCATACCAGCATCGGATTGGGGTCAGACAAGCCAAAGCGAGCAAAGGTCCAGCGCATCGAGTCCTCGGCGGTCACTTCGCGCAGCGTCTCTTTGGCCCGGGCAAAGCCCTCGGCGCGGCGGTCGAGCAGGGCCGGGGCAAAGGCTTGGCTGTCCAGTTCGGGGGTCTCTTGCTGTAGAAAGGCGGCCAGATCGGCCACGCCTTGGTCAAATATCTCGGGCCAGGTGCTGTCGAGGGCCATCAGGGTGTGGCCCAGGTCAAAGATCACGCCCCGGATCGTCATCAGTAGCCCCTCTCCTTGTTCACCCGATTCAGCAGCGGCTCGCCGGCCAGGTAGCGGTCCAGGTTCTCGGCAAAGAGGTCGGCGGCCCGCTCGTCGTAGCGCGGCGTAAAGCCGGCGACGTGGGGCGAGATGAGGGCGTTGTCCAGGTCCCACAGCGGGCTGTCGGCGGGCAGCGGCTCCTCTTCGAACACGTCCAGGCCGGCGCCGGCGATCCAGCCCTCGCGCAGGGCGCGGACCAGCGCCGCCTCGTCCACGATCTCGCCGCGGGCGATGTTGACCAGGTAGGCGCTGGGTTTCATGGCCCGCAGCTCGTCCTCCCCGACAAAGTGCCTCGTCGCGGGCGTGAGCGGCAGCGAGACCACGACGTAGTCGCACTCGGCCAGCATCTCGTGGAGCTGGTCGGGCCGGTAGAAGCGCTCGGGGATCTCGCCCCGGGGGTCGCCGGTGTCCGGGACCGAGTAGCCGCTCTCGGCGTGGCGGCCCGAGCGGCTGAGGGCCAGGACCCGCATCCGAAAGGTGTGGCCCAGGCGGCCCACCTCGCGGCCGATGCTGCCGTAACCCAGGATGCCCAGGGTGCGGCCGCGTAGCTCGGGCCGGGCGTAGAGCTGCCAGCGGCCCGACGGCCACTCGCCCTCGCGCTGGCAGTGGGTCCAGTGGGACACCCGCCAGCGGTAGGCCAGCATGGAGGCCATGACGTACTCGGCGATGGGCGTGGCGTGGATGCCGCTGGTCGTGGTGACGGCCACGTCACTCTCCATGACCGGATGATCCAGCACGTGGTCGGCGCCGGCGCTGTGGAGTTGCAGCCAGCGCAACTCGGGCGCCAGCTCCAGGACGCCGGCCGGCACGTGGTAGGTGTAGAGTATCTCCGTCGTTGACCCCCGGGACAGGGCGGCGGCCACTTCCCCAACATCGTGGCACGTCTCTTGGACGACGTGGAGTCGGTCCGAGACGCCCCGGAGCTCGTCGAGTTGTTCATCGCTGAAGCGAAGGGTGCAGAGCACGTTTGTCTTTTCCATGCGCGTTTCTCCTGTGGAACAGGCTTTGTCCAACAGGCGTCATTATACCACAGGCGCCCGCGGCCTCAAACTTCAGGGGA
>CAYLZO010000076.1:0-20177 GCA_964387775.1 uncultured Anaerolineaceae bacterium
AGTGACCTCTACCCACTGATCACTAATCACTGATCACTAATCACTGACCACTAATCACTGACCACTAATCACTGAACAAGGAGCTAACTATGAACGATATAATGGTATCGCTCCGCAAGAACCGGACGCGCCTCATCACCGTGGCCGTGCTGCTCGTGCTGTTTTTGATGGCCGTCGGTGGGATGAGCACCAAGGACTGGGTCATCACCACGCTGCGCGGATTCTCGGTGGGCGCCGTCATCTTTTTGGTGGCCGCCGGCTTTTCGATCATCCTGGGGCTGATGGATGTGCTCAACCTGGCCCAGGGCACGCTGTACATGATCGGTGCCTACGTCGGCTGGAGCGTCTACGTGCGGCCCGACACCTTTGTGGACATTCTCACGCCGCTGGCCCTCATCGCCGCCGGGTTCCTGCTCCAACCGCTGTGGGGCCGGCTGCTGGCGCGGCTGCGGCTGCCCCGCCGGGTGGCCCAGGTCTGGCCCTGGGTGGGCTTGGTGCTGGCCGCCGTCCTCCTCGTCTTTGTCGTGGCCCGGGTGCCCCTGGCCATGTGGGACTGGGAGAACTATAACGACAGCCCCATCGTCTGGGCCCAGGCATTCAATCTGGGGCAGGTCGGCCAGCGCATCGAGCCGGCCGGGTGGGAGGGGCTGTCGCCGGCCGTTGGCCTCGCCGGGTTGCTGCTGGGCGGCGCCCTGTTGTCCCTCGGCCTGGCCGGGCTGGGGCGGCGGCAGCAGATGGCCGACGCGGGCGAGCGCCGCCTGCCCTGGGCCGCCATCGCCGCCGTCGTCGCGCTGGTCGCCGTGGGGCTGGGCGCCTACCTGGCCAACGGGGCCCTTACCCAGGCGCTGCTGGACATCAGCTCCGGCTGGCTCTTTGTCCTCGCCGTCGTGGTCGCCACGCTGACGGGCGGCGGGCTGGGCGCCCTCATGGAGGCGACCCTCATCCGCCCCCTCTACGACCGGGCCATCTACCAGATCATGCTCACCTTCGGCCTGAGCTTTATCGGGATCGAGCTCGTGCGGGCCATCTGGGGCCGCCAGGGCTTTACCATGCCCCGGCCCGGGCTCTTTGCCGGCTCGGGCGAGGGCTGTCCGGCCACCAGCCTGGCCGGCTGGCTCCAGCACCAGTGCGCGACGATCCAAGTGACCATCGGCGGCGAGACGACGCGCATCCGCACCTACAACGAGATTTTCGTCATCGTCGTCGGCCTCGTCGTCCTCGTCGGCGTCTGGCTCTTGCTTCAGCGCACGCGCCTGGGCATGATCATCCGCGCTGGCGTCCAGGACAGCGAGATGGTCGAGGCGTTGGGCATCAACGTGCGGCAGGTCTTTACCCTGGTCTTTGGCCTGGGCGTGGCCATCGCCGCCCTGGGGGGCGTTATCTCGGGGCCATCGTCGGGCCTGTCGAACCTCATGGGCGAGCACCTGCTCCTCGGCGCCCTGGTGGCCCTGGCCGTCGGCGGGCTGACGAGTTACCCGGGCGCGGCCGTCGGAGCCGTGCTGGTCGGCTTGGTGCAGCAGTTCATCATCAAGTACGGGCAGATCGGCATCAACCTGCCCTTTCTGGACGAGCCCTTCAAGCCGACCCCGCCCCTGGTGCCCGCCTCGACGGTGCTGCTCATGATCGTCATCCTGGTCGTCATGCCCCAGGGCTTGCTGGGTCGAAAGGAGTGAGCGATGGCAACCTCTGTCGCGACTGCTGAAGCCAAAGAGACTCCCATCCGGGCCTGGCTCAAGGACAACGCCGCCCTGCTGGTCGTCGTGCTCCTGCTGGCCACTCTGCCCTTCGTCGTCGCCCTCCTCACCGGCGACTCGCTGGGCGACGTGTTGGCCAACGAGGCCGGCAACTCGAAGTTCATCCAGGGGCTCATGATCGAGGTGTTCATCCTGGCCGTCTTTGCCATCAGCTACGACCTGGTGCTGGGCGTCACCGGCCTGCTCTCCTTTGGACACGCCATGTTTTTCGCCGTCGGCGCCTACCTGACCGGCGTCCTGCTCAAGAGCTTTGGCTGGACGCTGCTGCCGACCATCGCCGCCGTGGCCGCCGCCGGCGTCGTCCAGGCCCTGCTCTTTGCCATCGTCCTGCCCCGCGTCCACGGTATCACGTTTGCGTTGGTCACGCTGGGCATGGCCTCCGTCTTTTCGATCATGATCGGCACCCGCGAGCTGGCCGAGTACACGGGCGCCGACGTGGGCCTGCAGGGCATCCCCCGGCCCGAGATCCTGGACCCGGTGGCGCGCCTCCGCTTCTACTTTATCGCCCTGGCCTTTGCCGTGCTGGTCTACCTGCTCTACCGCCGCTTTGTTGATTCGCCCACCGGCCACGTGTGCACCGCCATCCGCGAGAACGAGGACCGGGCCAAGATGCTCGGCTTTAACACCTTTTACTTCAAGCTGGCGGCGCTGACGCTGGCCTCCATCACCGCTGCCCTGGCCGGCCTGCTCCACGCCCTTTTTAAGCCCATTGTCAGCCCCGAGGTCGCGAGCATGGGCTACACGGTGGACGTCCTGCTCATCATCCTCATCGGCGGCATGGGCACCCTCAGCGGGGCCATGATCGGCGCTGCCCTCTACCGGCTGCTGGAATTCTACCTGCACAAGTGGTTTGGCGAGAGCGCCGGGTTCCTGCTGGGCGCCATTTACGTGACGTTCGTCCTCTTTGTGCCCTACGGCATCGTCGGCACCTGGCGGCTCAAGTCCTTCCAGATCCGGCAGGGCTGGACGCGTTTCGCGCGGATGCTGGGCATCGAGCAAGGCGACGAGACCTGAAGTCCCTGGGCTTCGAACTGAGTGCCCCGGCCTCTGCGCCGGGGCATCTTTTTTGGTCAGTGTCATCCTGAGCCGGAGCAGGGCCGAAGCGCAGCGGAGGTCCTGCGGAGGCGAAGGATCTCACTCGCAACCAGGAGGAGATGCTTCACTCCGCTCCGCTTCACTGCGTTCCGCTGCGCTCCGTTCAGCATGACGTGATTCATTTTTGGGGGATGGAGGTTACTTGCCCGTTGCCCGCTCTTGGAGTATAATACAGGCGTCATAGCGAGCAACGTGAGGGGATCATGCCAAACATCTTCCAGACCTTTCGCCACCTGCGGCGCTACCAACAGATCGGGCGCATCCTGACCCGCTACGGGTTCGGCCACGTCCTGACCCAGCTCGGCATCGGGCGGGCCATCACGCCCGGCCTGGAGAAACTGCGCTTCAGCTCGGCCGAGATCCTGCGCGCCACCCCCGCCGAGCGGGTGCGCATGGTCATCGAGGAGCTGGGGCCGACGTTCATCAAGCTGGGCCAGATCGCCAGCACGCGCGGCGACATCATCCCCCTCGACCTGGTCCACGAACTGGAGAAATTGCAGGACACGGTGTCGCCCACCCCCTTCCCCCTCATCCAGGAGCAGGTGGAGAAGGAACTGAAAGCGCCGCTGGACGAGGTGTTTCCCACCTTCGAGCCGGCGCCCGTGGCCTCGGCCTCGCTGGGGCAGGTCCACTTTGCCACCCTGGCCGGCGGCCAGGAGGTGGCAGTCAAAGTCTTTCGGCCCGGCGTGGACAAACTCATCGAGATCGACCTCGACATTTTGCTGGAGCTGGCCGCCCAGGCCGAAAAGCGGACTGACTGGGGGGCGTATTACGACGTCCTGTCACTGGCTCAGGAGTTTGCCGATACGCTGCGCACCGAGCAGAACTATGAGCAAGAGGGCCACAACATGGACCGCTACCGGCAGCTCTTTGCCGGCGAGGGCTACGTGCGCGTGCCCAAGGTCTACTGGGAGACCACCACCCGCCGCGTGCTGACCATGGAGCGCATCGAGGGCGTCAAGATCACCAACGTGGCGGCACTGGAGGCGGCCGGCCTCGACACCGAGCTGATCGCCCGGCGCAACATCCACATCCTGCTGCAGGCGGTCCTGCACGAGGGCTTTTTCCACGCCGATCCCCACGCCGGCAACTTTATGGTGCTGCCCGGCGAGACCATCGCCATGATGGATTTCGGCATCATGGGCCACCTCGACCCCGTGGAGCGCCTGGGGCTGGTGCAGCTCTTCGTCGGGCTCTTCCGGCAAGAGACCGACCGGGTGGTGGAGGCCATGTCGGACCTGGGCATCGCCACCAGCGCCGCCGACAAGCGAAACCTGGCCCGCGACCTGGACCGCCTGCGCCTGCGCTACTACGGCCTGGAGCTGGAAAAGATCCGCGCCCGCTCCTTCGTTGAAGACCTGATGGGCCTGGCCTTTGACAACCGGCTCAAGATGCCCAGCAACCTCGTCCTCGTCTTCAAGACCATCGCCATGCTGGAGGGCATCAGCCTCCAGCTCGACCCCGACATCAACGTCTTTGAGGAGGTCGAGCCCTACGTGCGCGACGCCCTCCTGGAGCTGCAATCGCCCGTGACCCGCCTTCGGGAGCTGATGGCCCAGATGCAAGAGTCGGCCGAGGCGATGATGCTCCTGCCCAAACAGCTCCAGCGGATGTTGGAGCAGATGGAGGCCGGGGAGAGCAACTTGAGCCTGACCCTGCGCGGCCTCGACCGGCCGACCGGCCGGATCACGTCGGCCGCCAACCGGCTGGCCCTCGCCATCCTGGCCGCGGCCCTCATCATCGGCCCGGCGCTCATCATCCCCCACGTCAACCAGATCTGGCCCCAATGGCAGACCGGGGCTTTGGCCCTGATCCTGGGCGGCTTTGTTCTGTCTCTGGCGATCACGGTCGCTTTGCTCCTCTCCATTCTTCGGTCTAGACGGTGAGAGGAGGGGAGGAAAGGCGCAATAGGGTTTGACAGGAACCCTATTCCCGGCTATAATTTCACTACCGGACACTTTTTCTGCCAGGTGCTTCAGAATCGCGGATCTGCAGAAAAACACGGATTGGACTCGTTGAATTGGACCACATAGTTCATCTGCTTCGGAAAAATCCGCGAGTTTCTGTTGATCCGCGGCTCTTCCGCCCGGCGACCATAAAAGTGTCCGGTAGTGAAGCTATAATCAGCGAGCGGCGGTCAAAGAAGGACGATGTGGATACTGCATCCACGTCGTCGCTTGCTTCTCGACCACGAACCAGCAGACGGATGCCTATTCGACGGAGAAAGGGTAGATCTTGTGGACATTGTTCCCGTATTGAAACGCCTCTCAGAGGCCAACGGTGTCTCCGGCTACGAGCACGAGGTCCGCGACATCGTCCAGGCCGAGTTTAGCCGCTACGCGGACCAAGTCTGGACCGACACCCTCGGCAACGTCATCGCCCTCAAGCAAGGCACCGCCCCGGCTCCCCGGCCGTCGCTCATGCTTGCCACCCACATGGACGAGATCGGCCTCATCGTCTCCGAGCTGGAGGAGGGGTTCCTGCACTTCCAAAAGGTCGGCGGCTACGACGACCGGGTCCTGCTGGGCCAGCAGGTGGTAGTCCACGGACGGCGGCCCCTGCCGGGCATCATCGGCGCCCGCCCGCCCCACGTGCTCCCCAAAACGGAGCGAGACAAGCCGCTCCCCTATCACAAACTGCTCATCGACGTCGGCCTCTCCGCCAAAGAGCTTTTTCAGTTGGTCCGCGTCGGCGATTTGATCACCATGAAACGCGACCTGGTCGAGCTCAAGGGCGGGCTCGTCTCGGGCAAGGCCCTGGACAACCGGGCTTCGGTGGCGGCGGCCATCGCCTGCTTGGAGGTGCTCAGCCGGGTGCAGCACCCGTGGGACGTCTATGCCGTGGCCACAGTGCAGGAAGAGGTGGGCCTGAAAGGCGCCATCACGAGCGCCTACGGCCTCCAGCCGGACATCGGGCTGGCCATCGACGTGACGTGGGCCAAGCAGCCCGGCACGCCCGACGAGCGGACTTTTGAGCTGGGCAAGGGGCCGGCCATCGGCGTCGGGCCGAACTTTCATCCCAAGCTCCAAAAGGCACTGGAAGAGGCGGCCAAATCTTTGGAGATGGGCTACCACCTGGAGCCGACGCCCCGCGTCAGCGGCACCGACGCCGTCGCCATTCAGATTTCCCGCGAGGGCATCCCTTCCGGCCTGATCTCCATCCCGTTGCGCAACATGCACACCCCGGTCGAGACCGTGTCGGTCAAGGACGTGGAACGCACCGGACGGCTGCTGGCCGCCTTTGTCGAGCGGCTCGATGGCGAGTTCCTGGACAGCCTGGCCTGGGACCTGGGGCTGGACGATAAGAAAGATTAGGAGACCGATTTGCTGCTAGAAGAACTGTCCAACGCCTTTGGCCCTTCGGGCTGTGAAGACGAGGTTCGGCGCATCCTGGCCCGGGCGCTGCGGGACAAAGTGGATAGCCTCACGACCGACGCCCTGGGCAACTTGATCGCCTTCAAAGAAGGTACCGGGCCAGAGCCTCGTTTAAGGGTGATGGTCGACGCCCACACCGACGAGGTGGGGCTGATGGTGACGCGCATCGAAAAGAGCGGCCTGCTGGGCTTCCGGGCCGTGGGCGGCATCGACGACCGGCTGCTCTTGGCCAAGGGCGTCCGGGTCGGCCCGGATCGCCTGCCGGGCGTCATCCTGGCCCCGCCCGCTCACCTGACCAAGCCCGAGCAGCGCAACAAGGTCATCAAGATCGACCAACTGGTCATCGACGTCGGCGCCAGCAGCGAGGACGAAGCCAAGAAGCTGGTCCAGGTGGGGGACTATGTCGCGTTTGACACCCGGTTCCAGGTCCTCCACGAGGACGGCTTGCGGATGGTAGCCGGCAAGGCATTCGACGACCGGGCCGGCTGCGCCGCCGCCGCCGCCCTGGCCGACGGCGACTATGCCGTGGACCTCTATCTCTCTTTCAGCTCCCAGGAGGAGGTGGGGCTGCGCGGAGCCCGGGTGGCCGCCTATCGCATCGAGCCCGACGTGGCTTTTGCCCTGGAAGGCACCATCTGCGACGACACGCCGAAAAAAGAGGACGTCAGCCCCACGACCGAGATCGGCAAGGGGCCGGCCATCACCATCATGGACCGCTCCTTCGTCGCCGACCGGCGCCTGAACCGCCTGCTCATCGACACCGCCGAGGCGGAGGGGATTCCCTACCAATTCAAGCAGCCGGGCATGGGCGGCACCGACGCGGGCGCCATTCACCTGGCCAAGACGGGCGTGCCCTCGGCGGCCGTTTCCGTCCCTTCCCGCTACATCCACGGTCCCGCCAGCCTGCTGAGCCTGAACGACTTTGACCACCTGGTGGCGCTGATGCGAGCCACGCTCCAGGCGCTGCCCGACGGTTGGACCGAGACGTAGATCGTATTGCGTATTGCGTATTTCGTAATGCGTGACGGAATACGCAATACGGAATACGCAATACGAAACACGCACCACGTGAGGAGACGACTTTGAAAGACCTGATCAAAAGACTCACCGAAGCCTACGGCCCCTCGGGCCACGAAGACGAGATCCGGGACGTCCTCCGCGCCGAGGTCGAGCCCCTGGCCGACGAGATTCGTGTGGACGCCCTGGGCAACCTCATCGTTTTGAAACGGGGCCATACCCTGAGCTCGTCGAAGGGAGCAGGTGGCAAAAAAGTCATGCTCGCCGCCCACATGGACGAGATCGGCGTCATCGTCAGCTACGTGGACGAGAAGGGCTTTTTGCGCTTCCAGCCCATCGGCGGCCTGGACCTGACGGCCCTGGCCGGCAGCCGGGTGCAGTTCGCCGATGGGGCGTTGGGCGTCATCGCCCCTGAGGATCGCACCGAGTTCAAAAAGAACCCCGAGCTGTCCAAGCTCTACATCGACGTCGGCGCCACCGGCCACGGCGAGGCCAAGGCTCGCCTGGGCCAGGCGGCTGCCTTTGTGCGGCCTTTTGCCGACCTGGGCCAGCGCATCGTGGCCAAGGCATTCGACGACCGCATCGCCTGCGCCATCCTCGTCGAGGTGCTGCGCCGGCTGGAGGATTCGCCCCACGACGTCTATTGTGTCTTTAGCGTCCAGGAGGAGGTCGGCTTGCGCGGCGCCCGGACCAGCGCCTACGGCATCGAGCCCGACGTGGGCATTGCCGTGGACATTACGCCCACCGGCGACACGCCCGAGGCCAAAAAGCTGAACATGAAGCTGGGTGCCGGGCCGTGCATCAAGGTCAAGGACTCGGGCATGCTGGCCCACCCGGGCCTCAAGAACTTGCTCATCGAGGTGGCGGAAGCCCACGAGATCCCGTATCAGCTCGAAGTCCTGGACCGGGGCTCCACCGACGCCGCTGCCATCCAACTGGCCCGCAGCGGCGTGCCGGCCGGCTGCGTATCCATCGCCTGCCGCTACTACCACACCCCCTCAGAGATGGTGGACGTGGGCGACGTGGAAAAGACCGTCGATCTGTTACTTGCCGTGCTGGCCGGTCCAATCGATCCATAGACCCTCGGAGGTCGATCTTATGAGCACCCCCGAAACACCCCCAGAACCAAAGAGACGAAGGAGAAAACGAGGACGGCGGTCCAGACGCCGATTGGAAACCCTGGACCGCATTTGGCAGGATTGGTGGGTCGAGATCGTCGTCGCCGTCCTGGTCCTGCTTGCCGTCTTTTTACTCGTCGAGCAGATGGACATCCGCGAGACCCTCTTTGCCTGGATCGTCGGCGTTTTCGACGGCCTGGGCGACGCTGGCCAGGGCCTGGTGGAGGGCGTCAAGCGCTTTGTGCGCAACACGACCCTCTCTGACTTGATCGCTTACACCCTCATCTTGGTCGTGCTCGGCCTGGCCGTGTGGCGGATTCGGTGGCGGCTCCTGAACTCGCCTCGCTTTACGGAGCAAGCTTGCCCGGCGTGCGGCGGCGACATTCACCGCATCCACCGGCGGACCCGAGACCGGCTGGTGAACCTATTCGTGCCCGTCCGCCGCTACCAGTGCAAGGACCCCGATTGTCCGTGGCATGGCCTCCGCGTAGGGAAATCGCGCCGCTAGATGGAAAGGAAGTCGTGAGGCTGAACTCACTAAAAAATGGCTGGAATTGGGTCCGCTCGCGGCTCTACCGCCGCGTGGCCGACGCCCACCGGCACTTTGGCAACCTCTATGGCAACCAGATGGAGCATTGGTCGGCCATCGAGTATTACACCCGGGCTGTGGCCCTCGATCCGGCCTACGCCCAGGCATATTACAGCCGGGGCGTGCTCTACTGGCGCGAGATCGGCAACCACTACCGCGCCATCCAGGACCTGACCCAGGTGCTGGAGCTGGTCCCCTCCTGGGCCGAGGCGTACTTTAACCGGGCCATGGCTCGCAAGCTGCGCAACGAGCCAGCCAAGGCCATCGCCGATTTTCGGCGCTACCTGGCCGCGGGACAGGATGACTTTTGGCTCGACGCGGCGCAGCGCCAGGTGGTCGAACTCGAGGAATCCTTCGACCGAGCGGAGTCTGCTGAGGCAACAGAAGGATCTCTATGAGGTACAGATCGCTCCCTTTTGTCCTCGTTCTCTTTTTGGGCTTCTCTTTGATCGCCTGCGACCTGAGCCTTATCACCGTCACGCCCCCCGACGACGAAACCGGATCCCCGGTGCCCACCCCGGCAGAGGGTGTGGAGGTCCGCATCGCCCGCGCCATAGACGGCGACACCGTGGAGCTGGACGATGGCCGGCGCGTCCGCTACATCGGCGTCAACACCCCCGAGCGCGACCAGCCCTTCTACGAGGCGGCCACCGATGCCAACCGCCGCCTCGTCGAGGGCCAGGCGGCGTGGCTCGTCCTCGACGTCCAGCCCACCGACCGCTACGGCCGGACCCTGGCCTACGTCTGGTTGGGTGACACGTTCGTAAACTGGGAGTTGGTGCGGCAGGGATACGCCACCGTCTACACCGAGCCCCCCAACGTCCGCTACAGCGAGGTCCTGCTGGCCGCCCAGCGAGCGGCCCGGGAGGCTGAGCGCGGCCTCTGGGCGCCGGCCGATGCCCCCCTGAAGATCCAAAAGATCTACTACGACGCCCCCGGCGACGACGCCCAGAACCCCAACGGCGAATGGGTCGAGATCCGCAACGTCGGCACGGACGCCGTCAATCTGGGCGGATTTCGGCTCAAGGACGAGGCCACCCACATCTATACTTTTCCGGCCCTGGAGCTGGGGCCAGATCAGGTGCTCAAGCTCTACAGCGGCCCGGGGACAGACACCGGCTCGGCCCTCTACTGGGGGCTGGAGGGACAATCCGTGTGGAACAACGACGGCGACGTCGCCTTCCTGCGTGATCCCCAGGGCCGCCTGGTCGATTCCTACGAGTACGGGCCATGATCGCCCTCTACGCCTTGCTCGGACTGCTCGTCGGGGCTGTCGCCAACCTGCTGGCCGACCAGCTTCCCCGTTGGCGGCGCCTACGACGCGCCCCCTTTTGTCCCTACTGTGACAAAGCGCGGCCCTGGTGGGCCTGGCTGAGTGTGGTGGCCTATCTCCGTTTCAAGACCGGCTGTCCCCACTGCGGCGCCCCCATCTCCTGGCGCCATCCCCTGGTCGAGCTGGGCACGGCGGTCCTCTTTGGCTTTCTGTGGTTTCGTTACGGTGACTTGCGGTTCTTGATCCCCTACACCCTCTACACCGCCATCTTTGTCCTGGTCCTCGTCATCGACCTGGAGCACAAACTCATCCTCAACGTTGTCATGTATCCCGCCTGGCTCCTGGCCCTGGCACTCAGCTTTTTCCACCCCACCCCCTACTTTTATCGCGTGGCCCTTTTGGGCGGCCTCGTCGGCTTTGGCTTGCTTTACGTAATCTACCTCAGCGGCGTGCTTTTCGTCAAGGTCGTGAGCCGGGTCCGGGGCCAGGACCTGAATGCCGTGGCCTTTGGCTTCGGCGACGTGCGGCTGGGCGGATTCATCGGCCTGATCCTGGGCTTTCCCGCCGTGCTGCAAGCCATCTTTTGGGCCGTGCTGCTCGGCGGGCTGGTGGGCTTGCTCTACTGGTTCGTCAGCGCCGTGATCTTGCGCCGCTACTCTCTCTTTACCGCCATCCCCTACGGCCCCTTCCTCGTTTTGGGCGCCCTGGCCGTCCTTTTCTTCGGCCCCTGAGTTCACCCCTTCGCGCCTCAACCCTGAGGGACCTCAGGGTGTAGATCCCCTCCTGCCAAGAGACTAGGTCCTGGGTTGCACAAACTGCGCAGCGATGGTATAATCCTGGGCGGGTGAAGCCTGGCCTGGCCCAGGCGAGCCCGCACCAATGACGCAGGGAGTCGGTGAAGGGAAGCGGAGAATCTGTCGTGCCAGCCTTTCACCTCTCCCCATGGGGGCTTGACGATGACGAACATCAAAGAAATAGAGGGAAGATTCCAGAAACTGCACAATCGCTTGCTGCGCGGTGAACTGGACGAAGACCGCTTCAAGGCCGAGGTCGAACGTTTGCGCTTTGAGGACGACCAGGGACGCCAGTGGAAGATCGGCTGGTACACGGGCAAGTGGTATCACTACGAGGAAGGGCAGTGGGTCCGAGGTCAGCCCCGGCAGCGTGAGAGATCCGCCACCGCTGCGGCGTCGGCGACGGAAAAGGCGGCGGCTAAACGGCGGCCCGGCTACTGGCTGGTGCCCGTTCTGGTGGGCCTGGTGGCGCTGGCCGTCGTCGCCCTGGTCGCCGGCTGGAATACGGATTGGTGGACGAGCCCTACCGAGGGGGCCATTGGGGCCGTCGAGGCCACGGCGACGGCCAGTCCCAGTCCCACCCTGATGCCCACCGATACACCCCTGCCGGCCGCCACCCAGCGCCCCTCGCCTACGCCGACGGCCGCGCAACACACACCCGAGCCCTCGCCCACGGCGACGAACGCGCCGGTCACGGCCACGCCATCGCCCTCTCCAACGCCGACGGCCACAGCCACGTCGGAGCCTGCCGGCCCGGCGCCCACCGCGCCGCCCGCTCTTACCGGCCGCATCTACTTCCCCGTCTATGATTCCGAGCGGAGAACCCTTGACATCCACGTCTACCAGCTTGCAGACGGAACCCGCAGTGTCCTGGTCGAGAAAGCCGGCCAACCGGCCCTCAGCCCCAACGGGGAACGATTGGCCTTTCGCTCCTGGGAGAGCAACTACCGCGCCATCCGGGTGCGGGAGCTGGACGACGGCCACATCTGGACCTGGGTCAATTTCTCCGAGGCCGCCCGACCCAGTTGGTCGCCTGACAGTGAGAACATTGTCTTTCCCTCGCAGCAGGAACCCGATCGCCAGTGGCGCATCTATCGGACCCTGGGCAGTGAGATGGACCGGGTACGGCGCCACGGCGGCGACATCTTGGGGCGGGTGCCGATCTGGCTGTCCGATGGCCGCATCGTCTACTGGGAGTGTCCGTTGAACGAGTGCGGCCTCTACGTCATGCAGAGCGACGGCACGAGTCCCACCCGCCTGACCACCTTCGAACACGACACCGCCCCGGCTGGCTCACCCGACGGCGACCAGATCGCGTTCATGTCGAATCGAGCTGGCAACTGGGAGATCTATGTCACGACCGCCCAGCCACCGGGCGGCCAGGCCCCGCCGAACCCCCGGCGCCTGACCCAGAATCCGGCCCACGATGGCCTGCCGGCCTGGTCCCCGGACGGCGCGTGGATCGCCTTTGTCAGCAATCAGGGGGGCGCGTGGGCCATCTGGGCCGTACAGGCCGATGGCTCCGGGTTGCACAAGCTTCTTATCGTTGGTGGGCCGCTGGAAGGTCCCATTGCCCAGGTCAAGCCCGACGAGCAGCACGGCTGGACCTGGGAGTCCATCGCCTGGGGGCCTTGAGGTGAAAGTAAAGAGATAGGTTATGAGTGCTGAGGCAATTCGAGAGATACGGGTATCGCGCGACGGACAACGAGAGCGCCGGCTGGTCGAGCTCTACGAAAAAACCAAGCGCCTGATCGGCTACAAGGAGTGGGAGGACGCGCTGGCCTGCCTGGAACAGATCGTGATGATCGAGCCGGGCTACCGGGACACGGACGAACTTGCCGCGGAGTTGTGGCGCGAGGTGCGCCTCTTTCAGGCCTACCAGCGCGGCATCGAGAACTTGGAAAACGGCGACCTTGCCGCAGCCCAGGGCTATCTGTCGTGGGTGGTCAATCAATCGCTCGGCTACCGCGACGCCCACGCCCGCTTGCGCCAGGCCCAGCAAAAGGCCCGGCTGGCCGACCTCTACCGCGCCGGTCTCGATCACTACACCAAGGGGCAGTGGAACGAGGCCATCGAGACCTTTGGGGCCGTCATTGCCCTCGAACCGGGCTATCGCCACGCCCTGGACATGCTGGAGGACAGCCGGGAGCGCCAGGCTCTGTCCGACACCTACGACCAGGCCGTGACCCGGGCCGAGGCCGGGGATTGGGAGGCCGCCTCCGAGTTGTTCCGCAAGGTCCAGGCTGCCTCCCCCGGCTACGAAGACGTGGCCGTCCAGCTCCGCCACGCCGAGCGGATGCGTGCCCTCGGAAACCTCTACGACCGGGGGCGAGACGCGTACGAGGCCCAAGATTGGTCGCGGGCCATCGACTTTCTCGACCAGGTCGTCGCTGCCGAGGAGGATTACCTCGACACGGCGCAGCTCTTGCGCGACGCCATCCAGGAAAAGCAACTCGTGTATTTGAGCCAGGACGCGGAGGAAGCCTTCGACGCAGGCCGGTGGGGCGAGGCCATCGAGCAGTACCAGGCCATCGTCGCCATGCGATCGGACTATCCCCGCGCCCAGGCCCGCCTGGTCGAAGCCCAGCGTCAGCAGCACCTGGAACAAGCCTACGCCGACGGCAACAGCCTGTACAAGGCCCAGCGCTGGCTGGAAGCTATCGTCCAGTTCGAGCGCGTCGTCGCCTTGGACCCCAACTACCTCAACGTCCAGGCCCTGCTGACCGACGCCAGTCGCCAGAAAAAGTTGGACGACCTCTACACCCAGGCCCAGCGCAGCTATCGCAACAAACGCTGGACCGAGACCATCGAGTGGCTGGAGCAGATTGGAAGGCTGCAGGGGAATTATCGCGACGTCGCCCGGCTGCTGGAGCGGGCCCGCCTGCACATGCAGCTCGACCGGCTCTACAGCCAGGGCCAGCGGGCCTGGGAGACCGGCCGGCGCTCGGACGCGCTGACCGCTTTTGAGCAGATCATGGACCTCGATCCCGGCTATCGCGACGTGGCCAATCTCTTGCGCAAGGTGCGGGCCATCACCGGCTGACAGAAGTCCAGACACGGACCACGAGCCGCCAGCGCCGGCGGCTTGACTTTTTCCCAGGGCAGGTGTATCATAGCGCACTATCGGCCCACAAGGTGCGAGGCACCTGACCAAGCAGCTTGTCGGAGAGGGCTGTTCGTAGTGCGCGCTTTGCCAGAGGCACGCCTTTGGCAAAGCGCGCACTACGAACCCTGGCAGATCTCTCCGACAGCCCGCTAGGCGGACCCAATCTCAGGGTTAGGAGGAGACCATGCTAAAAACCCACAATTGCGGCGAACTACAAATCGAACACGCCGGCCAGGTCGTGACCCTGGCCGGCTGGGTGCACCGCTATCGGAGTCACGGCGGCGTGCTCTTTATCAACCTGCGCGACCGCTCCGGCATCGTCCAGGTCACCTTTGACCAGGACACGGCGCCGAACGCCCACGCCATCGCCGACCAGGCCCGCAACGAGTGGGTGCTCCAGGTGGAGGGCCAGGCCCGGGTGCGACCCGAGGGCACCGAAAACCTCGACATGGCCACCGGCCGGGTGGAGGTCGTTGCCACTGAGGCCGTCATCCTCAACCGGGCCAAGACCCCGCCCTTTTACATCGACCGCGAGGCCGGCGAGGCCGAGGTCCTGCGCCTCAAGTACCGCTATCTCGACCTGCGCCGCGAGCGGATGAAGGACAACATCGTCCTGCGGCACCGCGTCGTCAAGTTCATCCGCGATTTTCTCGACGAGCGACGCTTTGTCGAGATCGAGACGCCCATCTTGACCAAGAGCACGCCCGAGGGTGCCCGCGACTATTTGGTGCCCAGCCGTACCCATCCGGGCCGCTTCTTTGCCCTGCCCCAGTCGCCCCAACAGCTCAAGCAGTTGCTCATGGTCGCCGGGTTCGAGCGCTACTTCCAGATCGCCCGCTGCTTCCGCGACGAGGACCTGCGTGGCGACCGCCAGCCCGAGTTCACCCAGCTCGACCTGGAGATGAGCTTCGTCGAGCGGGAGGACGTCATGCAGCTCATCGAAGAGATGTACACCCGCATCATCGAGGAGCTGAGCGACAAGCGGCTGCTTTTCAAACCCTTTCCTCGCCTGAGCTACCACGAGGCCCTGGACCGCTTTGGCAAGGACAAGCCCGACCTGCGCTTTGGCATGGAGCTGGTCGACGTGAGCGATCTCGTCGCCGACGAGGATTTTGCCATCTTTCGCCGCGTCGTGGCCGCTGGCGGGCAGGTCAAGGGCCTGCGTGCCGAGGGCTTGGGCGACTACAGCCGGCGCCAGATCGACGAGCTGGCCGATTTCGTCCAGAACCACGGCGCCAAGGGTCTGGCCTGGCTGGCCGTACAGGAAGATGGCGTGCGCTCCTCCTTTGCCAAGTTCCTGCAAGACGAGACCGTAGCCGCCATCGTCGAGCGCCTGAAGGGCGAGCCGGGCGACCTGCTGCTCTTTGTCGCCGACGAGCCGGCCATCGTCGCCGAGTCGCTGGGCCGCCTGCGCGTCGAGCTGGGCGAGCGCCTGGGCCTGCGGGACAAGGATGTGCTGGCCATGGTCTGGATCGTGGACTGGCCGCTCTTTGGCTGGAATGCCGACGAGGAGCGCTGGGACCCGCACCACCACCTCTTTACCGCGCCCGTGCCCGACGACATCCCCTTGCTCGACACCGATCCCGGCGCCGTCCGCAGCCAGCAGTACGACCTGGCCTGCAACGACTACGAGATCGCCGGTGGCAGCATCCGTATCCACCAGCGGGAGGTTCAGGAGAAGGTCTTTGAGCTGATCGGCCTCGACGTGGAGGACGCCAAGGAAAAGTTCGGCCACATGCTGGAGGCCTTCGAGTACGGCACACCGCCCCACGGCGGCATCGCGCTGGGGATCGAGCGCTTTGTCATGC
Source organism: uncultured Anaerolineaceae bacterium (assembly GCA_964387775.1). Lineage (GTDB taxonomy): Bacteria > Chloroflexota > Anaerolineae > JAAYZQ01 > JAAYZQ01 > CAYLZO01. The sequence goes on from CAYLZO010000076.1 coordinate 15,929, forward strand.
TCCTGGCCGGTGCGCCCAACATCCGCGAGGTGATGGCCTTTCCCAAAACCCAGACCGCGTCCGATCCCATGGTCGGCGCGCCGTCGCCCGTGGACGAACAGCAGCTGCGCGATCTGCACATCCAGGTCATCCCACCCGAGTAGTGGCTACACTTGACCGATGAGGGCGGGATTACCCACCCCCATCAGTCAACTTACCTGCGCCTGACGCATAAAACCGTAGACTTGCGCGTTTCTGAGTTTTGTGCTAAGATGGCAGATGATGAATCCCTGCTGTGTGCGTGATGTCTGGAGAGAGGTTTGAGCCAACACCCGTACAAAGGGAGTCGAACTCCAGAGGGGATGCGATAGCCCCATAGAGGGCAAGGCAACAACCGATGGGTAGACACCCACTTGCTTTGAGAGGTTCAAAGCCAACAGGGCACACGGCACAGCGGGGTTATCAGAAACCACCGGGTTGGAGACGATCCGGTGGTTTTTCCTTGTAGATGGCACCGTGTGACGCTCCGGCTGGATGGCACGTCCAGCCGCCGGGCGAACCAGCAAGCATCCTTGGGGCCGCCGCGAGCCACACGCGCCATCTTGTCACCCGAAGGGAAGAAACATGCCCCGTCGAATCTTGGACTTGAACGGCGACGACTGGCGGCTCGGACAGGCCCCGGACGGCGCCGACCCCCACGGCGCGGACTGGCAGGAGCTGGGCCGCATCGCCGACTGGCTGCCGGCGACCGTGCCCGGCAACGTCCGCGCCGACCTGCTGCGCGCCGGCCGCCTGCCCGACCTCCACCACGACCGCCAGACCGAGGCCGCCCAATGGGTGGATGACCACTGCTGGTGGTTGGTGCGCGACGTGGCCCTGCCCCTCGCCCCCGGCGAGCGGGTGCACCTGGTGTTGCGCGGCGTCGATTACGTCAGCGACCTCTTTGTCAACGGCCACCACCTGGGCCGCCACGAGGGCATGTTCTCGCCCCAGGTCCACGAGCTGACGGACCTGTTGGGCGGCGAGAACCGGCTGGCGGTGCGCATCCTGGGCTCCCGCTGGCTGCCCCGCGACCGCAGCAGCCCCTGGGAAAAGCTCCTGAACCACGTCGAGGGACGCGCCAGCGGCTTGCCCGGCCGCTTTCCCCACCGCCGCGACACCCTCAAGTGCCAGATGGGCTTTGGCTGGGATTTCGCCCCGGCCCTGCGGACCATGGGCCTCTGGGACGACGTCTATGCCGTCGTGGGCCGGGGCGTGTTCATCAGCGACGTGGTGGCGAGGCAGCAGCAGGCCGGCGAAGAGGTGGGGCTCGACGTCAAGATCGACCTGGACGCGGACCAGGCCCGGACCGCTTGCCTACGCTGCACGCTGACGGGCGAGACCTTTGGCGCCGAGCCGCTGGTCGCCGAGCGCCGGGTCGCCCTGAGCCCCGGCGTGAGCCAGCACGCAGTCCAACTCTCCATCCCCGAGCCGCGGCTGTGGTGGCCCTGGGATCACGGGCGCCCCGACCTCTACCGCCTGGAGGTCGAGGCCTGGGACGAGGCGGGCCGTCTCGACGCCTGCTCCCGGACCATCGGCCTGCGTACGGTGGCGCTCGACGGCTGGACGTTGCGCGTCAATGGCCGGCGCGTCTATGCCCGGGGCGCCAACTGGGTGCAGGCCGACGTCTTGCCCGGCCGCGTCACCGCCGCCGACTACCTGGCGTTGCTGACCCTGGCCCGCGAGGCGAATGCCAACATGCTGCGCATGTGGGGCGGCGGCCTCCGCGAAAAACGCGCCTTCTACGACCTCTGTGACCGGCTGGGCATCCTGGTCTGGCAGGAGTTCCCGGTGGCCTGCGCCTTTATCACTCGCTACCCGCGCGCGCCCGAGTTCCTGGCGCTGGCCGAAGCGGAAGCCCGGGCCATCGTCCGTGACCTGCGGCAGCATCCCAGCCTGGCCCTCTGGTGTGGCGGCAACGAGTTCAGCCCCCGGCGCAACGCACCCCTGGTGGCCGCCCTGGCGCGGGCCGTCGCCGCCGAGGACCCGGCGCGCCCTTTCCTGCCCGCCTCGCCCACCGGCGGCGACAGCCACAACTGGCACGTCTGGCATCGCTTTCAGCCGCCCACGGCCTACCTCGAGGACGAGGCCCAGTTTGCCAGCGAGTTCGGCCTCCAGGCCCCGCCCGACGCGGCGACGCTCCGCCGTTTCATCTCGGCCGACGAGCTCTGGCCGCCGGGGCCGTCGTGGACCTACCACGGCGCCGGCCTGGCCAAGCTGTGGCGCTACGCCCGCCCCTTCCTGCCCGTGGGGCAAGCTTCCAACTTGCCCCACGAGGCGTTCATAGAGGCTGGCCAGCGCGCCCAGGCCCACGGGCTCCAGATCGCCATCGAGCACTACCGGCGGGGCAAGGCGCAGGGAAACGGCGGCGTGCTGCTCTGGCAGCTTAACGAGCCGTGGCCGGCCATCTCCTGGGCCATCGTCGATTTCTATCGTCAGCCCAAGCCGGCCTACGAGACCGTCAAGCGGCTGCTCAACCCGCTGCTGGTCAGCGTGGACTATGCGCGGGGGCACTACCGGCCCGGCGACCGGCTCCGTGGCGACGTGTGGATCGTCAACGACCGGGCCAAAGACCTGCCCGGCTGTGAGCTAGAGGTCACACTTCAGGCGGGGGACGGGCGGCCGGCCGAGCGGCTGGCCCAAGCCGTAGACGTGGCTGCCGACTCGGCGCGCGTCGCCGCGTGCCTGGACTGGCCGCTGCCGCCCGGCGGCGGCTGGCGGCTGGCTTGCCGGCTGGCCCTGGGCGATCAGCTTCTGTCAGAGAACGAGTACGACCTGACCGTCTACGACGACGTGCAGCCCACGTGGCGCCAGCGGCTGCGGGCCTGGCTCACCGACCGGTTGCTGCCAGAATAGCCCTCTACTTTTTGCCCCAACCCTCCCGCAGGACGCGCAGGACGTTGCCGCCCCAGATTTTCTGGATCGCGTCCAGGCCGTAGCCCTCGGCCACCAGGCGCTGGGTGAGCTTGGGAAGCTGCGAGGCGTTGGGCAGGTCGTCGGGCGGGTCGGTAAAGCCGTCAAAGTCGGTGCCGACAGCCACGTGCTCGACGCCGGCCACGTTGACCAAATGCTCCAGCGTGCGGGCGATAAAATTCAGGCCGCGTTTGGTCTCGTGGGGCATCAGCCAGTAGTTCATAAAGATGACGCCCACCACCCCGCCCGTCTCGGCGATCTTGAGGAGTTCCCAGTCCTTCAGGTTGTAGGGGCTGGGGTTGACCTCGTAGGCGCCGACGTGGGAGGCGATGATGGGCAAGCGATTGCCGACGATGTCATAGATGCGTGCGCGGGCCGGCGGCGTGCAGTGGACGACGTCGAGGATCATGCCCAGTTCGACCATCTTTTCCACGACCTGCTCGCCAAAGGGCTTGAGGCCCAGGGCCACGTTGCGGTCGCCCTGAAAACAGCCCAGGGTCTGCACGCTCTCGGGGAAGGGAAAGACCGGGTGCACGGCCTCGTTCTCGTAAAAGTGGGCTAGGGTGAGGTAGGCCACGCCCCGGTCGAAAAGGCGTTGCACGTTGTCGAGGTCCCCGTCCAGGCTGTGGGCGCCCTCTACGTTGTGCACCACGGCGATGGGCCGCTCCCCGTCCTGGGCCAGCAGCGCGTCCAGCTCGCGCACCGAGCAGACTATCTGGGCCAGGGGCTGGCCCGTCTCCAGGTTGCGCCCGGCGCGAACCTGCCCCTCCATGGCATCGAGCATTTCTATCGTCACGTCAAAATAGGGCCGGTTGAAGACCTTTTTCCAGGTCGAGCGCAGGGCGTAGCGCAGCAGCCGCAGATAGCGGCATTCGTCGAGGACGCCCTTCTCCGGCGCATAGATTGTGGAGAGGAGCACGTCCAGTCCACCTTGCCGCAGATTGGCAAAGTCGGTACGTATTCCAAAGGGATCAAAGGCCCGTCCGGCCCGGACGGGCGAGGTGAGCAGCCGCTTGAAAAGCGAGACCTTGAGGGCAGGATGCGCGTGCAAGTCTGTGACGGTGGCCTGGTGAAAGTGAACGTGTTCCCAATCGAGCTGTTCGTTGGTCCGCATGCTATCCTCCGTCCTATAAAATTCGCCGAGGTGCCTGGCACCTGAGAGCCGAAACATCCTGCCTGTACTAAAAGGATCAACGCCTGTTGCAGGCCGGCGAGACACCTGCATCATAACACAACCGGACCGAAAGGTCAAATTCCAGGCTATTGTTATCATGTCTGTCACCTTTTTACGGCCAGAAGCGATCACCTCCGGCTGGCG
>CAYLZO010000077.1:0-20084 GCA_964387775.1 uncultured Anaerolineaceae bacterium
CAACCGCCATCACACCACACCCGGTACTGTGCTTCAGACATGAGGACACCTCCAGACAGAAATGGGATTTGACGGTCAAGAACCGCCACGCACCCCGACGCGGTAGCGTTTTTTCCTCGCTCGGCCTCTGCGGCAGAGTAAAAAATGGATGACACTTGACCGACCCGGAAGCGGTACTCCGCAGGAAGCTACGTTCTCTCTGTGTTGCGTGTTGCATTTCTTGCCTCTTGCAGCTTTCCCCGAACAGCGCGCCGCCGGCCCCGACAAAGCAAAAACGGCCATCCCGCCACTGGCTGCGTTGCGCAGCTTGGCGAAATGGCCGTTCTGACGCTACTCAATTGACCCAGCGGATCAATTGAGGTACAATAGCCTCAGCCCTGCACGATAAGCTCCTCGCTTTTGACGACTGCGAATGTAATAGACTTGTTGCTGAAGAAGGGACGGGACGCAGACCTCGACGTGAGCTCGGTCGAACGATGAACGCAGATTCTCGCAGATATCAGCTTTGACTCTCAATCGATTTTAATTTATAATGAACGGTGAATTCTTAAATTACCCCGCTGTCGTAAATGTAGCGCTGGTTCCTATGCGTCGAGTTCCGCTTTTTCTGCAGTTTTCTGAAAGCTAGTTTGTCTTGAACATCGAGGAGTTCCTGGCCGGTGAGTGATCTACGTAAAAAAGTCCGCTTGGCACAGACACTAAGCGAAATCGGGCGCCTTCAGAACGAGTTCAACGCCTGGAAAAAGCACCGCGACGGCGCCGACAGCAAGAACCAGTACCAGACGCAGCTCGAGGCCCTGGGCGTGGTGGTCAGGCAGGCGCTGGCCGGCGTCAAACAAGAAACGGAAGGCATCCTCGACGACCATCCAGACCTGGGCACAGTTTACGCCCGCTGTAGCCTCCAGGACAAGCGCGCGCTGTGGGTGCGCCGCGTGCTGTGGGGCTACTTTCGGGAAAAGTTTGACCAGCGCGACCAAGGGGACGAACTATGCAAGCTGCTCGAGGCCGCCGACGACGTAGTCTGGAGTTGCTACTATGGGGTCCACCAGCAGGTGGCCGGCAACGCACCGTTGAACCCCATCCCCCTGGCTTACGTCGAGCCTTTCTATTCGCCCCAGGCCCTGCCCCGCGACGAGCCGCCCGGTCTACTCAAGGAGAAACGCCTGGGCGCCGAGTTTCTGGCCGACTTTTACGAGCGGTTGCCCATCCCCCTGGTGAGCATGCCGCCCAACACCCTGGCCGCCCCCTGGTGGCTGGTCTACCTGGGCCACGAGGTGGGCCACCACGTCCAGCACGATTTTGACCTGGTGGACGCCTTTGCCGACCTGCTGTTCGACGTCGCCAGCGAGGCCCCTGACCCGGTGGAGGCGCCCAACGATGCCCAGCGCTGGTACGACTGGGGTCAGGAGATCTTTGCCGACGTCTTTTCGGTGTACATGATGGGCGCCGGCGCCGTGTGGGCCATGGCCGAGCTCGAGACCCATCCCGACCGGGAGATGCTTTTGCGCAAGGAGACGTATCCTGCCCCGGCCGCGCGGCTGGCCCTGCTGGCCAGGGTGGCCGACCGGCTGGGCCTGGGCGGCGCGGCCGCCCTGCGCGGCGAGGACGCCCGGGCGCGCCTCGCCCGCCCGCCGGCCGACGATTTTGAGGCCGAGTTGCAGCAGGAATTGGCCGCCGACCTGGCCCAGCTCGACAAGATGGTCGAGGCCGTGACCACGCGCCAGCTCGCCCCCGGGGTCACCTTTGCCACGCTGACGGGCTGGAACGGCTCGGACCTGCTGCCCTCGGGCGCGCTCGGTGACTGGCAGACGTATCTCATCAAAAACGACGTGAGCAAGGGCCGGCAAGCCTTGAACTCGGCGCGGCTCATCGCCAGCGCCGGGATCGAGAGCTGGTCGGCCATCACCACCTCCACGCCGCCGGACCGGTGGCGCCAGGCGAGTGGCCTCCTGGGCAGCCGGATGCTGGACGGCATCGACCGCTACCGGGACAAGACCACCCGCGCCGCCGATTCCAAGGTCGTCCAAGACGTGGGCGCCGTCGCCGCCGACATCCGCGAGCAACTGCGCCACGCCGAGTTTGTTGATTGGTGAATCGTGACAGAACCCAACGTCCTTCGCATTCTCGTATCCGTCGAGTCAGCGGCCGGCGACCAACCCTGGACGGCCACCTTCTCCGCGCCCGACCGCCCGGCCCGCGCTGCCTGGCAGCCGACCCGCACCCTCCAGAAAGCGGCCATCGGCGGCCACAATTTCCCGGCCGTGGACGCCGGGGAGCCGGGCCTGCCCGATCCCGGCGAGGCGCACCACGCCCTGTGCACCGGCGCCGACCCCGACGCCCTCAAAGCCTTGTACCGCCGCATCACCCGGCGCGCGCCGGTGGCGGCCAACAAGGACGTGAGCACCTTTGGCAAATACCTCTTTGACACCCTCGTCGGCCGCGACATCTGGCAAGAGATCGTCGCCCTGGCCCAGGAGGAAGCGGCCGACGTGCTGGAGTTGGCCCTGGCCTGGGACGCCGGCGAGGTGGACCTGCACCGCCTCAACTGGGAGATGATGCACGGGCCGCAGGATTTTTTGGCCGCCAAGCTGCCCACGACCCCGCGCGAGGTGGCCATCACGCGGCTGGTGCTGGGCGCCGGGCAAGAGCCGGCCACCCTGGGCGCCATCCCCCGCTGCCTCTTTGTCATCGGCACGGCCCTGACCGACTGGCGCATCCGGCCGGGCGCCGAGTACCTGGGCCTGCTGCGCCAGATCGAGCGCTCGGGGCGGGCCATCCACACGCGCGTGCTGCGCGGCCAGAAAGGCCAGGGGGCCACGCCCACTGACCTGCGGCGGGCCATGACCGACTTTGGCCCCGAACTCGTGCATTTCATCTGCCACGGCAAATTCGACGACCGGGGCAACGCCCACCTGGAGCTGGCCGCCGAGCCTGATGAACAGGATCAGAGTAAGCTGCGCGACACCGGCATGATCTTCCAATACCTCAGCGAGGGCGAAACCCTGCCGGCTATCGTCGTCCTCAGCGCCTGCAACACCGGCCAGGCCGACGCCGATGAGCAAGACCTCCTGGCCCCCGGCGCGCCGGTGGAGGGCGAGGGGGAGCGGCCCGAGGTCGAGCTGCGCGGCGCCCACGAGACGGCGCCCATGGCCGCCCGGCTGGTGGCCAGGGGCATTCCGGTGGTCATTGGCATGGCCGGGCGCGTGGCCGACAGCGCCTGCCGCCACTTTACCCGGCGCTTTGGCGAGGCCGTGGTCAGGGGCGAGCCGCTGGTCCGGGCCACGGCCGATGGCCGGCGCGCCGCCTTTGCCTACGACGACCAATCCCCCGAAGAGTCGGTGGACTGGGCCTTTCCCGCCGTATTCGTCTCGGCCAGGGTCCCGGCCGACTACCGGCCCACGCCGCCGGCCCTGGCAGGCTCGATGCCGCCCGTCGAAGAGTGGGTGACCCGCTACCACAAGAAGCGGGGCAACGAGCCGGTCCTGTGCGGGCGACACAAGTTCTTTGACGCCTACTACGATCTCTTTCGAACGGACAAGCCCTCCGTGTTGGGCGCCTACGTCGTCCCCGTGTCGCCCCTGAGCGGCGGCCCGGATCTCCCTCAGCACGAACAGGATCGGGGCTTTGGCAAGACCCGGCTGCTACGCGAGCTGACCGTGCAGGCCATCCGCGACGGCCACATCCCCGTCGTTGTCAGCTCTGACAGCCGGAACTGGGAGCCGCCCAAGACCCTGCCCGATCTGCTGATCAAACTGTTCAAGGCCCTGAACGAGACGCGGCGCATCTACGACCTGCCGCGGACGACGTGGCAGATCTCGGCGTTGCAGCGCCTGCTGCAGGGCCAGCCCGCCGAGTTGCACCCCGACGTCGAGGAGATCTACCTGGAGGAGAATAGCACCGTCAACGCCCGCGTCATCCGCGAAGCCCTGGCCGTGGACATGACCTACTTCATCGAACAGGCCCACGCCGACCCCCGCGCCGGAGCTGGGGCCGAACCGAGCGAGCAGGCGCTGGCCCGCCATGCCTTCTTTCAGGAGACCCAGGGCAGCGCCATCCTCTTCCTGGACGAAGTGCACAAGTACGACGAGGCGTTCGTGGACGACTGGTTCGGTAGTGACGTGCTGGGCCAGGGCGGGTTGCGCCGCGACAGCGCGGTGCGGCTCCACGAGGACGATCCCTGGGACCCGGCCCGCACGGTCTTGCCCGTGGTGATGACGTTTTCCACGGCCGGCGCGCCGAACATCATCTTTACCTCGATCAAGGAACGGGGCCAGTCCCTGGGCCGAATGCGATTGGAGCCATTGCAGCCCTTCCCGACGGCGTACGACGTCGACCTGCTGGCCTACGAGCACGTGTTGTTGAATCCCTTTGACGAGCGGGGAGAGTTGGTAGACAACGTGTCCAACCGGGCCTTTTTCCTCAACCGCGAGACCAGCCCCCAAAACTGGGAGAACTGGTGCGGGTTCATCCGCAACAAGTACGGGGGTTTGCCCCGCTACTTTGAGACGAAGGATTGTTATTGGACCGTGGACATTGCCGAAAAGAACGACTTTCTCAAAAAAGCTGACGAAGAGCAGCAGCTAGAAAAGTACATGGGAAACGATGCAGATCACCCAGGCTGACATCCGCCGCCAAGTTGCGCAGCTTCAGCGCGAGGACCAGCAGGCTCAGCTCAAGGAATTGGGCGCCCGCGGGCTGGCCTGGCTGGCCCTGGCCCCGGCCTGGACCGTGGACCTGGCCCGCGCCTGTGACTTTCCAGCCGGGCCTCTGGGCCTGGAGGGGTTCCTGGAGGAAGCCGAGGCGCGGGGCCTGTGCGAGCGGGGCGACATCGAGTACAAAGGCGAATTCTGGATCAGGCGCGGCGAGCGCCAGTCCACGCTCGACATGCTCCAAGACCGCTACGGCATCGATTTCTTGTGGAAAGAGGCGTCGCAGGCCGGGCAGCGCATCCGGAAAGCGGCGGACTTGCCGGTATCGGCGCCCGTCCGGCGCTGGGCCACCCTGGCCGGCCAGATGGCCGAGTCGCCCTGGCACGCGGCCGACTGGTTGGACCGGAAGCTCCTCGCCCTGCTGGACGAGGGACGAACCGGCGAGGCGATGGGCTGGCTCGACACCGCCGCGCCCCTGGCCGCCCTCTTTGGCGGGCGGCTGGAGCTGGCCGTGCGCCTGGGCAACCGCCGCCTGGAACTCGCCTATCGCCGCCGCCAGGACGAGCGCCACATCCAGGACTTTTTGCGGCGTGACGAACAAGTGGCCGCCCTCGAGGACCTGCTGGCCCTCAAGGAGGGGGCCTGGGCGCTGCACTACCTGGGCGTCGGCGGTGTGGGCAAGACCATGCTGCTGCGCTACGTCACCGCCCACCTGGCCCCGGAACGTAAACTGCCCACCGGGCGGATCGACTTTGACTACGTCAGCCCCGACTACCCGGCCCGCCGGCCCGGGCAGATCCTCGTCGAGTTGGTCGCCGAGTTGCTGGCCTACGGCCTGGATCAGAGCCAGCTTGCGGCCTTTAACAACAGTGTCGACAGCCTGCACGAGGTCCTGAGCCGCGAGCCGGGTGTGGGCGATCCCCTGGCCCGGCTCGACGAACACCAAGAACCCTACGAGACCATGATCCGCGATTTCTGCCGCCTGATCAGGGGGTTAGCCCGGCCCGGCCGGCCCGTGGTCCTGATCCTAGACACGTGCGAGGAATTGGCCAAATTCCAGCCGCCGGGCTCGCGCCTGCCCAGCGTCGAGGCCACCTTCCAGATCCTGGAGGACGTCCACCGGGAGTCGCTGAAGCAGTCCGGGCCAGACGAGTTGCCCTTCCGGGTCGTATTCGCCGGGCGGCGGCCCCTGGCCCAGAGCGGCCTCCACTGGGCGCTCAAGCCCCACCAGGCCGGGGGCAAGCGCCACCTGCTGCCCGAGCGCAAGGACTATCTGGCCCTGCACGAGCTACGCGGCTTTGACCACCGCGAGACCAAAGAATTCCTGTGCGACATCAAGCAGGTCCAAATCCCGACACGGGACGTCTACCGGGCGATTCTGCGCCACAGCCTGGAAACGGGGCGCTCGGCCGACGTTGAACACAACGCCTTCGAGCACCGGCCCCGCCAATTCCGCTACAATCCCTTCGACCTGGCCCTCTACGCCGAATGGCTCAAGTCGGATCAGGCCCTCTCGGCGGAGCAGATCGCCGGCGGGGCCCACGACCCCTACATCGAGTACCGCATCCTGGAGCGGCTCCGCCAGCGGGACCTGGAGGACCTGCTGCCGGCCCTGGTCCTGCTGGCCCGTTTCGACGAGCTGGTGCTGACGCCCCTGATCGAGCAGCGGCCCGGCGTCGACGTCGGCGCCATCTCCCGCGAGCTGGGCGACCAGGAGTGGATCGACTACCGGCACGACGAGGCCCTGGACGCCACCTTCCTCCAGATCGACAACAACCTGCTGCCCCGCCTGCGCCGCTACTATGGCTGCGACCAGGTCCAGGCTCCAAAGCCCGAACGTTGCCGCAAGCTGGATGAGGCCAAGCGTAAACTGGCGCCCATCCTCAAGGGCCTCCTCGAAGACGAGGATCGGGCGCTGGTCAACGTCGCTCCCGACTATATCGACGCCGCCCTGCGCGTGCTGCCTCACGAGACCGGGGCGCGCCTCTGGGACCAGATCGAGCGGCGCATCCCCGCCGAGGCCGACTGGTCCTGGGCGCGCCGGGTGACGGGCCGCATCCTGGGCGAGGCGGACCACCCCCTCTGGGCGGCGGTGCAGGCCACGCTGGCCTCGGCCCAGATCCACCTGGAGCCCGACTTTGACGTGCGCTCCATCTGGCAGACCGTGGCCGACACGGCCCGAAACCATCCCCTGGCCGGGGTGCGCGAGCGGCTGGAGGCCCGGGCCTTTCTGGGGCAACTAGCGGCTCGGCCCTGGTCCGAGCCGCCGATCTCGGAGGCCGACCTCGACCGCCTCTTTGACCTGGCCCCGGCGTCGCCCACTGTCACGCGGCAACAGATGGCCGCCGCCTACCCGGAGCTGGCCCGGGCGCTGGAATCACTTCCTCCTTCAACGCGCGGGGCAAGCCCCATCGCAAGCGCCTACGAGGCCATGGATCACCTGCTGCGCCAAATGGCCGAGCAGCCCGCGTCGGAACCATCCATCTCGGAGCAGGCCGCCAGCCTGCAAGCGGACCTGGCCCAGGCCGCGTCCGACTTTCATATCCAGCAACAGGTGGCTGCCGCCTGCGCAGCCCTGGCCAGTGTGCTGGATGCCTGTGAATACCACAACGCCGCGTTCCCCGACCCTGCCCGGCTCCAAAGTTGGGCCTTGGACCTAGACAGACTGGACTACCCACGCGAGTTGGTGGCCTTTGCCCACACCCTGGCCGGCCGGGCCTGGCTGTCGAACGCGTCTACGTCGGCGGGCAGCGGGCCGGGCGTGGCGCTGCTCCGGCGGGCCGCGCGGATGGCCGGCAGCGGCCTCGACGGCCTGGACCCCAACCGCTGGCTCGATTGGCTTCCACCCCGGGACCTGCGCTCGCGGCTGCGGCTGGAGGCGGTGCGGGCGCTGCCGGCCGAACTCGAGGACGAGGCGTGGCGGGACCTCAGCACCTGGCGGGCCAATGCCCTCAGTTGGGGTGACGCCGGCACCGTCGACTGGGAGCGTCTCGTCGCCGCCTCGCTGACCCAGGAGCTGGCCCACCGGCCCGTCGCCCGGCAAGAGCTGGACGAGGTCCGGAAGCAACTGGACTATGACGCCGACCGCCGGCCCACCTGCCTGGCCCACGAGCGCACGCCGCCCCTGGTGCTGGCCCTGGCCCGGGGCTACCTGGCCCTGGGGCTGGCTGCCCCGGCGCTCGAGGTGCTGAATGAGCACCGGAGCGCGGCCACGGCCAGCGGCCAGGACGACCGCACCGTGCAGGCCACCCGGCGCGGCATCGTGGATGTGGTGCGCCGCATGAGGCTCCGCAGCGAGCTGTCGCTGCTGGACGAGCTGGTCAACTCCGACGAGTCCGAGGTCGTGGTCTACGCCTGGCCGGCGGCGCTGCTGACCGGCTTCCGGCGCGGCGCCGAGCTGCCTCAGCCCGAGGGCGCACGAATGACGCCCCGGGCGATGCGGGCCTGGAACCAGTGCCAATCCTCCGCCGAGGCGTTGGCGCCCCTGGGCGATACCGATGCCCTGGTGGACGCCCTCAACGAGATGAACGCCCGCCCCTACGACGAGGCGTGCCTGGGCCTCGACTGGTTCGAGTTCGCGGGGCAGTCGCCCTCAACGTTCGATCCGCTGGCCTGGTGGAACAACTATCCCCGCCAGGTGGAGGAGGCGCTGCGGCTGGCCCTCCGTTTCGAGGCCCTCGCCAGGGGCGATTCCGCTCTGCCCCAGGAGTTGGTCCGGCAAATTCCATCCCGGTGCCGGGCCGAGATCGCCCTGGAAGAGGGCGAACTGCGGGCCTTGCGGGCGCCGGCCGCCGGGCTGCAGATGCTGGATCACGCGTGGTCCTGGGCTCAAGAGGCCCAGGACCCCGCCCTGGGCTTGATGATTACCACGGCCCAGGCCCTGGCCCGCGTGCGGCGGGGCGACCGGGCGGCGGCTGTCCGAGAGCACCTGGACACGAGGGCCGGCCCAGTCTACGACGACTTCGCCCGGCGGCTAGACAAGCTATGGCCGGCCTGGGAGTCGTTGCCAGAGCGGACCAACCTCTCCGCCGAGCAGAATGCTACCTTGCTGGATGACGCCGACTGGAGAGAGTGGGCCGTGCGCCTGCTGGTCTGCGTGGACGAGGCGCATGCCCAGGTGGACCCCGAGCGGCGGGCGCGCCTGGTCGAGGGTTTTGCCGGGCGCATCCCGGCCGAGATGGCCGGCCTGGACAGGGTCAGGCCGTTGCCCTGGTGGCGCCGCCTCCTCGACTGGCTGCGCGAGTGGGGGCCGGGCCTGGTTGTAATCGCCATTGCCGTTGGCGCGCTCTATGGCCTCTATCTGGGATTCAACTGGCTGCTGGATACGCTCGGCCTGCCGGCGACGGTGAATACCTGGCAGCGCATCGCCCTGTACGCGGCGGCCTGGGTCCTGCTCATCCTGGCCGTTGCGCGCGGGCCACGGTTGTGGCGGGCGCTCACCCGGCCGCTGCGCTCCTGGCTGGCGGTCCGGTCCACGGCCGACCTTTTTGTGGATCAGATCTCGCCGGAAGAGGTCTCCATCGAGTTGGACCTGACCATGCGCCGCCTTGGCTGGAGGCCGCCCTTTGTTGAATCGGTCGCCACCGAGGCCCGCGGCGAGATGCCCTTGCCCGAGAGAGATGCGGACTATGGCCGGGCCGCAGTGGACCTGGATGACGGTCTCACGACCCCCCTGGCCGATCTGCGCCAAAGCCTGGGCCGCCGCAGCCTGGCCGTGGCGCTGCGGATCCGGCGAGGGCGGCTGCACGCCCCGGCCTGGGAGGGGATGCTGGGCTACAGGTTGGCCGCCGAGGGCGAGTCGCCGTTGGCTGTCCTGGAGACGTTGCGCGTGCGGCGGGAAGTGCTCAGCACCGCGCCGCCGTCGCCCTGGTCCGATCCGGGCTGGCAGATGGGCCTGGTGCAAGTGGTGCGCAGCCGGCAGGCGGCCTTTGACGTCGAGCAGGGCTGGCGCAGGGCCAACCTCAAATCGGTGGGCAGCTCGTCACTGCCGGGGAGCCAGGACTTTGAGAAGGCGTTTGCGGGCTTGCTCGACGGGGGAGGCGGCCGGGACCCGGCTGAGGTCCGGACGGCGGCCCTCTTGCGCGAGATCCTGGTCTCGCGCTTTGACGCGCAGGAACTCAAGACCCTGTGCCGGGAAGTGGACATCGATCCGGGGCGGTTCCCCGACGAGCCGGTCGCGATGGCCTCGGAGCTTGGCCTGTGGCTGCAAAAGCAAGGTCGTACAGCCGAGTTACTGGCCTCTGTGCAGCAGGCACGGCCAGAGTTGGCCGTCCCCTTCAAGGCGCTACACCTGGTCGGGACGCCGGTGCAGACGCGGGCCGAGTTGCAATGGCAGATCGCCGGCGCCCAGGAGAGAGAAGCCGCCTATGAAAAGAGGACGTCCCAGGCGGACCCGGGCCGTGCCGGGGAGCTGATGCGGGCCGACCAGGTGCCCGTCCGGCTCGGTCCCTTGATCCTCTTGCAGGTCGAGCCGATCCAGGAGGCCCGCCGCCGCTCGCCGGCCGACCGCGAGCAGGCCGGCCAGGCCCGGCGCTTTGCCCACAAGCTGGTCACCGCCGGGGCGCCGGCCGTGCTGACCCTGCCGGCGGCTTTTTCCTCGGCCGTCCCGGCCATGGTCGGCGCCGTGGCCGAGGCGCTGGGCAGCGATGCGACGCCCCCGGACGGGGACCGCCTGCTGGCCGCCGCCGAGGCGGCCCGACGGGCCATCCTGACCTGGGAATCGGATCCGCCGGTGCTGGAGCCGGAAGACCGGCAGGAACTGGCCCTGGACGTGTGCCTTTTCCTGCGTTCTGAGCAAGTGCTCGAAGAGAAGACTCTCGACTAAAAAGGAGCGAAACTGTGAACGGACTGATTGATAAACTGAGAGGCTGGGTGGAGGACGAAGCCGAGCACTACACCTACCGCCACCTTCCCGCCGAGAATCCACCGGTCGATCCCCTGTTGCCCTACGGCAGCTACTTTCGGGTCACGCTGGCCCAGATGTTCTTGCGCACCGAGCGCAAGTGGTTCAAAGAGACCTTTCCGGCGGCCCACACCTCCATCCGCATCCAGCACGCCGACTATGCCCCCGTCGAGCTGAACCACGTCACCCACGTGCCGGGCCAGGACCTGGCCAAGAGCATCGACCTGAACAACACCGTCACCGGGCTGGTGCCCTACAACGGCGGTACGCTCGAGATCGACTGCGGCCTGCTGGCCCTGCACGGCAAGGACTACCTGGACGCCTCCATCAAGATGCTGGGCAGTTTCTCCGAGCTGGTGGCCGCCCCGGTCAGCCAGGCGCTGGCCATCACGGGCAAGGTGGCGACCAGCGTCCAGGACCTGTTCGTGGGCAGCGACGGCGAGGTGCAACTCAACTTTGGGCAGACCTACGCCGAGGGCAATCCCCCGCGACCGGGCCATTACGCCGCCATCCTGGCCACCGAGGCCCAGTTACAGGGCAAAACGCTGTCCGTCGAAAAGGACCAGCTCCGGGCCAACGGCCAGCCCTTCACCGGCTTTGACTACCTGCTGTTCCGCATCGACGCCGTCAAGGAGCGGTCCGACTGGCGTATGCAAGAGATCCAGAAGAACGTCAAGGCGGCCAAAAAGTCCTACCTCCGCCAAAAGACGGAAGAAGGGGACGAGTATCGGGCGGCGGCCCTGGTGGCCGTCTACGATTCGCGCGAACTGAGCGAGGCCGACCGCGCCCGGGTCGAGGGGATGATCCGTGATGAACTAGAGCCGTACCGCACCGGCGGCCGGGGCGCCGTGGGCGACGAAGAGCTGGAAAAGTCGCTGGACCAGATCATGGAAGGCGCCATGTCGTGGGAGGAGGGCGCCCGGCGGATCGCGGCCAGGAATCCAGCCGCCCGAAAGGCGCTCCAGCCGCATCTGGGTGGCTGAGGGGCTCGCTCTGTGTGAGGAGCTGGAAGCCAGGGAAGTTCAGACAAAAGCCGCAATCCAGCAGAGCCGACTTTGGCGAGCTTAGCCGAGCCGCGAGGACCTGGCCCGGTTGCAGGGAGAGCAGTCAGCCTACCAGGACATCCTTGACATTCCGCTGTCCGCAGCAGCCGGTGGGTTAGAGGGCCGTCAGTTGGGTTTTGGTCGTTGGTCATTGGCTCGTCGGTCATATAGGTCGTTTATGGCACTGCCAAGGCCAATTGTAGGCGAGCCTGCACCTCAGCCCAGTCACGGTCGGAAAGATGGCCGATGGCCCTGACGCTGGCAGCCGGGACCGTCGCCAGGTAGGCCCGAAAGGCCGTGGGCCGGTGCAGGTGAGCGGCTGTCCAGTCTTGCAGAATATAATCCATTGGCGCAGTTGCCGAAGCCACCTGGCCGGTCAGCACTGCGACGATGACGTCAGGACGAGCCGTGTGATAGACATCCGTGGCCACGGCCACGACAGGGCGGCGTTTCAAGCCCGTAGCGCCGGGAAAATCGACGATCAACACACACATCACCCGGCCTAACCACTGGCGACTCTTTCACCAGAAGTACTCAGGGCGTGTTGCAAGGCAAAGGCACTCAGGTCGTGCAAATCCTGTTCACTCCAGACGTCGTCCTCGTCTACAGTTGGTGCGGGAACAGCGTCGTTCAAAATCAAGGTCGCCAGGCGTAGGCGTTCGGTGATGGGCAAGGGACGGACCCACTCCCTGTAAATCGTTTGTGCGGTTGTTGTAGACATAGTTGTTCCTCCTAACCCGGATAGAACCGGAACCAAGAGGGCCAATGTTGCCCCAAAATCCTTGCTCAATGTGTCAGGATTTCGGGGGTTAGGCCCTAACCCGGACGAGCCGAAACCAAAAAGACGACAATCTCGCCCCCAAAATCCCTGCACAAGGAACAAGAATTTCGTGGGTTAGGCCCTATGAAAGCCCGGCGGCTCGGTTGCGCCGGAGGCGGGCCTGCGGCCAGACCGGCCACAGCCGGTTTTCATAGCAGGTAACGGACCAGGCTCATGCTACCGGCGCTGCCCCCTGCTGGCGACGCTCGGCTGCTGGGTGCTTGTCCTGCCTGTCCTGACGAAGGGCGCGCAGTCTGGTGACGACGGGCGGGGGATTGCGATCTTGTTCCTCCCGCACCCGTCGGCAATAGGCCAGCCAATCGGCCAGGTAGGCCTCAACTTGCTGCCGGTTGTGGAGATAGTAGGTGATGGTGGCATAGACCTGCTCCAGTGTGAGCGACGGATAGCGCGCCGCAATCGTTTCCGGGGGCTGGCTGCGGTGGATATAGTCGTACAGGATCGTCTCGATCCCGATGCGGGTTCCCTTGAGACGGATGTCGTCGGGAGCTAAAAAGTCGAAATAATTTTCCAGCTTCATCGTTCTCACCTCGTTGCCAGTCTACCACGAATCCTGCGGTTTGACAAGGTTTGTGGCGGGGGGCTGAGAAGGCGGCGTTGACTTTGGCAGCCCACGGCCGGGGTCAGTCTTTCGGGTAGTTGTGGGGCACGCAGGCGTCGTCCACCGTAGCTTGGGCGATGGTGGCCCAAACCTCGTCCCTTCGGCAGAGTTTACCCTGAGCGCAGCCGAAGGGCTCAGGGCAGGCCTCGCTGGTGAGTGGGTTCACGTGGTGGATGGGCGTCCGATAGTTGTTGGCGGCGCCGGCTTCGCTGATCAGCACCGAGAGCAGCCTGGCGCTCTGCGCGTCGCTGGCCTCGTTCCAGAGGTCCCGGATGTGTTGCAGTCGCCGGTCGGCGCCGTGTTGAGCAGGTTTCGTTTGGGGTGAAAATGTTGGTCTCTTTGGCTTCGCCTGGGGCAGGCGGTGGCTAGTCGGTCATTTGCTCACTGGTCTACGGATGCAAGTTCGGATTATCGGCGATCAACCTCTCAGCCAGAGCGGCCGCGACCAGTTGGTTGTCAGCGGAGAGGAATGTCAAAGGGGGAAGCGATAGAACTTGCAATATCCGATTGGCCTCTGAAGCAGAGGCCAGTTGCACCGCATCATAAGCCCGCAACGGATGACGATCTACCAGATCCCGGGCCAGATCACTCACTGCGGCATCTACTTCTACCAACTGGTACTGCGTAAACGTGTCGTAACGAAAAGCCTGAAGTGCATCGGCGTATTCGGAGGGAGACAAAGAAGCTTCGCGCCAACGACGGGCCAGCGCACCAGCGACCTCGACTGTCGTGATCCGTGATGTGAGCAGCAGGTAACCGGCAACTGGTGCAACAATGGCTTGCAGCCAAGCGCTCCCCACCTCGGCCACGTACCGCTTGACCAAGGCGCTGCTGTCCAGATAATACGTGGCCATCCTCAGCCCCGGTCCTCGATGATCAGCTCCGACAGGGGGCCATCAGCCGCCAGGATCTGGGCCAACTCCTGACGACGTTCCTCGGACACAGGTTGCACATCTGGGCGAAGTGGAGTAGGTCGTATTAGGCCCGCGGCCACCAGCGCATGGAGAGCTCGTCCAGCCTCGTCCCGCTTGGCGTCTTCCCCATCTTCCAGGATCCACAGACGAATGGTTTCATGCTCGCTCAGATTCAGTCTTTCCAACGGGCGCAACATACCCTGCTCATACCTGGCCATAATCACCTGTCCCATGCTCAGACCCCTTCACGATTGTCTTTCCAAGAGTGTTCACCTGGTCGACAGTTGGGATTCCATCATTTGCCCATTTGCCTGTTCGGCCTCGTTGCCAGTGTACCACGAATCCAGCGGTTTGACAAGGTTTGTGGCGGGGGACTTCGGCTAGTTGTAGGGCACGCGGGTGTCGCCTACCGTAGCTTGGGCGATGGTTGCCCAATCCTCCATCTCGCCGGTGAGCGGATTCAAAAGGTGGATGGGCGTTCGATAGTTGCGCTGCCCTGAGCTTGTCGAAGGGTTGGCGGCGCCGGCGGCGTTTACAGTGAGCGTGTCCTGGAAGGACCTGGGCGAACTGCCGATCAGCACCGAGAGCAGCCTGGCGAGCCGGAGGCACGCCGTACTCCCCGGAGGGGACTTGCGGAGCGCGGCACGGTGTTCCTGCGGAATCTGCGCGTCACTGGCCTCGTTCCAGAGGTCCCGGATGCGGTGCAGTCGCCGTTCCATATCGTCTTTAGCAAGTTTCGTTTTAGGCTGGGCTGTTGATTCTTTCGCCTGGGGTGGGCATCGGCTCGGCGGTCATGGGACAGGATCACCAAATCGTCTTTAGCCCCGAGGCTTGAATCTTGCGGTCGCGGCTGATGACGGGGACGCCCAGATGCAAAGCTGTCGCGGCAATGATACGGTCGGGCAAGTCCGGTACTTCGGAACGCGCCACCTGGCCCAACGCCTGGGCGATGTGCCGGTCAAAGGGCAGGTCCACCAGCACGGCGTCGGCCTCGTCCAAAGCCGTCGCCAAACGGGTCAGCGCGGCAGCGTCGATCCTGCCCTTCTCGATCAGGTAGACCATCTCAGCCATAGTGATGCTCGACAGGGCGACCTGTTCACCGGCTATAGCAGCGTCTTCTATCGAGGCGCGGGCGGTCGGTGAGAGTCGCGCGTCGTTGTAGAGATACCAGATGATGGCGTGCGTATCGGCGACGGCGCGGATCACTAAACGTCCTCCCGGGGGAAGGTCGCCCACATTTCGTGGCGGATTTCGTCTATCTCGTCGGCGGGAGGAGCCGGTCCCAGGTCGGCGCACAGGCCCAGCAACGACTTGAGCTCCGGCGCCCGCTCTTGCGGGCGCTGTCGGAGCAGGTCGCGCTCGATCTCGGGGGCCAGCCACTCGATGAGGCGGATTTTGTCCAGGGCCGGCAATTGCCGGGCCAGCGAAACGGCCTCTTGCAAAGTAACGGTTCCTCTGCTATTCATAGCTGTTCCTCCTCCGAAGCAGATCGTTGGTCATTTGCTCACTCGCTCATTTGCCCATTTCCGCCGCCAGTCTATCACGAATCCAGCGCTTTGACAAGGTTTGCGGCAAAAGACCGGACCGGTCTGGCGTTAGCGGCTGCCGGCCTCGCTCCAATCGAGAAGCAGCCGCCTCACTTGAGCATCCGTGACATCCAAAATCTCGGCTGCTTCTGATGTGGTAATCCACTCTTGTTCGGCAGTGGGGTCTTGGTCATTGATCGTCGATGTCTCGCAAATCGCTATATGGCGAGCGATAGCCAGCAGCCGTCATCTGGCGCAGCAGATCATTCCCTTCTTCTACAGAGAGCAGATCTCGTTCGACGGCCAGTTTCAAGATGCCCAACGTGCCGGTGGCAGCCAGCTTCTCACGTTGTAACCTCTGACGTGCAGACTTGTCGTCCGTCAGCACCAACCAACCCCGATGGCGGGCCAGCGCCAGGCAAGAGGCTTCGCCGAACCCCAACCTGTCCGTAAACTCGCGAAAGCTCTGCTCCTCGGCCAGGGTGTCAAACCCCACCAACTCGAGCCAGGCATCCGCACCAACCCCAATCTCACGCTCGGCCCGATTCATAAAGCTGTAACCTTCGTCCAGGCCTCGTAGGACCTCCTCGCGCACCTCGTGCGTGACGTACACCTTGCCAAAAAGTGTGTGCAGGATGTTCAGGTGGTCGACCAGGCGGAAATTGGTGAGCACCGTGTTGTTAACGATCCGCGACATCCAGATGCCTCCGCAGGGTCGCGATTTCCCCTAGCGCTTCTTCCTCCGTCTCCGGTCCCAGGCGCGGCTGTACGCCCCGACTCAACAGGATCTCCCGCATCCGTTCCCAGGAGACTCCAGCCAGCGCGGCTGCCTTGGCCAGAGAGATGTCCTCGGTGCGATAGCGGTGAATGGCAACTTCCAATCGCAATTGGGGCTTTTCGGTCAGCAGAGCGCGGACCGCGTCTTGAACGACTGACCTATCGTCTTCGTACAGTCCCGCTGCGACAAAGTCTTTGGTTGGCCAGACTTCCCTCATTCAACCTCCTCGGTCATTTGCTCATTGATTATTGGTCAGTTGCCAGTTTACCACGAATCCAGCGCGTTGACAAGGTTTGTGGCGAGGGGCTGGTCCAGTCTCCGAGACTGGACCGGTCTGGCGTTAAGAGATGTACGGCGGTGAGCCTTACGAATACTACCCGCTCCCGGATGCCCGGCAGTCCGCCCCCGCCTTTGGCCAACACCCGTTCGTGGATCTCGTAGACGCGCACCAACAGGCGGGCGACGACACGGTCAGTTTTTTCTGACTTGGCGAACCTAAATGCGCGTATTTGCGCGCATAATGGTGAAATTGCGCGCATTCGGTGTGACAGAAGTATCGGCAACCACGTAGCGAGTGCCCCGTCCCCGTCCCTCCCGCCGCACCACCCCCAGGTCGAGCATGGCCGCGATCTCCTGGCGGGCCAGGTCGCTGTCCACCTCGTTGATCTCCTGGTAGCGGACGCGGGTAAAAGCGCCGGTCTGAAATGCATGGGCCAAGGCCCGGACCTGCCGGTCGTTGAGTTCGCGGTCTCGAAACCTCTCCAGAAAGCGCGTGGTCTCTGTGTCGTAGACGGGTGTATTGCGCAGGGCGACGTAGAAATGCAGGCGGTCCTGGTCGAACTCGGGCGGACGCAACCCGCTCAACTCCATTTCCCGATACATGCGTGGAATCCCCTCGCCCACCTCCTGCATCAGGTCGAAGGCTTTGAGCACCTGGACGATGCGCGGGTTGCGAGAACTGGGTCAGGGCCAGGTCGCCGGTCTCGCTCAGAAACTCGGTGGCGAAAAAGTGCCTGAGCGTGTGAGGCGTCAGGTGAAAGCGCTCCAGGATGCCGGCGCGGGAGGCCAGGTCCACGAACATCTTTTGCACGCTGCGCGTGGATAGGGACAGCACCCGGGACCCGGCCCCTCGATGCTTTACTATTCCCTCTCCACCAGCGCCTCAAAGCGCGGATCGCCGTGGAGAGACGACAGGTCCGGGTCGCGGCGAGCCCAGTCGCACAAGCTGGAGACTTGCTGCGGGGTGGACTTTTGGTCCAGGGCACGGGCCAAGTGATCGAGGGATGCATCGGCGTCTCCGGCGACCGCTTCCAAACAGGCCCACTGGTAATGCTCGTCGGGCGAGAGCAGCTTAGGGATCTCTTCGCATAGTCATTGCCTTATTAGAGCAAAGAGAATAAAAGATATCTTTAATAGTGGATTGACTATGCGAAAGCCTCCGCTGCCCTTCTCCTCGACGAGCCAGGTGAGAAACGATTCAATCGCTTGTTCGCGCAATCTCACACCTTCCTTGTAAGACCTGTCGGTGTTCTTCCATCATCTGGGCCAGCAGGGTGACTTGGCACTTGCTTCAGCAATGAAAACGGTCAGACCCGCTTGTCCAGTTGCTTGAGGTCGGCGCCGGTGGACAAAAAGACATTCTCCTGGTGGCCGCAAGTCAGCGCCTCGGGGGTAAAGCCCACCTTGGCAATGAGCCAGGGCACCGCATTCAAAGGCCCGGCTTTCCCCAGCAGGTCCTCGACCTCCTTGACGCCAGCCAACCGGTCACGCCATTTGACCTCCACCGCCCATCGCTCGCCGTCCTCCGTTTCGGCCACCGCGTCCAGCTCTACCTGGCCATCCGCAGAGCGGTACGATTCCACCTCGGTAAAGGTAGGCAGGCGAAAGAGGCTGCCCTCGCCCTGGCCCAGCAACTCGCCCGGCACCGCCTGCCCGTCGAAACGACGCAACAGCTCCCGCACCTCGGCCTCCTTGGCAACGCCCAGGGCCTGGGCCGTGGCCTGGAAGCGCTCGGTCACCACCTGCAGCAGCTCGGTCAGCTCCTCCGGCCGGGGCGACGCCTCCAACTCGATCCCCCGGCCAGTGTAGGCCACCCAGAAACGCAGGACGGGATCGCGGAAATAGTAACGCCGCTCCCGCTTTACGAGCAGATCCACTTCCATCAAGGCCCGCAGGTACTCGCCCGTCGGCGACGTGCCCTTGCGGATGCTGCGCGCGACCTCGGACAGGGTCAGCCCCTCCTCGACGGCCAGCGACTGGAGGATGGCCTTGAGGATGCCGTAGCCGCGAGCCTTCTGGAGCGAGACGTCGTGCAGGTAGCGGCAATAATTGTAGATGCGCCCATCCCAGGACAGGGTTTCCAGCAGGAAGGCCCAGCGCACGCTCTTTTCGGAGAGTGGGCCCACGCCTTCCTCGCGAAATCGTTCCAGGCGCCGGCAGAGGGCCACGATATAGAACGGATAGCCGGTGCTGTAGAGCGCAATGGCCGCCAGGACCTCCGGGGAAGGCCGGGACAGCAGCTTGCGGGCCAGCGCCCGGCTGTCCTTGGGCCCAAAAGGTCCCAGGGGCAGCATCTCGAAGTGGAGAAAGAGGGGGGACTGGTGATCCTTGACCAGGCCCTCCATGGCGCTGATGGCCGAACCGGCGATGACGTAGGCGATGCCTTGGCCGGACTGGAAGGCGTCGCGGAATAACTTGAGCGGATCGCCGACCTGGGGGTAGTTGCCCAACGTGGTCAGCTCGGGGAACTCGTCGAGGAAGAGGACGATCCGAAATCCTTGCTCGGCAGCCAGGCGCGAGGGAAAGGCCAGGGCCGTGCGCAGGAGAAGGTGGTGGTCGGGCGTGCGCCGGTCCAGTTCGTCGAGGATCAGGCCCACGGTGTGGGTCACGACATCTGAGGAAACAGGGAGCGCCCGCAGGAGCCGCGTTGCCGTCAAATAGTTGTCCACCTCGCCCTGCCCCTGGCTCAGGGCCCAGAAACAGGTCAGGCCCACGTAGCGCTGGACAAAGACCTCGGGGGACGTACAGACGCTCTCCAGGTTCACATAGATCGGGCGAATGGCCTGGTCCGCCCGGTCCAGGAGGGCCTTGATCTGGCGTTGCATCAGCCACGTCTTGCCGATGCGGCGCGAACCAAAGAGGGCCACGTGATGGGGTTGCCCCCGCTGGAGCGCCTCGACCACTCCCTGCAGGGCGGCGAGCTCCTGCTGGCGGTCGGTAAACACGGCAATCTGTTCGGCAAATGGATTATCCATCCCGCACACCCCTTTTCTGACAAATGGGAGTTCTTGCAAATGCCAGAAAAGTATAATCCAGGCCGCGTTGGTTGTCAAGTCGGCGGCTGGCCGAACACCTGACCGTCTCTCGAGGTCTCCGAACGCCCGCCCTTGCTCCTCGGGATGGTTCGAGATGATCGTACACCACCTCGGCCACGCCCGAGCCCCACTGCAGAAACTGGCTGAGGGCCTGGAGGAGATGTGGACCTCCAGGTCCAGGGCCACCACCTGGCCGGTCTTTAGCCCTCTACCTCAAGTAAGCCAGCAAATTCCGCACCTGGCGTATAAACTCCCCAGGACGCAAGACGGTGACATCTGGGTGGCCCGGCTGGAAGTGCCGCACATTAAATGTAACCAGCCAGGGGCAGCGATCACGCACAGCAGCAACCAAGATACTCAAATCCTTTGGGTCTGCTTTTCCCGCATAGTCAACCAACTCTTCCGGACGAGGATCAGGCACCACCTCAAGGCACCGGCTGACTAGCAGTTGAAATTCAGGGAGTGGCATAGTTTGAAAGTCGGGTGATAGGTCCAGGCGGTAGCTCTATCTGACAACAT